>CALCIB010000211.1 GCA_937907525.1 uncultured Planctomycetales bacterium | reverse complement strand
CCTTCGGGCCACCTTCCCCCGCGAGGGGGGAAGGCCGTTATGTCCACCACCCCCAGAATCAGTGACGGTCAGGCTCTGATCCCACCGGCGTCTCGTTCCGGTCAGCCGCGCGCGGCGAGCTGTTGCTTGGCGGCGTCGTAGACCCGGTCGACGGTGAAGCCGAACTCGGTGAGGAGGTCCTTCAGCGGGGCGGAGGCGCCGAACGACTTCATGCCGATGGTCGCCCCGCGACGGCCGACGTACTTCGCCCAGCCGTAGGTCGACGCCTGCTCCACGGAGACGCGGGCCAGCACGTCGGGGGGGAGGACCGAATCCTGGTACGCCTGGTCCTGCGCGTCGAACAACTCGCAACTCGGCATGCTGACGACGCGGGCCTTGACCCCCTCGCCCTTGAGCTTCTCGTAGGCGCCGACGCAGAGCGAGACCTCGCTGCCGGTGCCGATCAAGATGACGTCGGGCTTGCCGTCCTCGGCGTCGGCCAGGACGTAGGCGCCCCTGGCCAGCCCGGTGGCGGAGGCGTACTTGTCGCGATCGAGCGTCGGCAGGGGTTGGCGGGTCAGGACCAGGGCGGCGGGCTGGTGGCGGAAGGGGATGATCGTCCGCCAGGCCTCGGCCGCCTCGTTGGCGTCGCAGGGCCGGATGACGACCAGGCCGGGGATGGCCCGCAAGGACGGCAGTTGCTCGACCGGCTGGTGGGTCGGGCCGTCCTCCCCCACGCCGATCGAGTCGTGGGTGAAGATGAAGATCGCCGGCAGTTCCATCAGCGCGGACAGGCGGATCGCGGGGCGGCAATAGTCGCTGAAGATCAGGAACGTGGCGCCGTAGGGGCGGACCTTGACCGTGGACATGCCGTTGAGGACGGCGCCCATGGCGTGCTCGCGGATGCCGAAGTGGAAGTTCCGCCCGCCGTAATTCTCGGGCTCGAAGGAGTCGGCCTCCTTGATGAGCGTCTTGGTCGACGGCGCCAGGTCGGCCGAGCCGCCGATGAGCCAGGGCAGGTTCTTGGCGACCGCGTTGAGGACCTTGCCGGAGGATTCCCGAGTCGCCACCCCCTTGGCGTCGGCGGGGAACGTCGGGATGTCCTTGTCCCAGCCGTCGGGAAGCTGGCGATGCTGCATCTTGTACAGCTCGTCGGCCAGTTCGGGGTGCTTGGCCTTGTAGGCGTCGAGCTTCCGGAACCAGGCGTCGCGGGCCTTCTCGCCGCGGGCGCCGACGCCCTCGCGGAAGTGCTGGTAAACGCCGTCGGGGACGAGGAACTTGGCGTCCTCGGGCCAGCCGTAGAACTTCTTGGCGAGCCGGATCTCCTCCTCGCCCAGCGGCTCGCCGTGGGCGGCCGAGGTGTCCTGCTTGTTGGGGGCGCCCCAGGCGATGTGGCTGTCGACGATGATGAGGGTGGGGCGGTCGTGGCAGTTGAGGAACGCCTCGTAGGCCCGCTCCAGCAGGCCCAGGTCGTTGGCGTCGCCGACGCGGGTGACGTTCCAGCCGTAGGCCATGAACCGCTCGGCGACGTCGTCGCCGTAGGCCAGGCTGGTGTGGCCCTCGATGGTGATCCGGTTGTCGTCGTAGATCCAGCAGAGGTTGGGGAGCTTCAGGTGGCCGGCGAGCGAGGCGGCCTCGTGGGAGATCCCCTCCATCATGTCGCCGTCGGAGCAGATGGCGTAGACGTTGAAGTCGATCAGATCCTCGAACCCCGGCTTGTTGTAGCGGGCGGCCAGCCACCGCGAGGCGATCGCCATGCCGACGCTGTTGGCCACGCCCTGGCCCAGGGGGCCGGTGGTCGTCTCCACGCCGGAGGTCAGGTGGTATTCCGGGTGGCCCGGCGTGTGGCTGTGAAGCTGTCGGAAGTTCTTGATGTCCTCAAGCGTTACCGACGCCCGGCCGGTGGTCTCGTACTTCTCGTCGACCGCCTGGACGTCCGCCAGATGGAGCAGCGAGTACAGCAGCATCGAGGCGTGGCCGCAGGAGAGGATGAAGCGGTCGCGGTTGGGCCAGACCGGATCGGCGGGGTCGAAGTTCAGGTGCTTCTGCCAGAGCAGGTAGGCCACCGGGGCGAGCGCCATCGGGGTGCCGGGATGTCCCGAGTTCGCCTTCTGCACGGCGTCCATCGAGAGGGTGCGGATCGTGTCGATGCACGTCTTGTCCATCGGGTGCTCCGCGTCGGTCACCGGCTGCTTGATGTTCACGGTGGATGCCATGCCTGGGGAAACTCCTGCTGGTCCTTGCGATCCGCGCCACGCCACGCCTTGATTCCAGGGCCGGTCCCGTAGGCTGGGTCTGGACCCAGCCTGGAGAAGCCTTGGCTCGCGAGGGCTGGGTCCAGACCCAGCCTACAAGAACCCACTGTCGTTGGGCGCGACGGTTCACTAGGGCGCGTGACGGTGTTGATCCTCACGGGAGCCCCTAGCCTAAGATCCGCGAACCGCCCGCACAATCCGACTTCGCCCCGACCGCGGCTCACGCCGCGGAGGGTTTCGCGCGGCGTCGCAAGACGAGCGCCCCGGCGACGCCCGCGACGATGACCAGCAGCGCGGACGGCTCGGGGACCGTCGGCGGGACGCTGGGGATCGGCGGGCCCAGCGGCGGGTCGGGCGGAAGCGGAAGCTGGGGGACCGTCGGAGGGACGACGGGGGGGACCAGCGGCGGGGGCGTGGGCGGGACGAACCCCTGAGGCAGCCGCGGACCCAGGCACGGATGGTAGCGGTCGAACCGGGCGGGGTTGAGGCTTCGACGCCAGACGAAATACTCGACCAGCGGACTGGTCGCGGCGACCGCCGGGTCGCCCTGGACCAGCGACAAAAGCGCGAGTCGCGCCGGGGCCGTGAACGGCGGCGATTGCCGCGACGTCCACGTCGCCGGGCCGCCGGCCAGGAACGCGCCCCAGCGACCCGGAAGCGGCGTCGCGTAACCGCCCCAGCCCGCGGCCTGGGCCATCGGCCGACCGCGCGGAGGCCCCGACCGCATGGCGGACGCCTCGACCGTCGCGACCGGCGGAACGAGCCACGCCGCGGCCAGGCCGAGGATCGCCCGCCCGACGACCCTCGCCATCCGTCCCCGTCCGTTCGCGTCCATGCGCCACCGCCTCGTCATCGAAAACCTTCGCGAAGCCGGCCTGGGTCCTTCGGCCGGACGATCCCACGACACCATGAAAATCGGTCGCGACGCCTTCGCCCATTGACGCGATCCGAACGATTGAAGCGGCGACGTTGCCGGTCGTAACGACGGCGCTCGGCGCCGACGCGCCCGACGTTGCGGTTCATGACCGTCGGGCGTAGGCTAGCGCCAGAGATCTCGTGATCGTCGAAGGCTCGGAGAACGAGTGGTGACGATCATTCCTTCTCCCCTTGAGGCAGAAGGTGGCCCGAAGGGCCGGATGAGGGGTCGACCGCCGTCGCGTCTTGACAAGGCTCCGACACGCCAAAATCCCCAGGCTTCCGGTCGCGCCACCCCTCATCCGGCCTTCGGCCACCTTCTCCCACAAGGGGAGAAGGGATTACGCCTGCTCGCGCACGGTCGACCAGACATCGGAGCGTTCATCATGGCAGCCGCGACCGCCTCCTCCGCCTTCCCCACCCGGATGTACATCGACGGCGCCTGGCGCGAGGGGACCGGCGGCAAGACCCACGCCGTCGTCAACCCCGCCGACGAGTCGCTCGTCGCCGAGGTCGCCTGGGCCGAGGGCGACGAACCCAACCAGGCGATCGAGGCCGCCGCCAAAGCCTTCCCCGCCTGGAGGGCGACCTCGGTTTACGACCGCGCCCGGATCCTCAAGAGGACGGCCGAGTTGATTCGCGAACGCGCCGACCGCATGGCCCGCGCCATGACCATGGAGCAGGGCAAGCCGTTGCCGGAGGCCAGGGCGGAGACCCTCGCGACCGCCGACACCTACGAATGGTTCGCCGAGGAAGGCAAGCGCGCCTATGGCCGGATCATCCCGCCGACCAACGTCATGAAGCGGTACTACGCCATCAAGCACCCCGTCGGCGTGGTCGGCTCCATCACCCCCTGGAACTTCCCCGCGGCGCTGGCCGCGCGCAAGATCGCCGCCGCGATGGCCGCGGGCTGCACGATCGTCAGCCGACCGGCCGAGCAGACGCCGATCTCGCTCATCCTTCAGTTCGAGTGCCTGGTGGAGGCCGGGCTCCCCCAGGGGGTCGCCAACCTGGTCATCGGCCCGGCGCAACCGTTCGCCAACGCCCTCTTCGACAATCCCGCGGTGCGCAAGATCAGCTTCACGGGTTCGACGCGGGTCGGCAAGGAGCTGATCAGGCGCTCGGCCGACCACGTCAAGCGGCTGAGCCTGGAACTCGGCGGCCACGCCCCCCTGATCGTCTTCCCCGACGCCGACGTGGAGCAGGTGGCCCAGGCGGCGGTGATCGGCAAGTTCCGCAACAACGGCCAGGTCTGCATCTCCCCGTCGCGGTTCTACGTCCACGACCGGATCGCCAAGGACTTCACCGAGGCCGCCGTCGAGTCGACCAAAAAGCTGAAGGTCGGGAGCGGCCTTGAGGAAGGGACCCAGGTCGGCCCGATGCTGATGCGCCAGGGGCTCGAAAAGGCCGAGCGGCTCGTCGCCGACGCCCGCGGCAAGGGCGCCGACGTCCTCCTCGGCGGCGCGCGGTCGACCCGCTTCGAGAAGGGTTACTGGTTCGAGCCCACCGTCATGACCCGGGTGAACGACTCGATGCGCCTGTTGACCGAGGAGCCGTTCGCGCCGGTGATGCCGATCCTCGACTTCAAGAACCTCGACGACGTGATCGCCAGGGCCAACGCCACCCCCTACGGCCTGGCCGCCTACGTCTTCACCAACGACCTGACCGTCGCCACCCGGATGGCCGAGGGCCTGGAGGCGGGCATCATAGGCATCAACGACCCGGTCCCCGCCACCCCCCAATGCCCCTTCGGCGGCATGAAGGAGTCCGGCGTCGGCCGCGAGCTGGGGTTCGAAGGGCTGGACGCCTACTTCGAGACCAAGTACGTCGCCGTCGGCCTGCGGCAATCGTGATCCGATCCGGGGGCTTTCGATCGCGAGGGCGGGTCGGTCCTCCGCGACCGACCCGACGATCGCCGAAACGTCAACGCGACGATGCCAACGGCCGCCCCAGGCAGACGCGGAAGCCGTCGCGGGAATCGGAATACGTCACCGAGGCGATGCCCAATCGCACGGCGCACCGCGCGTTGCCCGGCACGTCGTAGTAGTTCCCTCCGCGGCAGACCGGCCGGGACACGGCGCGGGTCGCCGGGTCTTCGTAAAAGACCTCTTCGTGTCCGCCCTCGGGATCGAAATGGTCGATGACGAATTCCCAGACGCCGCCGCACATGTCCGCTAATCCGAACCCGTTGCGGCCCCGCTCGCCGTAGTGGTCGACGGGCGAGACCATCGCGTAACCGTCCAACCAGGGCAACTTCGCGCCGGGCCAGGCGTAGTCCTTGCCGGGAAGCAGGTCCAGGCCCGAGATGTTCAACCGCCCCTTCGCGTCTTCGAGATTGCCGCCCCACCAGAAGTAGCTGCTATCCTTGCGGCCGCCGCGGCAAGCGTAGTCCCACTCAGCCTCGGTGGGCAGTCGGTAGACGAGGCCGGCCGGCAAACGATCGGCCGCTTGCTCGCGCTTGGTGAGCCAGTCGCAAAAGGCGTTCATGTCGTTGTAGCTGACGCAGACGACCGGGAAATCGGCCTGTTCGGGGACGCCGTGGTTGGGATCCCTCCAACTCTTGTCGCTTCGGTACACCCAGGGATGGGGCTCATGTCCCGAATTCGTGATGTTCGGCTTCCAGTCGTGGTCGAAGACCATCGTCTCCCCGCCGGGCTTCTCGGCGTCGGTGACGTAGCCGGTCTCCTCGACGAAGCGGCGAAACTGCCCGACGGTGACCTCCGTCCGACCCATCCAGAACCCCTCCTTCACCCGCATCGGCCGGGGGTCGCCCTCATAAGCCTCGCGAGCGCCGCCCCCCGAGGAGAAGAGGGCGCCGCCATCCTGTCCGACGGCCCATTCCTTTTCCTCCGCCGTGCTCCCCGCCATGAATTCGCCGGGCGGGACGTACACGACTTCGAGCGTGGTCCGCTTCCCCAGATCGACCCGTCTCGCCGTCCCCGGGGCGATCGCGTCGTCCGCCGCCGAAACGGCGGGGACGAGCCCGCCGGCGGTGGCGAGCACCGCCGGAATCAGCCATCCGATATGGAGAGAGGCGAACAGGCGTTTCATGAGGATTCCCGGATCGTTTCAGGAGCGAGAGTACGGGCGCGAACGTCGAGCATATCCATTAAACGAGGCGGACCCCGTTTGCAAGGGTGGACCGACCTCATGATCCGCGACGGTCGGCTTCCTTATCTTCCTCTCGGCGGCTCGGCGGTTCCTTGAATTCGGAGACGGGATCGACCATGGTTGACTCCGTTGCGATTTCGAAGTCGTCTCGGGAGGCGTCGGCATGAATGCGATTGGGTCGTCTCGGTCACGGCGGGCGCGCGGCGCGTGCGCGGCGGTCGCGGTCGGGTGCTTGTTCTCCGGCCTGTTCTGGGCGCTTCAGAGTCCCATCCACGGAACGACGATGAGCGTCTTGCAAGTCCCCAGCGACCGGCCGCGGATCACCGCCGCGGAGATCCTCGCGAGGTTCCCCAGGGCCAGGCACGAGGAGTTCATGCGCCGCGCCATCGCCAACTCGCGCAAGGCCGGGGTGGAGTTCAAGACCGGCGGCGCGTTCGGGGCGGTGGTCGTCGACAAGGACGGCGTGGTGCTCGCCGACGGCGTGAACCACGTCATCGCCCAGAACGACCCGACCTGGCACGGCGAGATGCACGCGATCCGCCAGGCCTGCGCGCTTCTCAAAAAGCCCAAGCTCGACGGCTGCATCCTCTACAGTTCGTCCGAGCCCTGCCCGATGTGCCTGGCCACCTGCTACTGGGCCGGCGTCGACGGGATCGTGTACGGCGCGAAGGTGGAGGACTCCAAGGAGTACGGCAACTTCGACGACGCCTTCATCTACGAGCAATTCGCGGCGGCGCCCGAGGCCCGCGTCATCTCCGAGCAAAGCCTGCTGCGCGACGAGGCCGTCAAGGTCTGGAGGGAATACCGCGACCGGGCCGACAAGGTGGATTACTGACGAGGCTTGTCGGCCAGCCAGTATCCCAGGAGCGCGCCCGCCGCCAGGCCGAAGCCGGCGAGGCGGAGGGCGCGGCCGCGGGTGGCGATCCGGAGCGTCTCGCTGGAGGCGTGGGCGCGCGCGTCGAAGGCGCCGCGGGCCCCGCGGTCGCGGTCGTCGTCGAGCGGTCCCAGCAGGTTGTCGGGACGGTCGGGGGATTCGGGCTCGGCGGTCATCTGGGAGTCGTAGCCGGTCCAGGCGAGGTAGCGGTCGAGCAACCCCGGCGCGAGATGATTGCCGAGGATCGCCCCGACCGTGGGCCAGCCGATCTTCAACTCGCGCATCCCGCGACGCGCGGCCCAGACGACCGCCTCCGCGGCGACCTCCGGCTGGAAGATCGGCGGCACCGGCTGGGCCTTGCGCGGCAGGCGGCTGCGGACCCAGCCGAACTGGGGCGTGTTCAGGGCCGGCATCTGGACCATCGTCAACGTCACGCGACTGCCGTCGTGGAGCAGCTCGCAACGGAGCGAGTCGCAGAACCCCTGGATGGCGTGCTTGGCGGCGCAGTAGGCCGATTGCAGCGGGATCCCCCGGTAGGCCAGGGCCGAGCCGACCTGGACGATCGCGCCTCGGTCTCGGGGGAGCATCCGGCGGAGGGCGGCGAGCGTGCCGTGGACGCACCCCAGGTAGGTGACCTCGGTGACGCGGCGGTACTCCTCGGCCTTCATCTCCTTGACGGGCGAGAAGACGGAGAGCATGGCGTTGTTGACCCAGACGTCGATGGGTCCGAAGGCGTCCTCGACCGCCGCGGCGGCGCGCTCGACCGCGTCGGCGTCGGCCACGTCGGTCGGCAGGGCCAGCGCGCGGCCTCCCAGGGCCTCGGCGTCGACGCGGGCGGCGTCGAGCCCCGCGCGGCCCCTCGCCAGCAGGCCGACGCTCGCCCCCCGCGCCGCGAAGGCCCGGACGACCGCGCGGCCGACGCCGGCCGACGCCCCCGTGACCACCACGACCCGCGGCGTTCGGCCGTTCCTCGCCGCATCCCTTGACGTGGACATCGCCATCACGACTCGCGCCGCGCCTCCACCGATTCGCGTCGATCCGGGGCGACCGCGTCGACGCGGAACTCCTCGCCCTCGTGGTCGCCGCCGCCGGGCCCCTCGATCGTGAATCGCAGCGACCCGCCCGGGGCGAGGTCCGGGGCCGGCAGATCGGCCAGATGGATGCCGAGCGTCGTGTCGCGCGTCGACTCCCTCCGTCGCGTCGCCCAGTCGTCGACGGTCCATTGGACCTCGCCGGGATCGCACAGCTCGACGCGCAGCGTCCCGCCCGCGGGCATGCCTCGGCGTCGGTAGTCCAGTCTCCAGACGACCCGCTCGCGGCCGACCTTCTCCACGAGGAAGCGCCTGGCGGTTCGCGGCGGCTGGTCGAAGATCCGGCCGTCCTGGAGCGACCGGCGGAGCTTCAGGTACTCCGCGTGCGCCCAGACCAGCGGCATGGCCGAGCCGGCGGGCCGTCCGGGGAAGAGGAGCCGTTCCGGGATCGGGTCGGCGTCCCAGACCTGCTCGGGGATCAGGCCGGCGTCGTTGGCGAAGGCGGCCATGGCGTCGAGGAGCTTGATGGCCTCCTCGCGGTTTCCCGCGGCCAGTTCGTAATGGCCGCGCTCGCCGGTCAAGAGGGGCCAGGCGCGGCCGATCCCGCGGGTCTTGCCGTCGTAGGGGGCGCCGTCGGCGTGCTCGCCGTAGCCGTCGCCGTTGTACCGTCGCCAGCAGGGGCCGCGCGGCGTCTCGACCCGAAGCACGGCGTCGACGACCCGGACGGTGTTGAGGATCTTGGGATCGTCGGGGGCCCGCAGGCCGTAGCGGACCAGGGCCAGGAAGTCGGGGCTGACGGTCTCCTCCGGGGGGATTTCCTGGTCGCGCGACGTCGGGATGTTGATGTCCGGAAGGTCCTTCAGGCGCGATTGCCCGCCTTCCTCGGAACTGGGCATGATGAGCGCGTAGTAGCCGTCGACCCCCACCCGCCGGGCCAGTTCGGTGTCGGTCGCGTAGAGCCATTCCTCGATCGAGCCGTTCCAGGAGTCGGCGGTCTCGCGGAGGTAGGCGGCGACGTCCGCCTCGCCGTGTTCGTCGGCGAAGTCGGCGGCGGTCAGGAACGCGGAGATCACCAGGGCGAGGGTGAAGGGGGTGAAGCCCGTCTCGTTCTCCCAGCGGTCCTCCTGGGTGGAGGGCCCGCTCCGGACGAGGTAGCCGACGGCGCGTCGGACCATCGGCCAGAACCCCGCGGCCTCGTCGGCGTCGAGGGCGCCTTGCCGCCGCAGGAGGTCCACCAGGAGGATGGGCTGCGCCGTCTCGCCGATCTGGACGCCGTTCCAGTAGGCGGCGCCGCTGACGCGGGCGTTCTGGGGCCAGTCGCCGTGGGCCCCCTGGATGACGCGAAGGTAGCGGGCCACCCGCGCCGCCTCGGCCCTGGCGCCGAGGGCGAGGTAGCCGCCGGCCGCCATGGCGAGGTCGCGGGGCCAGACCAGGTGGTATCCCCCCGTCCCCACCGGGGGGGACGCCTCGCGGGCCTCGCCCCAGGGGGTGGAGAGGCTGGCGACCATCGCGCCCGGAACGGCCTTGCCGTCGTGGGTCCGCAGCACGGTCCCGCTGATTCCGGCGAGATCGCGGCCGCGACCGACCGGGGCCGGCGGGTCGAGCGTCGACCGCCATTCGCGCCAGCCGCGGACGTACTCCCGCCGGACCTCGCCGAAGTCGTCGAGCAGGGCGGCGCGGGCGTGGTGGGCCGCCTCCTCGGGGTCGGGGCCCAGCCCCAGCGCCAGGACGAACCGGCCGTCGTCGGGCCGAAGGTCCACGTCGCCGACGAGGACCGCGTTGCCCGCCTCGGCCCGTTCGTACCGATAGGTGAGCCGGCGATTCTCGGCGAGGTCCCGTCGCCCGTCCGACGTCCCCACGAACCCGGCCGCGCCGTCGATCCAGGGCGACGAGCACGCCAGAGCCAGGGCGCGGCCCTCGCGACGGGCGAAGAGCATCCGCGCGCCCTTGAACTGCCCCAGCCAGGCGCGGCCCTCCAGTTCCACGTCCTTGTCCTGGTTCGCCGATCCGACGTCGGCGACGTGGGGGTGCAGCACGGCGTAGACCCGGTAATCGTCCAGCCCCCCCTTCAGGGGCGTGAAACGGACGCGCTGAAGGATCGCGTTCCGGGAGGGGTGGGCCAGCACCTCCTTCTCGGTCCGGTAGCGTCCCCGTCGGCAGGCGTTGGTCAGGCGGTAGAGCGGCGCCCCCTCCTCCGGCATCTCGACGACGTGCTCCGCGTCGCTCGACTCGGCGGAGAAGAAGTCGCCCCCGTCCGCGACGATCAACTCCAGGTCGCTGATGCAGGCGCAGTCCAGCCGAGGGTAATAGACTTCCGTCAACATCCCCAGGCTCAAGGTGAACCAGACCGTGCTGGTCGACGAGGGCGGCGACGCGATCGCGGTCCCGACGCCGTCTTTGGCGGCCCTCGCCCAGCGGGCGCGCTCCCCGGGCGCGCCCGGGGCGAACGTCTCGTCGACGCTCCAGGCCGCGGCGGTGTCGGTTCGTTCCGCTTTTTGCGACGTCCTCGCCATTCCCGCCTCCCGCTCGTTCGATTCGATCCGCCGGCCGCGCTCATAGCCGGATCAGCGCCAGCCCGGACTCCGGGTCGTGTTCCTTGCGGAGATGCGCGGGCGACTCGACCAGGACGACCTCCAGGGTCGGCCGCGCGTGGGCCTCCATCAGGTGTCCTCCCAGCGTGGAGCCGTCGGAGCGGCCGAGGACGACGTGGGCGTGGAGCGCCGGCTCGTCGTCCTTGCGGGCCACGTCGCCGATCAGGGAGAGGACCTCAACCTGCTCCCGAACCGGGATCTTCGTGTAGTCCTTGGCTTGCCAGTCGAAGTAGCCGAGGACGGCGTCGCGGAACGCGCCGATGGCCGTCATCCGGGCGGCGCTCAGACGTTCCCTCCTGGCGAACGCGACGAGTTCGCTCACGACCTCGTCGCCGGTCTGGAAGATCAGCGCGAAGGTCCGCTCGCCGTCGTTCTCGTGGATCAGTTTGGATTTCATGGCTTGCTCCGCGGTCGGTTCGACTCCTGGGATGCGTCCTCGGTGGCGGCGAAGGGGTCTTCGGGAGGTTCGCCGGGACCGGCCCAGGTGGCGCGCATGCGGTGGTGGATCCGGCCGGCGCGGGGGGTTCGCTGGCGGAGGACGCCGTAGCCCGCCCGTTGCAGCCGATCGGCGAGGGCTCGGATCTTGCGGTCGTCCTCGTCGATCGCGCCGACCACCACGGCGCGGCCGCGGTCGTCGCGACGGACGAACGGCTGGACGCCGTCGATCGCGCGGACGTCGCGGTCGCGATTACCGATGTTCATGCCCACGGTTTCCCATCCTTTCGCGAGGTCCGACGGCTCGCCGCGGCCGCCCAGCCCAGGCCGACGCCCGCCAGCAAGGCGGCGCCGGCGACCGCGCCGACCGCCGCCGACGACGGTCGCGGCTCCCACTTTCCGAGCGGCTGGCGATCGGCCTCCGGCGGCTCGACGGCGGGGCCCCCGCGCATCGCCATCTGCAAGACCTGCGCCAGATGCAGCGCGCCGCGGCCGGTCAACTCGGCGATCTGCTCCCGGCAACTGAAGCCGTCGGCGATGATCAACGCGTCGGCGCTCGCCGCGCGGATCGCCGGCAGCATGCCACGCTCGCCCACCGCGATCGAGACGTCGTAATGCCCCGTCTCGAACCCGAAGGAGCCCGCCATGCCGCAGCAGCCCCAGTCCAGCACCTCGAAGTCCAGCCCGAGCTTCGAGAGGATCGCGACGTCCGCCTTGTACGTCATGACGTGGTCGTGGTGGCAGTGCTTCTGCGCGATGGCCTTGCGCCTGAGCTTCGGCGGGTCGAAGTCCGGCGCGTACTTGAGCAGGAACTCGGCGAGCGTGAACGTCTGTTTGGTGAGCCGCTTGGCGTCCTCGTCCATCGGGAAGAGGCCCTTGAGTTCGTCACGGAAGGCCGCGGTGCAGCTTGGCTCCAGGCCGACGACCGGGACGTCGGCCTCGATCTCCGGCCGCAAGGCGTCGAGCGTCTCGCGCCAAAGCCGCTTGGCCGAATCCAGCATGCCGTAGTCGTACAGCGGCCGGCCGCAACAGAGCGACCGCCGGGGGACGTCGACCCGGAACCCGGCCGCCTCCAGCACCTCCACGGCCGCGATCGCCGTCTGGGGGTGGAAGTGGTTGTTGAAGGTGTCGGCCCAAAGCACGACCCGGGGCCGGTCGAGGTTTCGCGGCGCTCGTCGCAGCCACCACGCCTTGAACGTCTCCGGCGCGAAGTACGGCATCGCCCGCCGGGTCGAAACGCCCCCGATCATCCGAAGCGCCTTGCCGACCGCCGGCAGGTGCGAGACCAGATTGACCGCGCCGGGGGCCAGCGACGCCAGCCGCGCCCACCAGTAGACCAGCCCGATCGAGTACGCCTGCCGCGGCCGAACCCTCCCCTCGTAGTAATGCGAGAGGAACTCGGCCTTGTAGGTCGCCATGTCGACGTTCATCGGGCACTCGGTGCGGCACGCCTTGCACGCCAGGCAAAGGTCGAGCGCCTCCTTGACCGTCTCGTTCCTCCAACCCCCCTTCATCGGGTCGCCCTGGAGCATCTCGAACAGGAGATGGGCGCGGCCGCGGGTGGAGTCCTTTTCCTCCTGGGTGACCATGTAGCTGGGGCACATCGTCCCCCCCTCGTCCTTGCGGCAGAGGCTGACGCCCACGCAACGCTCGGTCGCGTAGGCGAAGCTCCCCTTGTCGTCGGGGAACTTGAAGTGGGTCTCCACCTGGGGAGGGTGGTAATGCGGACCCAGGCGGAGGTTCTGGCCCGGCTGATACGGATCAACGACCTTGTGCGGGTTCATCCGGCCGTCCGGGTCCCAGACCGCCTTGAACTCGCCGAAGGCCCGCACCAATTCGTCGCCGAACATCTTCGGCAGCAGCGCGGCCTTCGACTGGCCGTCGCCGTGCTCGCCGGAGATCGAGCCCCCGTGGGCGACCACGAGGTCGCCGGCCTCGTCGAGGAACCGCCGGAAGTGCTCCACCCCGTCGGCCGTCTTCAGGTCGAAGTCGATCCGGGTGTGGACGCACCCCTGGCCGAAGTGTCCGTAAAGGGCGCAGTTATAATCATACTTATTGAACAGGTCGCGAAGCGCCCGCAGGTAGGAGCCGAGCTTGTCGGGAGGGACGGCCGAGTCCTCCCACCCCTCCCAGGCGTCGGGCTCGCCTGGAATGCGCGCGGTGGCGCCGAGGCCCGACTCCCGGACCTTCCAGAGATGCTCCTCCTCGGTCTCGTCGTCGAACAGCTTCATGCTCGGCGCGTTATCGAGTTTCTTCAGGCGGTCCATCAACCGGCGCGCCTTGGCGTCGGACTCGCTCCGGTTCGATCCGCCGAACTCGACCAGCAGCCAGCCGGCGCCGTCGGGGAGGAGTTTGATGTCGCGCGGGTGGATGTTTTTCTTCTTCATGTCCTCGACCAGGTCGTCGTCGATCCCCTCCAGCCCCATCGGCTGGGCCTCGAGGACCTCGGAGACGTGGTCGCCGGCCTCGTAGACGCTCGGGTAGCCGAGGACGACCACCGTCCTGAACCGCGGGCTGGGCACCAGATGGACCTGCGCCTCCAGGACGATCACGCACGTCCCCTCCGTCCCCGACAGGGCGCGCGCGACGTGGAACCCGCGCTCGGGGAGCAACTCGTCCAGGTTGTAGCCCGACACCCGCCTCGGCACCTTCTTCAGGTCCGGGAAGCGGCGGCGGATCTCGTCGGCGTAACGATCCCGAAGCGCCTTCAACTCCCGGTGGACCCGGCCGCGCTCGCCCCCTTCGGCGATGATCCGGGCGAGTTCGTCCTCGTCGGTCGCCCCCACGGTCATGCGGGCGCCGCCGTAGAGCAAGATGTCCAACTCGTCGACCTGGTCCGACGTCCGGCCGGTCCCCAGGCCGATCAGCGAGTGGACGCCGCACGAGTTGTTGCCGATCATCCCGCCGAGGGTGCAATACTGGTGGGTCGACGGGTCGGGCGCGAAGGTCAGCCCGTGCTTCTCGGCCGCCCGCCGGAGGTGGTCGAGCTTCGTCCCCGGCTGGACCCGCGCCAGCCGGCGCTCGGGATCGACCCAGAGGACCTGGTTGAGGTGCTTGGAGAAGTCCATCACCACGGCGACGTTGCAACAGCCCCCCGTCAAACTGGTGCCGCCCCCTCGCGACAGCACCGGCGCGCCGAACGCGCGACACGCCGCGACCGTCGCGATCACGTCCTCCACGCTGGTCGGGATCACGACCCCGATCGGAGGTTGGCGGTAGTTCGAGCCGTCGGCCGCGTACAGCGCGCGGCTCCCCGAATCGAAACGGACCTCGCCCCGAATCGTCTCGCGGAGCATGCGTTCCAGGCCGCGGGCGTCGACGTCGGAGGAGAGGACGGAGGGGGGGACGCGGCCGGTCGTCTCGAGGGTGGTCGGCATGGAGGGGCTCCTTGGTGTCGGGCGGCGGGCGGTCAATTGCGTTCGGCGCGACTCGCCTTGTGACGACCAGGAGCGGCATCTCCCCTTCTCCCCTTGTGCAAGATTATTCGTGGGACTCGTAAATCGTTATGGTGCCGGGTGTTGTCGCAAATCAGCCCAAGGCCGCCCTAAGTCATTGGACGGTTGGGTGATCGGACGAGGCATCCGGGATCGTTCTTGGACTTACGTCACTCACGAATAATCTTGCCTTGTGGGAGAAGGTGCCCCGAAGGGGCGGATGAGGGGAAGCGCGACCGGAAGCCCCTGGAAGCGCCCACCCCTCATCCGGCCTTCGGCCACCTTCTCCCACAAGGGGAGAAGGGACGTCTGGCGCTGGATCTCGGGGACGTCAAAGCTCGTGCCGAACGGTGTTGGAGGACAAGGCTCGTTGAAGGGCTCAGATCAAGAAACGCGCGGCGTCCTCGCGCTTGAATTCCAGCCCCAGGCCGGGGCGGGTCGGATCGGGCCGCAGCGCGCCGTCGACCGGCCGCGGGGCGCCTTCGAAGAGCATGTGCTCGATCCGTTCGTGGTCGTGGAAGTACTCGACGTGGCGGAGGTTGGGCGCCGAGCACGCCACCGCCGCGTGGAGGCTTGGCGCGCAGTGGGCGGACAGGGGGAGTCCGTGGGCCTGGCACAGCGCGGCGGCGCGGAGGAACCCGGTGATCCCGCCGCAGCGGGAGGCGTCGGCCTGGAGCACGTCGACGGCCCCTGCGTCGAGCATCCTTCGGAAGTAGAAGGAGTCGAAGCCGTACTCGCCGGCGGCGATCTCCATACCCGCCGGCGCGCGGTCGCGAAGCAGCCGCAGCCCCTCCAGGTCGTCGGACGAGACCGGCTCCTCGAACCAGGAGACGCCCAGCTCGGCGAAGCGCTCGGCCATCGCCAGGGCCTGCTTGCGGGCGTAGGCGCCGTTGGCGTCCACGAACAACTCCGCGTTCGGCCCGATCGCCTCCCGGGCGGCCCGGACGCGGGCGAGGTCCTCATCGGGGCGGGCGCCGATCTTCATCTTGACGCGGGGGATGCCGGCGGCGACCCAGCCCGCGAGTTGCTCCCGGAGCCGCTCGATCGGATACGACGTGAAGCCGCCGCTGCCGTAGACCGGCGCGGCCTCCCGCGCCGGTCCCAGAAGCGTCGCCAGGGGGAGGCCGAGCAACCTGGCCTTCAGGTCCCAAAGCGCGACGTCCACGGCCGAGATCGCCGTCGAAACGATCCCCGGCCGGCCCAGGTTTCGAACCGCGGCGGTCATGGCGTCCCAGGCCGCGGGCGTCGCCATCGCGTCCCGGCCCCGGACCACGTCCGCCAGCGCATCGACGACCACCCGAGCCGCGGCCTCGCCGTCGTAAGTGTAGCCGAGCCCGGTCGTCCCACCCGCCGAGGCCTCGACCACGACGAGCGTGGTCCGGTCCCAGGCGATCGTCCCGTCTTCCTCGGGGAAGTCGGTCGGAATCCGATACGCCGCGGCCTCGACCCGATCGACCGCGACGCCGGCGCTCACGAGAATACCTCCGTCCACTTGTCGCGGAAGATGGTCGTGGCGATCTTGCCCGCGTGCGGTTCGCCCCGGACCAGGCTCTCGGCCAGGTGCAGGGCTTGCTTGGGGGTCGCCTGCGCCGGCATCGGCGGCTCGAACGGGTCCACGACCGCCTCGACCAGGGCCGGCTTGTTGGATTTGAACGCCATCTCCAGCGCCGGGCGGACCTCCTCGGGCTTCTCGCAGCGAAAGCCGACGCCGCCGCACGCCTCGGCGAAGCGGACGAAGTCGATCGGCTGAAGCTCCACGCCGTACTCGGGGTTCCCCAGGAAGATCATCTGCTCCCACTTGATCTGGCCGAGCGTGTCGTTCTTGATGACGACCACCTTGATCGGCAGCCCGTGCTTGACCGCGGTGATGAACTCCATCATCAGCATCGTGAACCCGCCGTCGCCGACGAACGCCACCACCTGGCGATCCGGGAACGCCGCTTGCGCCGCGTTGGCGTAGGGGAGGCCGGGGGCCATCGTCGCCAGGTTGCCCGAACACGAGAACTTCATGCCGCGGCGGATCTTCAGGTGGCGGGCGGCCCAGGTGGTGATCGTCCCCGAGTCGGTGGTGATGATGGCGTCGTCGGCGAGCAGGTCGTTGACGTGCCGGGCGATCATTTGCGGCTTCAGCGGCGTGTCGTCCCGCTCCTCGCGCGTCCGCATCAACTCCCACCACTCCCCCATCCGCTTCTGGGCCGTCTCCAGGAACGAGCGGTCCTCGCGGCGCGCGAGCATCGGGATCAGCTCCTCCAGCGTCGCCCCGGCGTCGCCGGTGAGGCCGACGTCGATCGGGAAGCGAAGGCCCAGCCGGGTGGGGTCGCGGTCGATCTGCACGGCCTTGGCCTGACCGGGTTTCGGCAGGAAGGACATGTAGGGGAAGCTGGTCCCCACCAGCAGCAGGCTGTCGCATTCCTCCATCGCCTTCTCGGACGGATAGGTCCCCAGGAGGCCCAGGCCGCCGGTGGTGTAGGGGGAGTCGTCGGGGACGACCGCCTTGCCCAGAAGCGCCTTGACGATCGGCGCGCCCAGGAGTTCGGCGACCTGCTCCAGTTGGTCGCCGGCGCCCATCGCCCCCTGGCCGACCATCAGGACGGTCTTCCCGCCGGCGTTGAGCAGCTTCGCGGCGGCCTCCAGGTCGACGCGGCGCGGGACGACGATCGGGGGTCGCCAACTCGCCGAGGTGTGCCCCTTGACGTTCATCGGCGAGGCGGTCCCGTCGTCCTTGTCCTGCCAGTCGTTGGGGCAGTTCAGGTGGGCCACGCCCCGACGTCCCAGCGCCGCCCGGCAGGCGGCGTCGGCCAGCGCGTGGGCGTGCCTCGGGCCGTTGATCTGCTGGTTGAAGACCGAGACGTCCTCGAACAGGCCCAGCAGGTTGACCTCCTGCTGATAATGCATCCCCATCAGGTCGTGATAGGTCTGTCCCGTGATGGCGAGGACGGGCGCGCCGTCCATCTTGGCGTCGTAGAGGCCGTTGAGCAGGTGGATGGCCCCCGGCCCGCTGGTGGCGATGCAGACGCCCAGGCGGCCGGTGAACTTGGCGTGGCCGCAGGCCGCGAAGGCGGCCCCCTCCTCGTGGCGGACCTGGATGAAGCGGATCTTGTCCCTCCGCTCCCGAAGCCCCTCCATGAAGCCGTTGATCCCGTCCCCGGGGAGGCCGAAGATCGTGTCGACGCCCCAGTCGATGAGTCGATCGAACAGAACGCCCGCCACCGTTTCCGCCATGTCCCACCTCCGAGGCGCGTCAAGGAACCGCCGCCGCGACCCGCCGGAGCAAGTCCGCCCTCTCGGAGCCGCCGGCCTCGTCGATCGATCGAAACCTCGATCGCCGAGGATTATTTCACAAGCAACACCCGCGCCGATCCCGCCGATCCGACGCCCCCACCCGATCCGGGAAGGGCCGCGCTCGGCGAGGGCTTTTCACCGGCAACGTCCGTGCCGGAACTCGGCGCGGCCGGCCGCGAGGGCCGACTTCCGCGCGGGGGGCGAGCCGCGGCGGCGCTTGCCTTCTCCCCTTGAGAGCGGTCCGCCGAAACGCTGGCGAGGCGGGTCGGAATCGACCTTCCCCCCTCGCGGGGGAAGACAGACCGCGGAGCGGTCAGATGAGGGGGATGACGAGCAAGACGACCGTCATCATTCGCGGAAGCCCGTTCGGAAAGCCTCTGACCGTCGAAGGTGTCTTGTCGCGTCCT
>CALCIB010000210.1 GCA_937907525.1 uncultured Planctomycetales bacterium | reverse complement strand
CCCGCCAGTCCAACGCCCGTCGGCGTTTTGGTAACGGTGCTGAAGCTTCTGGATTCGCTCGCCGTAACGGTCGCCGATCCGCCAGTAGCCGTCGCGGACATGGATGCTGCTCACTTTCCCCTCGCAATAGCCGTGCATCGTCATCGGCCAGAGGAACGCCGAGCACACCAAATCCGCCAGTTGCAGCTCGGCGTGATTGCCGCTGTTGCCAAACGCGGGCGCCTCGATCAAACGGGGATACGCATCGCCTCCCGCCTTGAACTTCTGCGTGAAGATCGAATGCGAGGCGCCGACGTTCTGCCTTGGCGATCGGCCGTCGATGACGACCATGCCCGAGGTCCGATCGAGGGCCAGGCGATGATCGAAGTGCTTGCAAATATATTGAATATGATTCGAGTAAATTGACGCATGTTTCACGTCCTCGTTCCACGCCTTGATGGAAACCCGCCCCACGAGTCGGACGCGATGCCGCTCCAGCAATTCCAGGACGTTGTCCAGATATCCGATCGCATGCGTGCGTTTTCTGCGGCTCGTTTCGCATGCGTCCTTGCGTATCTCGTTTCGCATGCGTCCTTGCGTATGTCGATTCCCTTCACCTCTTCCCGAATCCAGTCCATGCGGTGCGAGCCGGGCGGCAGCGCCTTGGGGTTGAACCGTTGCTTGACAGCCAGGAATTCATGAGTCAATCGATGAATCAGGTCATGCCGAACGATCAAACCGCATATAATGAAGGCCGGTTGGGCTTTGTCATCCTTGAGCGTGCTCGTGTCACCCGATTCATCGACATAGCAGACATACATCGCCTCGCGTCCGCTCCGTGAGGTTGCGCCAAGCCCTAAAACGACTACGGCCACCGTGTCAGGGTGGCCGTGGGACGCGCCGCGCGTCCTCAATAACAAATCTATATGCCTTGCAAGGACGTTCGAGATGTGTTCTCTAGCCCTAAAACAACTACGGCCACCCTGTTGAGGTGGCCGTAGGACTTGCCGCCCGACCCGAGGGCCGGTGATCGGCGAGCAGATCGTTCTAGTAACATGATACGACTAGTCAGGGCGGACGTCAAGCCCATTTGATCCATCAATCCCATCGTGTCAAATCGGCGCGATTCTCGCTCCCGATGGACGACTCGGCGACCGCGAGGTGGTCGGTTCCGACGCCGCGGCGGTTGGTCGCGCCGAGCGATCCCCGCGACGTGTATACTGATGGCGACGGTCGGAGTTTCGAGGCGGAGCGTCGCGGAGACGGCGGTCGCTCATCGACTCCCTAAGATCGGACGCGGGCATGACGGTTCGCGAGGTGCTTAAGCGACTCGACCAACACGGCTGGATCGTGATCCGCACGCGGCGACCATCGCCAGTTGAAGCATTCCGACAAGGCGGGGAGAGTCACCGTCTCGGGACATCTTCGCGACGACGTTCATCCCAAGACTCTGGCCAGCATCTGGCGGCAGGCTCACTTGGAGGACGAGGCATGAAGGCGTACACGGTCCTCTACGAGCGAGGCGAGCGCAACTGGTCGGCCTACGTCCCCGACCTTCCCGGCTGCGTGGCGACTGGCAAGACCCGCGAGGAAACCGAGCGGCGGATCCGCGAGGCCGTCGCCTTCCATATCGAGGGATTGACAGTGGACGGCATGCCCGTCCCCGAGCCCACCGTCGAGGCCGGAACCGTTTTCGCGCCGGCCTGAATCGAGGCGTCGGGCACCTTGCCGATCCCGTCCATCCGTGGTATAAGCCAACGACGCAAGCGGGGAGGCTGGGCCCGTTCGACCCTCGGTGGAAGGCCGCGATGAAGATCCAGACGGTTTGTCCGGGATGCGGGAAGCGTTCGGGGCTGGATTCCTCGCTCGTCGGCCGTAGGGTCCGATGCAAGGAGTGCGGCCACGTCTTCCAGGTTTCGGACGAGGCGCGCGACGAACGCGACGCGCCCGCCGACAGGTCCTGGCTGGACGACGGGGCCGACGGCGAGACGGTCGCGCCGGCGCCTCTGGCCTCGCGGCGGACGACGACGACGGTGACCGGCGGCGGACCCTCCTCGAACCTGATGATCACGCTGGGGGCGGTCGCGATCCTGCTGGTCGCGGCGGTCATCGGCCTGACGTCCCTCGGCGGCGGTCGCGGTCCCGCGCCCGACGCGAAAAAAGGGCCGCCGGCCGAGCCGCCGCAAGCGGGGCCGGGGATCCTCGACCGCGTGGTCAACGCCGTCACCGGTCACGATCCGGACGCCGACGTCGCCGAATACCCGGACCTTGGGCCGCTCCCGCCGCCGCTGCAACCGCCCCAGCCGTTGCGCGACCTTTCCAGCCACGAGCGGCAGTCTCGAATCAGCCTCGCGGCGATCGACCAGATGGCCGGCGTGCTGGCGGGCGTGCATGACGCGCCTTCCTTGAAGTCCGCCCTGGAACAGCTTTTGAGCCTGGGCCAGCGGATGGTCGACGACCTTCGGCGCGAGCCGCCGCCGTTCCGGCTCACGCCCGCCGAGGACGCCGAACTGATCCGCCGAACCGCCAGCGAGGGCCGCCGGGTCGTCGGCCGCGTCCAGCAAGAGGCGCGTCGCATCGCCGGCCTGCCGGGATTGGGGACCGCCGGCGTCCAACTGAACGCGCGCATCGAGCCGTTGGTCGGTCCCGTCGAACGGGCGATCCAGCAAGCCGAGAACTTCCAACCGCCGCCCCCGCCGCCCGCCTTCGCCGAGGTCTTCATCCGGCTCCACGCCGACGACGACGCGACCTTCTTCCATCGCGCGCTCGACGACCTTCAAGAAGGCGGCGGAATCCAGGCGTCCCACCGACTCGGAGGCGACGACCCGCGCGGCTCGTACCGGGTCTGGCCGGTGGACGACGCGAAGGCGCTCTCCCGGAAGATCCCCCACGGCGCGGTCACGGTGAAGGGCCGCCGGATCTTCGTCAGGGCCGAGCCGATCCCACCGGCCGAGGTCGCCGCCGCCAAGGAGGCCCAGGAGCGAATCCGACTGGCCCGCGAGGCGGAAATCAAGGCGATGACCCCGCCCGACCCGGAAGCCGACGACCCCAAGCCCCCCGACGACGCCGACGAACTCACCAGGGCCCTCTTCGCCCTCCGCTCCGGCAACCCCGGCAAGCGCAAGGACGGCGTGTCCCGAATCGCCCGCACGGCGCCCGTCGAAGACCGCCGCGCCGAGGTCCACGCGGCGCTCGCGACGCTTCTGGACGACCCCGACGGCTTCACCGTCACCGACGTCATGAAGGCGATGGTCCAGTGGCGAACCGACGACACGGTCCCGGCGATCGTCAAGATCCTCGACCGCTCCGACTTCGGCGCGCGCTGGGCGGCGGAGGACCTCCTCGGCCAGCTAGGCGACCCACGAGCCGCGGGGCCGTTGGCCGCGAGGCTGGGGGAGGACTCCATCAAGGCGGGGCCGGCCCTGAAGGCGCTCGGCCCGGCCGCCGAACCCGCGCTGATCGAGCTTTTGCGCGATCGCGACCCCAGGGTCCGAACCGAGGCGTGCCGGATCCTCAAGGACGTGGGCGGCAAGGACGCCCTTCAGGCCATGATGGGCCTCCCCGCCGATTCCGACTTCGGCGCCCAGGTCGCCGCCCGCGACGCCATGCAGGCCATGCGCGCCCGCGTCGGCCCCGTCGCGGCCCCCGCGCGGGGCAAACGGTGACGACTCCGCTCCGCCGAAAGCCTAATCCCGATCGGGAGATTAGGAACCACGAAGTCACGGAGGACACGGAGAGAGGACGAGATCAAAAGAAGATGGTTGATTTTCTTTGAATAACATATAATCTTATTTAGAAGTATTTGGCAACGGGTTTCGTTCTCTCCTCTCCTATCTCCTCTCCGTATCCTCCGTGACTCGGTGGTTCCTATTTCCCCGAGCGCCGGGTTTTCGACCTACGCGCCGGGTCGTCCGGTGGCGCGGGGCCTGCGCGCCTTGACCCGCTTGCGCCATCGGAACGGGAGCAGGGTTCGCGACGCCGCCTCGGTCTGGGTCTCGGCGATCCTCGCCTTGTAGCTGGAAACCACGACGCTCCGGGTGACGATCCCCACGACCCGGGGCGCCCCTTCGCGGTTGACCACCGGGAGGCGGCCGATGTCGTGGTTGGCCATGTGGTCGACGGCCTGGCGGACGGTGCAGTCGTCGTACACGAACTTCGGCGGCCGGGTGATCAGATCGCCGACGCTCCCGGCCTCCGCGCCGGCGGCCAGCACGTCCCTCCGCGTGACCACGCCGACCAGGTTCTCGCGCTCGTCCACGACCGGGAACCCCTGGTGCGAACTTCCGGGCGCTCCCGAGGCGAGCCACGCCCGCGCCTCCGCGACGCTCCACGACTTCCGCAACACGATCGCGGGCTTGGAGGCGACGTCGCGGACCAGGACGTGTTCCAGCGGGTCGGTCGCGTACTCGCTCGGCGCCCGCACCCCGCGACGGACGATCCGCTCGGTCATGATCGTGTTCCGCATCGTCAACGACGACGCGAGATACGCCGCCGCGCAACCCCCCAGCAACGGCAAGAGCGCCGCGGGTTGCAGCGTCGTCTCGAACGCGAAGACCGCCGAGGCCAGCATCGCCCGCGACGCGCCGGCGAACAAGGCCGCCATCCCGACCAGCCCCGCGACCCTCGCGTCCACGCCCAGGCCCGGCAAGACCGCGGACCCCGCCTCGCCGATCAACAGCCCGATCGCCCCGCCGATCGTGAACAACGGCGCCAACGTCCCCCCGGACGTGCCGCTCCCCAGCGCGATCAACCAGGAGACGAGCTTCATCACGCAGAGGAACGCCACCGCCTTCGTCGGCGTCGAGCCCGAGAGGATCGCGGCGATGTTGTAATACCCCACGCCCAGCGTGTCCGGCGCGAGGAAGCCGACGCCGCCGACCGCCAGCCCTCCCAACGCGGGCCACCACATCCAGTGGATCGGCAGCCGCTCGAAGCCGTCCTCCACCGCGTACACGGCCCGCGTCACCGCCGTGGCGACCAACCCCATCAGCGCGCCCAGGGCGACGTAGAACGCCAACGCCCCCAGCGACGCCGGCCCGACGTCCGGCATGCCGAACGCGGCCCCAGGCCCCTCCAGCGCGACGCGCATCCCGGTCGCGACGGTCGCGGCCAGCGCCACGGGGATGATCGATCGCGGGCGATACTCGAAAAGCAGCAACTCCACGGCCAGCAGCACCGCGGAGACCGGGCTGCCGAAGGTCGCCGCCATCCCCGCGGCCGCCCCCGCGGCCAGCAGCGTCTTGCGCTCCGCGGGACTGCACGCCGTGTACTGCCCCAGCACCGAACCCAACGCCCCCCCCGTGGCGATGATCGGCCCCTCCGCCCCGAACGGCCCACCGGTCCCGATCGCCACCGCCGAGGATATCGGCTTGAGCACCGTCAGCCGCGCGGGGATCCGACTCCGGTTCGTGAGGATCTGCTCCATCGCCTCCGGAATGCCGTGGCCTCGGATCGCCCTCGAACCGTAGCGGGCCATCACCCCCACCACCAAACCGCCGGCCGCCGGGATCAGGACCACCCAGAGCCCGAGCGTCGCCACCGCCCCCGCCGGCGCCGCCGCCTCGATCGACGCCCGACCGAAGAACGCCGCGTTGGTCACCAGGGCGATCAACCCCATCAACAACAGCGCCAGGATCGCCGCCGCGAGCCCCAGCAGCGACGCGAGCGCGCAGATCCCCAGGGCGCGGCGGTCGATCGGAGCGCGCTCGATCGGCGCCAAACCCGGCACCGCGACCAAATTCAACAACGACGCGCCATCGACCCCGTCCCGCCCGAACGTCGAATCCGTCTCGACGCCGTTCAAACCTTCCTCGTCCCGCTTCATCCAACCCGCCTGTAATGATCCCGCGCCGTCTGAAACCCGCGCCGCCCTCGTCCCCGCCCGATCGCGGCCGACCATATTAAGATAGCATCATGATCCCGGCGTCCGCCAGCCGAGCCGCCGCGGCCGCCGGGAGGCGTTGAGGATCGGCGGGCTTGCGGATACCCTGGTTCTCTCGGTTGACCCGCTTCCCAGACTTCAGCCCAGACGGGGATTCCACCGTGGCCCGACCCAAGGTCTATTTCGACATCGCCATCGACGACAAGCCGGCCGGACGGATCGTCTTGGAACTGGCCGACGACGTCGCCCCCAAGACGGCCGAGAACTTCCGCGCCCTTTGCACCCACGAGAAGGGCTTCGGCTTCAAGGGCTCGACGTTCCATCGGGTCATCCCCCAGTTCATGCTTCAGGGGGGCGATTTCACCAACCACAACGGCACCGGCGGCAAGTCGATCTACGGCGCCAAGTTCGCCGACGAGAACTTCCAGCTCAAGCACGACAAGGCGTTCGTCCTCTCCATGGCCAACGCCGGCCCCAACACCAACGGCTCGCAGTTCTTCATCACCACCGTCCCCACCCCCCACCTCGACGGCAAGCACGTCGTCTTCGGCGAGGTGGACGAAGGCTTCGACCTCGTCCGCAAGATCGAGGCCCTCGGCTCCTCCCCCACCGGCCGGACCTCCGCCAAGATCACCATCTCCGACTGCGGCCAGCTTTAAGCGTTTGTCCCATAAGGGCGTCGCCGCGGACATAACGGCCTTCCCCCCTCGCGGGGGAAGGTGGCCCGAGGAACGCTGCCGAAACAACTTGTCGAATCCATGGGCGGAAGATGGGGAACCACAGAGTCACGGAGAGCACGGAGAGTGAAGACGAGGAGCGGTTCGTCCGTCATCAACCTTTTAATTCACAATTTCTCAATTCTCCAATTCTCGATTTCCTCTCTGTGTCCTCCGTGACTCCGTGGTTAAATTCCGGGAAGTTATTTCGGCGGCGTTCCAAGGGCCGGATGAGGGGGAGGCGGGCAAGAAAGTCATCGACGTCCAGGGCTTCCCGGACGGGCCTCCGCGAATCCCGACGGTCGTCTCGCGCGTCCTCCCCCTCATCCGGCCGCTTCGCGGTCTGTCTTCCCCGCGAGGGGGGAAGACCGTGATGGTCGCTCCTATCCACTTATGGGACGGATTCCAGGCCGCGACCCGGCCCGCGACCGACCGTCGCGGGCCCGATTCCGGCTCCCCGCCGCGGCTCGATTTTCAACGTCGGCACGCGCGCTGCTCGCTCGCTTGAAGTCGCCCTCGCGATTCAAGCACGGTGTTCCACGGCCGGGGAGCCACGCCATGAGCGAGACAGCAGTCCAACGGGTCGAAGCCGAGCGCGCCGAAAACGCGCGTCCGAAGAAACGGGCGCCGACGTGGCCCTGGGAGTTCGCCCGGGACGTCGCCTATCTGCGCGCCGGGATCTCCAATCTGTTCTTCATCGGCCCCCCCGACGCGGGCGACCGCAACTGGGTGCTGGTCGACGCCGGGCTTTGCGGCTACGCGGACTGTATCGCCGAGGCCGCCGCATCGCGGTTCGGATCGCGCGCCCGCCCCGCGGCGATCCTCCTGACGCACGGCCATTTCGACCACGTCGGCGCCCTGGCCGATCTGGCGAAGCGCTGGGACGCGCCGATCCACGCCCATCCCCTGGAGATGCCGTTCCTCACCGGCCGCTGCCCCTATCCGCCCCCCGACCCGACCGTCGGCGGCGGGCTGATGTCCTCGCTCTCCTGGCTCTACCCCCGAGGACCGATCGACCTGGGCGGGCGGGCGCGCGACCTCCCCGCCGACGGCGTGGTCCCCGAACTGCCGGGCTGGCGATGGATCCATACCCCCGGCCACTCGCCCGGCCACGTCTCCTTCTTCCGCGACCGCGACCGGACCTTGATCGCCGGCGACGCCTTCGTCACGACCAACCAGGAATCGGCCCTCTCCGTCCTCACCCAGCGCCCGACGGTCCACCGCCCGCCGGCCTACTTCACCCAGGACTGGGAACAGGCGCGCCACTCGGTGGAGACCCTCGCCGCGCTCAAGCCGGTGATCGCCGGGACCGGCCACGGCGTCCCCGTGAAGGGCGAGGAACTCCACCACGGCCTTCTGACCCTGGCGGTCGACTTCCAGCGCCAGGCCACGCCCCCCTACGGCCGCTACGTCGGCACCCCGGCGGAATTCGGCCGCCTGGGCGTGATCTCCACCCCTCCCGACGTCCCCCACCCCCTGCTGCGATTGCTCGTCGGCTTCGGCCTGGGACTGGTCGCCGGCCAGGCGCTAAGGTCGTCGCGTGGGCGTGGGGCCTGATCGTCGGAGATAACTCTTAAATATGGAGGCCCGCGTTATTGAAATCATCGCGAGCGAGCATGCGGAATCCCTTCTCCCCTTGAGGGAGAAGGTGGCCCGAAGGGCCGGATGAGGGGTCGACCGCCGTCGCGTTCCGGCGCAAGCCATGGCTTAAAGACGACTTCCATTCCGACGGATTCCGGGGTCACCCCCCCTCATCCGGCCTTCGGCCACCTTCTCCCTCAAGGGGAGAAGGGATGATCGCCATCATTCTCCCGCGACGTTTTCAACGAAGCGGCTTTCCATATTTAAGTGCAACGGTCTACTTCGGCCCTGACCAAGCTCCAGCCTCTTGACGGCGCGGATCACGGGGAAAAACAATGGGTCGTCGCGTCGTGAACCGACCCCCGGCCGGCGGCCCGACCCCTCCACCCCGCGAGGCCGACCATGGCCGAACCCGACCCGTTCTGGGCCGACGAAGACGAAGCCGCCCCCGGCGCGAGCGCGGCGGAAATCGCCGCGTGGGAGCGCCTCCACGGCGTCACCCTGCCCGGCCCGCTCCGAGACGCCCTCGCCAGGCGAAACGGCGGGATCGCCCGAGGCGCCGACGTCGAAATCAACCGGCTCGGGGAGATCCAGCCGGTCGACGCCGGCTTCTGGGACTGGGCGTACTTCGAGGGCGACGAACCGGCCGACCGCGGTCTCGTCTTCGAACTGGGCCATCACGAGCAGTACCCGGCGCAATTCCTCATCGACTTCAACGCGCGCGGTCGCGAGGCCGAACCCACCGTCCACGCTCTCGTCAACGGCGAGGGAAGTCCCGTGGAGGACGTGGCCGATTCGCTCGCCGAGTTCTTCGAGAAAGCCAGAGCGACCGACGAGGAACCGGCCGTCGCATGGCCCGAGAGGTGGGACGCCCTGGACGTCGTCGCGCGCGAGACGCTTACGGGGGCGACCGTCGAGGACGAGGGATGGTGGCTGGTGCAAGTCCTCGTCCGCCGGGGCGAGGCCCTGGTCCTCTGGCGCCGCGAGATCTGGCTCGATGGCGAGGAGCGATCCAGGACTCTCCTTCCCGCGCCCCTCGATGCGTCCCGGGCCGACGTCAAACCCTTGAGGCCAAGTCCCAACCCGACCTTCGCGCTTCACCTTCAACCGGCGGACCACGACGGGATCGTGTACGAGACGTCGAAGGGGCGCGGAGACGCCTGGCGGAACGCGACGTCGCGAGGCGCCCCGATCTACGTCATGTTCGAGTCGCGCGACCGCGAACGGCTCGAAGCTCTGCGGGCGCTCCTGCTGGGCCCGGCCGCGGACGCCGCCGCGCGCGAGCGCGAACGTCGCGACGCCGGCTTGCAAGCGCGGCTCGACGGCCTTTCCCCCGAGGCGCGCAAGGCCACCATGATGGCCGCGGCCATGAACCTGAGGGAGGAAACCGACCGCCGGTTCCGAGAGATGAACCCCGATCCCCCCGCCCTCGCGCCGGAACAACAAGCGATGCTCGACACGCTTCGACGGAAGGTGGACGAGGCGATGGCGAGGGCTCTCGAGCAAAGCGCCGGCGCCGCTCCCGACCCGGAGGCGCTCAAGCTGCTGGAGGAGTGGTTCCGCCCTCCCGGTTCGGGGCGGCCGGAGTCGTAAAAGCCGAACTTTAAAGGTTTTGCGGGCGACTGTATCGGCCCTCCCTCCTCGCGGCCATAGGCGTGGCCACGACTTTTCGAGTTGGAATCTGGGAGGGATGGAGAAGCGCTCGATGTCCCCTCTCCCGGTGGGCTGACGACCCGACACTTTTTTTCGGAGGCCGCGGCGATCATCGCCTTCTCCCCTTGAGGGAGAAGGTGGCCC
>CALCIB010000209.1 GCA_937907525.1 uncultured Planctomycetales bacterium | reverse complement strand
ATGATCGCCGCGGCCTCCGAAAAAGTGTCGGGTCGTCAGCCCACCGGGAGAGGGGACGTCGTCTCCTTTCCATCCTTCCCAGATTCCAAGTCGAAAAAGTTGTCGACGGCTCCGGCCCCGTTCGAACCGCGATCCAGGACCGACCCGCCATGCGCGTCCGCCCCGCCTCCTTTCCCGACGACGCCGCCGCGGTCGCGGCGATCATCATCCCCGTCATCCGGGCCGGCGAGACCTACGCGCTCGACCGTGATTTGACCGAGGCCGACGCGCTGGCCGTCTGGTTCGCCCCCGACCGCGAGGTCTTCGTCGCCGAGGACGACGACGGCGCGGTCGTGGGCACCTTCTTCCTGCGCCCCAACCGTCCCGGCGGCGGGTCGCACGTCGCCAACTGCGGCTTCATGACCGCCGCCCACGCCACCGGCCGCGGCGTCGCCCGCCGCATGTTCGAACACGCGCTGGAGCGCGCCCGCGAGCGGGGCTTCCGGGCCATCCAGTACAACTTCGTCGTCAGCGCCAACGAACGCGCCGTGAAGCTCTGGAAGTCCGTCGGCTTCGACGTCGTCGGTCGACTCCCAGGCGCCTTCGCCCATCCGACGCTCGGCTTCGTGGACGTCCTGGTCATGTTCCGCGCGATCTGACGCCGACCGCGCGTGGATCCGGGGGGCCGATGATGATCGCCGCGAAGTTGGCTCGCATCGAACGGTTTCTCGCCCGAAAAGGGATCGCCTTGCAAGTGACCCGGCGACCGCCGGCGGAGCCGGGCGCGATCCGACGCGCCGAGGACGCCCTTGGGCGACCGCTCCCGGCCGACTTGCGGGAAACCTACGCCCAGTTCGCCGATGGGTTCGAGGTGGCCTGGGACGACGTCCGCTCAAACACGGACTTCGATTTCGGACGCTTCGATCTGCCCGATCTCGAAACGCTCGTCCGGAATTCCCTGGAGTTTCGCGCGCAGACGCGCGGATGGCTCGACAATCCAGAGGAATACATCGACGCCGACGGCATCGATGAAGCCATCCCCGTCCTGCGCCACATGCTGGACTGGGCCGTCGTCTGGCCCTACGTCGGCGACGCCGACCACGTCTGCATCGACCTTCCGAGCGGCGCCGTGGTCTACCACGATTACGAATGGAGCTCATACAAGCCGTTCGGCTTCATCGACTACAAGCCGTTCGGCTTCATCGACCTTCCGAGCGGCGCCGCGGTCCACAACGGCGGTCTCGTCGCGACGAGTTGGAGCGAGTTGGTCGACCGTTGGGGGGACGTCTGTTTTCTCTTCTTCAAAGACTGCTCGGCGCAGTACCCGCCAGGCCCTGACAGGGACGCTCCCGACGCCCGGAAATACCGATTGCGAGACGACGAGCCTTGAGCCAAACGAGGCCGACGCGCCTCACGCCTCCGCGGCGACGGGCGCGGGGGCGTCGTCCTCGTCGTCGGCGTAGAACTCGAAGAAGTTCTGGCCGGCGAGGGCGTCGTTCATGGCGCGGCGGACGGTGCGAAGCTGGCCGGCGAACTTGACGTAGTCGTCCAGCAAGCGCCGTCGCTCGGGGGTCTCAAGCCGGGTGATGTCGTTGTAATAGCGACGGTTGCGGCGGCCGTCTCGGAAGCTCCAGAGCCGCTTGAAGCGACGGCCGTAGTCCGGGTCGTCGTATTCCAACAAACGAGCATATTGACGCGCCTTCATTTTCTTGGCAAAGGCGATTAATTCGGCATGGCATTCGAATCCGTCGAGGCCCTCGATCCAATCGACGATCTCCTCGGTGGTCAGCCTGGGCCCCTTCTCCTCGCAAAGCTGACGTAGGCTGTCGACGATCTCCGCTGGTCCCATGCCCGGCCCCCGATCGGATGAACGGCGCGCGATTCCCCCTTCGCTTCCCATTCGATTTTAGGCGCGCGCCCGTTCCCCGTCGATGGACATCCGTGCCGATTTCTGGAATTATCGAATCGCCGACGGCTCCATGGCCGCGAGGGCCTTCGCCACTTCTTCCCGGAGGTTGTCCCAGGCCACGAACGGGGCGATGATTCGCCCGTCCGGGCCGACGAGGACGACGGGCGCCGGGACGTCGTCGCCGAAGTCCGCGGCGGCGCCCGCGCCGATCGGGCCGCCGAAGGCTTGGATCCCAGGCATGCCGTTCTCCCGGACGAAGCGGGCGGCGTCGGCCGGCGCGTCGTCGAGCGAGACGCCGACCAGCTCGAACCGGGGGTCGCCCTCGCGCTCCTTTTGCAACTCCTGGAGCTTTGACGGGAGCGACGGGACCGACTTCAGCCACGACGTCCAGAAGCAGAGGGCCACCACCTTTCCCCGCTGGTCGCCGAGGACGAACCGCCCCCCGGCGGCGTCGATCCGCTCCAGGTCGAGCGCCGGCGCCGGATCGCCCGGCTTCAGGCGACGTTCGGGCCGGAGCGCGACTTCGCCGACGTCGACGGGGGCCGTCGAGTCCCCCTCGGGAACGACGATCGATCGGGACGTTCGGCCGGGGGCCATCGCGGGGGTCGGATGGCTCACGGGAAGCTGGACGTCGGCCCGAAGCGCCAGGCGATAGCGGCCCGGCGGCACGTCCTCGATCCGGAACCGGCCGTTGCCGTCGTATTCGCCGACGTAGAGCTTGTATTCGGCGGCGGGGATGTCGAGTGCGCCGAGTTCGGTCCTGAGCAAGGCGGCGCGGTTGTGGAGCCAGTCGACGGGGCCGTCGTAGGTGGCGCGGCCGACGACCGGACGACCACCGCCGCCGACGTCGATGCGCGTCGTCGCGCCGGGCTCGACGTCCACCGGCTCCATCCCGACGGGGTATCGCCTGTTCCCGTCTCGCGAGACCAGCATCCGGCCGACCTTGCCAGGGCCGGGGACGACGTGTTCCAAGACGTACCGCCCCTGGGCGTCGGCCTGGGCGCTGACGGACTTATAAACCCGAACCAGGTCGCGCTCGCCGGGGCCGCCGTCGCGATCGGGCTGGAATTCCACCCAGGCGCCGGCGGCGGGTTCGTCGCCGATCCGCGCCGTCCCCTCGATGCGTCCCCAGGCCCGGAGCGTAAGGTCGGGCGACTTCGCGACGTCCTCGGGCTTCGCCTCGACGTAGCCCGATTCCGAGGTCGCGACCAACAGGAACGGCGGCTCGGGCGGCGGGAAGGCGTAGCGGCCCTCGGCGTCGGCCTCCTGGGCAGGCGCGCCGTAGCCCTTCGCGAACGTCGTCCCGTCGAGGCTGGCGCCGCGGTTGGACGTCGTCAACAGGACCACCCGGGCCCTGGGGTCGGGGGCGCCATCGGGACGGCGGACGACGCCTTGCAGCCACGCGCGCGGCTTCAGCGCGAAGTCGCGCGTGGCCGCGCCCGGGTCGTCGACCTGGAACCCCGGCGACTCGGCCGTCTCGTAGCCGGGGGCGATGATCCGGATCGCCCACGTCTGGGGATAGTCGAAGGTCCGCGAATAGCGGCCGTCGGTCGCGTCGGTCGCGTCCGATTGCCAGAACGGCCGGTCCCTCCCTTCCCCGATCACTCCGCGCTCGACCTGGAACCTCGGGACGGTCCGCTTCGTGACGGCGTCGACCACCGCGCCGGAGACGACCAGGGGCGGGCGCATGACGACCACGCGCTCCTCGTCGCCGGGCGCCAGCGCCGTTCGGACGGCCATCAAACCGCGACGTGAAAACGTATAGGTCGTTTCATCCGCCGGCGCGTCCCTCCAGACGGCGCGACCCTCGGCGTCGGTCTTGGCGCGGAACGACGACCCCCATTCCCGGCCGCGCGCGAGCGACGGCGCGACCGCGACGTCGGGCAGCGGCCGGCCCTCGGCGTCGACGACCCGGAGGCGGATCGTTTCGCCGGGCCCCATCGTAAGTTCCACGCCCTCCGCGTCGATGCCGCGCTCGACCTTCACGTCCTGGAACGCCGGCGCGTGGCCGTCGGCCTCGGCCATGACGTAAAAGTCGCCCGGCTTCGCGTGCGGGATCGTGAATCGGCCCTCGGCGTCGGTCGTCGCGTCGGCGGTCCCCGTCGACGACGGCCCGTCCCGAAGCTTGACCTTCGCCCCCTCGATCGGCCCGCCGTCGCCGTCGATGACGCGGCCGCTCACCGTCTCCCCTTTCACGAGTATCGCGCGCAGGTCGCCGCGGTCCGCCTTGACGCTCGTTCCCCGGTAGTCCGGGTGGGCGACGGAGGCATGAACGTCCCCCAGCGCCTCCGGCGCGTTGGCCGTCCGCCACCGGCCCTCGGCGTCGGTCGTCAGGGTCGCGACGTCGAAGTACATCAGTGGAAAGTCGGAGTCGGCGAACGGCGCCGACACCTTGACCGTCGCCCCCGCCACCGGCGCTCCGGCCTCGTCGACCGCCACGCCCCCCAACTCCGTCCCCCGGACGAGGCGGAACTCCTTCGCCTCGGGCATCGGGAACGGCTCGACGCTTCCCCCCCGCCCGCGATGGAAACTCCCTGGAACGTACCCCGGCTTGCGGACGATCAACGAGAGATTGCCGACCCTGGCGCCCGCGTCGTGTTCCACCCGCGCGGTCCCGTCCGCCCCGGTGGTCGCGGCCGCCTTTATGGACTTGTCAACCTTGATGTCAACGAACGACGATTCAACCTCCGCCCCCTCCACCGGCCCACCGGTGGCGTCGTCGAGGACGCGGACGACGAGCGCGCCGGTCGCCGCCGCGGCCGGCTTCGTGGGTTCGTCGCCGACGGCGGGGGGCCGTTCGAGCTTGGCGACGACCTCGCCCACGTCGACCGGGGTTTCGATATCGCCTGGCGGTACCTTGAAGTTCAGAACGCCATGGGCGAGCGTCTCGGGATCCCGGCGCGAGCCGGGCTTGACGGGGGCGACGACGTCGACGGTCAGCCGGTATGAGCCGGGCGGGACGTCGTCGGCTCGGAAGCGCCCCTCCGCATCGAATTCACCGGCGTATCGGGGCGCGGCTTCGAGAGAGCCTCCGACTAAAAGCGATCTATCGAACCAAAATCGGACGGCCCATCCGGGCTCGAGGATCCCAGGGACGCGAACGATCCGCGCGGGCTCGTTGCGGGCCCAGGCGACCGCGACGTCGGGCCGACCGTCCAGCGCGACCCGGCCGACGACGGGGCGGCCGTCGCCACCGATCGTCACGTGAATCGTCGCGCCCGACTTCACGTCCGCGGCCTTCATTCCGACGGGCGCGTACGACGTCGAACCCTCGCCGAGATCCGTCACGACGGCCCGGCCGATGTAACCTGGAAAGGGAACGACCTTGTCCATCACGAACCGACCTTCCTCGTCGGCCTTCGTGACGGCGCCGTAATCGCGCATCGTCATCATCGCTTGCGGCATGTGGCCGGGATGGGGCTGAAACGTCACCTCCTCGCCGGCCCCGGGACGTTTGCCGACCATCACCCGTCCCTCGATCCGGGCCCAGGGTCGCAACCTCAGCGCGGGCGGATCACCGAGATCCTCGAGCGAGGCGAGCGCGAAACCCTCGCGGTGGGCGGCGACCACCACGACCGTCCCCTCGGGCCTCGGGAGTCGGAACCGCCCGTCTTCGCCGGTCTTATGGATGGGCGTCTCGTTGGATTGCTCGATCCGGTCCCCCTTCAGCGCGGTGAGAACGTCGGGCGTCTCGAGCGCGACATCGGCGCCGGTCGCGGGGCGGCCGTCGGGGAGTAGCACGACGCCTTCGACGCCGGCGCGCGGTTCGGGGGTGGAGGCTTGCGCCGACGCTCCTCCGCCGGATCGGAAGTCCCGGTCCTTGTCCGCCGTCGCGGGCGGCTTCGCGGGTTCGTCCCGGGCGCGGGTGACGGCGGCGCCGCCGATCAGGACGGCCAGGGCGGTGGAGAGCAGGATCGCGGGCACGGCGAGCCTCCGGGAGAGAGGGGATCGGTACACCATGCGCTGAAGCGCCTCGACGCGACGCCTGATGTCGCAGGCGCGGGCCATCGCCAGGCCGCCGGCGGGGGGCGTCGCCTTGAGCGCCAGCCGCGCCAGCGCGCGGGCGTAGGTCGCCACGTCGCCCAGACGGTCGACCGCCGCGGCGTCGCAGACCGCGTCGCAGGCCGCCGCGTGGACCGATCGAATCCGCCAGGCGAACGGATGGAACCACAATGCGACCCCCGCCAGGTTCAAAAGGCCGTTCCACGCCAGGTCGCCGTTGTGGACGTGGGTCAACTCGTGGACCAACACCGCGTCCAAATCGGGCCCCGGCGCGTCCAGCCCCATCCCTGCCGGCAGCAGGATCGTCGGCCGCCAGACGCCGGCGATGCAGGGCGAGGCGACCGCCGGGGAGACGACCGCCCGGACCCGCCGCCGGACCCCAAGCGCCTCGGCCGTCGCGCGACAGACCTCCAGCACGGCCGAAGGCGGCTCGCTCCCGCCCCTCGCGATCCTCCCAAGCCGAATCGACCCGACCGCCCACCGCGCCAGCCCGACCGCCACTCCCGTCAGCCACGCGATCCCCAACCAGAACGCCCAGGCGATCGGCTCGGCGGGAGGGGCGGCCGGCTTCGGTCGTGGATGCGTCTTGGGGCGAGAGACGACGGGTTTCGAGACGGGCGCGAGGGATTCGACCGGGACGGCCGTCGCGACCGGGGTCGGTTCGACTTCGACGACGGGGGCCGCGATCGGTTCGACGATCGGAATCGGTCTTGAGGCCGGCCGCGGCTCTGACCTGGGCGCGGGCACGCGCCAGGTCGCCAGCGGCGGCGCGAGGGCGAGGGCCGCCACCGCGGCCAGGCCGGCCGCCGCGCACCGCCAGGTCAACACCCGCCACCGCGGGTTCGCCCGCATGAGCGCGGCGTGGACCAGCCAGGCCGCGGCCAGGACGAGCGTCGCCTTCAACAGAAGCGGTAGGCCCGCGGGGGCCTCCGCCAGCCGATCGAGCCCGATCATCGCTTGCCCCCCCCTTCGTCGTCCTGGTCCGCCAGCCGGCGCAGGGCGATCAGGTCGTCCTCGCTGAGCTTCTCGGATCGTATGATGTTCATAACCAGGTTTTCCATCGACCCGCCGCAGTAGGCGTCGACCAGTTCCCCCAGCATCGACCGGAAGGCCGACCGCTTGGGCGTCGTCGCCTTGTAGAAGTACGCCTTGCCCACCAGCCGCCGGGTGACGCACCCCTTCTCAAGAAGCGTCGCCAGATGCGACCGCAAGGCCGAGTTCCCGATCGGCTCGGGATGCCTCGCCTGCAACTCCGACGGCTTCAGCGCGCCGTGCTCCCACAAGACGCGCATCACCTTCAACTCGCCCCGCGTCAGTCTCGCCATGGTCGATCCTCCCTCCACCTGCGGAAAATACCGCACGTCGTGGGCCGGCGTCAACGAGAAAGCGCGGAATTTCCCGCACGTTGTTTTCCGGGGCGGGTCGGCGGTACGATTCATCGATGGATCGGACCCGTCTTTGAAACCCATCGATCAAGAGCCATGAGAATCAACATCGACGGATTACGCGCGGGCGTGGCGTTCGCGGGGTTGCTGCTCGCGCCCTTGGTTTCGACGCGCGCGGCCGACGCGCCCGACCCCGCGGCCGTGGAGCGCGGGCGGCGGTTGATGGAGGGTGGGCGGTTCCTAAACGCCGAGTGGTCGGACGCGGCGTACAAGGCGGTCGGCGAGACCTGGGGCGAGCCCGCGCCCGACCCGGACGCCGACCCGGAGGGCTACGCCCGGGCGTTCGGCCGCCATTACGGCTTCAGCCCCGCGCCGTTCCCCAACGACGGCCTGCCGATGGGCCTGAAGCGCTCCGTGAAGGCCGACGGCGCGACCCGCGGCGTGCAGGTCGACTGCCTGGTCTGCCACGGCGGATCGATCGGCGGCAAGAGCCACGTCGGCATGCCCAACACCCGGATCGACTACGCCGGCTTCTTCCCGGACCTCTTCCGCGCCGAAGGCCGTCCTTCGCCCCTGCTGCCGTTCGTCCTCAACACCACCCGCGGCACGACCAACGCGGGGATGATGTCGATCGCGCTTTTGAGCATGAGGAACCCGGACCTTTCCAGGAGGAGGTTCCCCATGCCGCTGGCGTCGAACCTCCCCGAGCTGGACGCGCCGGCCTGGTGGATATTGAAATACAAGGATACGATGTATTACGACGGCCGCACGCCCGTCGAGTCGACCCGCTCCATCATGCAGTTCCTACTCGCCGAGAAGACGGCCGCGGAGTTCGACGCGCTCGAGTCCGACTTCGAGGACCTCTTCGCCTACATCAAGAGCATCGAGCCGCCCGAATATCCTTTCGCGATCGATCGCGACGCCGCCGACCGCGGTCGGGTCGTTTTCGAGAAGACCTGCGCCCGCTGCCACGGGACTTACGGCGAGGAGGTCGACTACCCCAACGAGATCGTCCCGCTGGAGGAGATCGGCACCGACCCGGCGCGGATCACGGGAATTTCCGACCGCGCGGTGGAGTATTTCAACTCGTCGTGGTTCGGCGCGAAGCATCCCGTCGACCTGACCGCGGAACGCGGCTACCTGGCGCCGCCCTTGGTCGGGATCTGGGCCAGCGCGCCATACCTGCACAACGGCTCGGTCCCGACCCTTCGGCTGATGCTCGACTCCCGCCGCCGCCCCCGCCGCTACCTCCGACCCCCGTCCACCGACTTCGAGAACTACGACGCGCGCGACGTGGGCTGGAGGTACGTCGAAGTCCCCGAGGGCCAGGCGCCCGACCCCAAGGATCCCCGCCGCCTCTTCGACGCCTCCCGCCACGGTCTGGGCGTCGGCGGCCACGTCTTCGGCGACAAACTCTCCGAGGACCAGCGCTCGGACGTGGTCGAGTATCTTAAAACGCTGTAACGGCCTGCTCGGGCGAACCCGGCGCGCCGTCGCTTGAACGTAATCATGATGGGGATGACCGGTGCTTGGTTGACACGCGGCGGAACGTTTGGTTAAATCAACTCGCGTTTCCCCAATGCAACGTCAACGTTGATTCGACGATTCGACGACGAAGTTTGGATCGGTTGCGATGTCTTTTGGAGGACGGAACGATGCGCGGTTCCTGGACGGCGGCGATTCTGCTGCTGACGATGGCGACGTGTCGGGCGAACGGGGAGACGATCCTCTCCATCTCCGGCGAGAATGTCGGGGGGTCGGTGATCGGCGGCCTGCTGGATCCTGACCACACATATGTTACGGGGTTCACCTTCACGCTGACGAAATCGTACGCCAACGTCCAGATCGTCGTGCCGTTGATGAAGAACGACGCCTCCCAGGACCAGGTGACGGCGTACCTGGTGGGGGGCGGCCTGCCTCAACCCGCCACCAGTCAGATCGCCACCTCGGGGCTCACGGTGACGGAAGCGCTCTTTGCTCGGTCGTATACAGTGTTCAGTGGTCTGGATCTCGCCGCGGGCACCTACTCGCTGGTTCTGGATTCGGCGACGAGCACGGGCAACAATCTCGGCTGGCAATATTCGTTGCCGAACGATTCGTCGACGCCCGCGGGCTTCGAAACGACCGTGGTCGCCGACGATGGCGTCACGTTCGTGGCCGGCGGGCTCGGCAGCCTGAATGACGGGCTCGCGGCCTATGCGCCGAACTCCCCGAACTTCCAGACGATCGACGACGTCATGCTGAACATCACGATCACGGGCGATCCGGTCGTGACCGCCGTGCCGGAGCCGTCGTCGTTCGCCGCGGCGGCGTTCGCGGTCGCGATCGGCCTGGGCCTCGCCGCGCGACGGCCTCGAGGGACGAAGCCGGTCCTCCGCTGACCTCCGCGTCGCGTCCCCTCCCGCGCGGGAGGGGACGCGCCACGGTCAACCTCGTCGTCGCGCGCGGACGGCGGCCAGGAGCATGCCGAGGCCGATGACGGCCGTCGCCAGGCTCGCCGGCTCGGGAACGGCGGTCGGGGCCGGGGCCTGGTTGATGACGCCCACGCCCGTCAGATCGAAGCCGCCGGTGTTGAAGGGGGTGGAATAGGGGTCGTTGATCATGTTGTCGAGCGAGTCGTAGCTTCCAAGGGCCGGATCGATCGAGCCGACCACGTCGACGAGCCGGACGTAGTTGACGTTGTTGACGTCCAGCAGCGGCGAGATTCCCGCCAGTTCGGACAGGTCGAAGCCCGCGCCGTAGCCGGCGACGTACTTGCCGGCGAGGTTGTTCAGGTTACTGGCGTCGAGCAGGCCGAAGCCGCCGACCTGCGTGTCGGTTTGCGTCAGCGAGGTGGCCGGGAACCGGAAGAAGTGGACGCCGTCGGTGGAGACCTCGACGAACGCCAACTCCAGATACGCCAGGGGCGAACCGCTGGGGCCCGACAGGATGCCGTTCTCGAAGACGGCGAAGTCGGCCCCGTCGCCATCGGTGAGTGGTCGGTCGAAGCCCAGCGTGATCCAGCCGCCGTCCCCCAGCGAGGCCAGGCCGTGGCCCGGGGAATTCACGTCCCCCAGGACGCCTTGCGGATTGCCGGTCGCCAGCGGCCCCGACGGGTCGGCGACGTTTCGCGGGCCGGGGCGGTACTCGACCACCGACGTCGCCCAGCCTCGGAACGACGGGTCGTCCTTGGGGATCCCCAGCGAGCCCGGCTGGCCGATCTGGGGGTCGAAACCCGCCCGCGCCGGCGCGGCGAGGGCCAGGAGGGCGACGGCGGGGAGGAGTCGCGAGTTCAAGAGGCGCATGAGCATACCCTTTCGTGGAACCCAAACGATGCGGGGAAGTTGGCGCGCGGCGTCCCCTAGCCCCGCGGTTGGCGGGTTTCGGGGGTGGGCGCGCGTCCCGCGGGGCCTTGGCGGATCGGTTCAGGACGGCCGCGGCCCCATCCTCCGGGACCGCGCGCGACCTCGCCGCGGCCCTTGCGACGCCCTGCCGAAGCGTCGCGAGAAGCCGACGGCCCAGCCGCGCGCGGGCCGGGGGGACGGGGCCTTGTCTGCCTGAAGTCGAGTCATTCCGGGGCCTTCGGGGACGGCCTCTCGGAACGAAAAAGGCGACGGGTCGTCGCGCTCCCGCATAGGGCGCGTGGCCGCCTTCCCCCGGACGCCTGAGGCCGAAGCGTCGAGCGGGTGTCCGAAGGGCCGTGTTCTGGCTCGCGAGTCGAACGCCCCCGGAACGCCTTCCCACGGGTGATGCCCGCAGTGGCACGTCGTCCGGGGACCTCCTCGCTTACAGCGGCGGTCCCGCGCCGGATTCTCACCGGCTTCCTGTTCGGCGAATCATCGCCGAACGCCCATCGGATGCGAGGGACTTTACACCGCCTTCGCCTTCCACGCAAGCCCCCGCCGACGCGGTCTGGTCGAATCAGCGACGGGGGGCGCATCGCGGCCGACCTTCTGGTAACGTGAAATGAACGACTCTCAAGGAGACTTCGCCATGGGTTGCGCGACGTTGTTCGTGCTCGCGGCGCTGGTGGCGCAAGCGGGCGGGCCGGTCGACGCGGACGGCGCCGCGCGACTGCTGGACTCGGGCCGCTACGCCGAGGCCGAGGAGGCTTACGAGGCCCTCGCCAAGAAGGCCGAGACCGACCCCAAGGCCCTCTCCCCGGAACTGACCCTCGCCGTGACGCTCGGCCGCGCCGAGGCCATGGCCGCCCAGGGCGACGCCGACGAGGCGGTCAAGGTCCTGGAAGCCGCCGAGGCCGGAGAGCCGAAGTCCGCCAAGGTCTCCGCCCGGATCGCCGACCTCCACTTCTCCCGCGGCCGCTGGGAAGACGCCGACGCGGCCGTCGCCCGCGCGCTGGCGATCGACCCCGACGACCTTCTGGCGCGTTGGACCGCCGCGCGGCTGCTTGAGGCCCGAGGCGAGCGGGACAAGGCCGTCGACGCCTGCCAGTGGTTCGTCGACTCCTACAACGCCGACCGCGAGAAGTTCGCCGGCGACGCCGACGCCCTGATCCTGATCGGCCAGGCCGCCGAGCGCTACTACCGCGCCAGGGCCCGCGGCGAGGAAATGGCCGACGCGCTCAACGACGTCATCAACGAGATTTATGAAGGCGCGTTGAAGGCCGACCCCGCCTGCTGGAGGGCCCCCTGGCTGGAGGGGCGGATGTTCCTGGCCGGCTACAACGAACGCGCCGCGTCCAAGGAACTGGCGAGGGCTTCGCAACTCAACCCGCTGGCCGCGGAAGTGCTGGTGACCCAGGGCCAGGCCGACCTTCAGGGTTACCGCCTGTCCGCCGGTCGCAAGAAGGCCCTGCGGGCGCTCGCGACCAACCCGAACTACGTCCCGGCGCATGTGCTTTTGGCCGATCTCGACATCTCCGACGAGCGCTTCGCCGACGCGCTGGAATCGGCGAGGAAGGCCGTCGCCGTCGACCCCCGCGACGAATCGGCCCTGGCGAGGGTCGCCGCGGCCAGTCGGATGCTGGTGAACCCCGTCGGCGCGGCCGCGGCCGAACTGGAGGCGCTCGCGAACAATCCCCGGCCGGCCGAATTCTACGCGGGGCTCGCCGAACGCCTGGCCGACCGCCGCCAGTACTACACCGCCGAGCGCGCCTTCCTTCTGGCGGCGCAAGCCGACCCCGAACGGGCCGACGTCCCCATCGGCCTGGGGATGCTCTACATGCAGATCGGCCGCGAGGACGAGGCCGCGACGCTCTTCCAATCGGCCTTCGCCGCCGACCCTTTCAACGTCCGCGCCGACAACATGATGAAGGTGCTCAAGCACATGAGCGCCTACGAGGCCGTCGAGAGCGACCACTTCGTCGTCACCTACCTCCCCGGCCAGGACGACTTGTTGGCGAAATACATGTCGGAACATCTCGAATCGGTGATGCCGAGGCTCACGGCGATGTTCGGCTACGAGCCGCCCCGACGGACGAAGATCGAGATCATGAAGGACCACGGCTGGTTCAGCGGCCGGACCACCGGGTTGCCGTTCGTCCCCACCGTCGGCGCCTGCACCGGGACCGTCGTGGCGATGGCCAGCACCCGCAAGATGGACAAGCCCTACAACTGGGCCAGGGTCATCGAGCACGAGTTCACGCACGTCATAACCCTTCAGCAGACCGACTTCAACATCCCCCACTGGTACACCGAGGCCCTCGCCGTGGAGAGCGAGCGCAGCCCGCGCCCCCAGGAGTGGAACAAGCTGCTTCTGGAGCGCGTCCCGTCGCGCAAGAAGCTGCTGGATCTGGACACGATCAACCTCGGCTTCATCCGCCCCGACGAGGCCGCCGACCGCCAGATGGCCTACTGCCAGGCGCAGCTTTACGCCCAATATATGGCCAAGCGTTTCGGCGACGACGCCCAGATCAAGATGCTCGCCGCCTACCGCCGGGGGCTGTCGACCGAATCGGCGATCCACGCCTGCTTCGGCGTCTCCAAGGAGGACTTCGAGAAGAAGTACCTGGAGCATCTGGACGAGGTCGTCAAGACGATCAAGGCGCGGGTGGGGTCGGACGAGGACGTGACGTTCTCCCAGCTTGAACGCAAGCTCAAGGCGAACCCGGAGGACGCCGACCTGAACGCCCGGATGGCCTACGAGCACTTCGCCCGTCGCGATCTGAAGGCCGCGCGTCCGCTGGCCGACAAGGCGCTGAAGCTCCATCCCAACCACCCGCTGGCCAGCTATGTCAAGGCCCGGCTGTTCACGACCATCGGCGACGACGACGAGGCGCTCGAACTGCTGGAACCCGCCCTCGACCCCGAGCATCCCGACGAGCGGGTCGTCGACCTGCTGGCCGAACTGTACCTCAAGAAGGGCCGGCTGGACGAGGCCGAGAAGCTCTACGAGAAGGCCCACGAGGCGGACCCCCAGCATACGAAGTGGCTGGCCAACCTGGCGCGGGTGCATCTGCGTCAGAAGAAGGCCGAGGCGTTCCTCGACGACATGGAGCGGATCGCCGACAACGAGGGGGACAACTACCCCGTCCGGTCCAACCTGGCCGAGCGCTGGCTCGCCGCCGGCGACGCCGCCAGGGCCGAGCGATGGGCCTGGGAGTGCCTGTACGTCGATGTTTACAACCCGACCTCGCACGTCCTCCTGGGCGACGCCCTCGCCGCCGGAAAGCGGCCCGAGAAGGCCGAGGCCGAGTACCGCGTCGCCCTGGACTTGAAGCCCAGGAAGCCGGCCGACATTCAGTTGAAACTCGCCCGCGCCCAGCGCGACGCCGGCCGCGCCGACGACGCCAAGGCGACCCTCGACGCGATCCTCAAGGCCGACCCGGAACACCCCGAGGCCAAGGCGCTGCGCGAGGAGATGGGGCCCGACGCCAAGTGACCCCCGTCACTCGGAGCGGTCGAGACGGACGCGAGAAACAATACAGTGTTAGTTCATGATTTCATACGGCAAATGAGCCGACACCGGATTTCCCGCGTTGGCCCGGTTATGAGATTATCCATGAATGATAATATCGAGATTGTGATCAGAAAATTATCCACTAGGCCAGACATTGAGCAGATCACCGGGCCACAGGCGGCGCGGATGATGTCGGAGTTTCCAGGAATTCCGGCGGAATACGTCGGTTTTCTGACTCGGGTCGGCTTCGGCGACCTCGGTGAGCTGCAGTTCTACGAAGGCCCGGTCCCAGCCGGTGACGTCTATCCTCAACACAAAAACACAAACACAATTATATTAATATGTGACGATTGCCAAGGATATTGCTACGGGTTCGATATGGCAAGCAATTTTGCGCTTGTGGAAATCAGCCCAAGGGGGTCCGTTTCGTTCTCAAGTTATGAGTCCTTGTCTGGTTTAATCACTTCGTATTTCGGTGGCCAGGATCTTAGGCATTAGACCGGAAAACTCGGCGTCAGCCGTCATGCCGCCATTCTGGTGGCTCCCGAACGGATGGAAATGGGTAATTTAGGGTGCCCAGGGCCGTCACTCCGGTCTGTTTTCCGAGCAGTTCATCTGGAAGTACGCCGCCACTTCAACGCCGCTCGCGGACGATGGTTTCCGAGAGCGGTTCCCCCTCGATCGCGATCGGCGGATCGTCGTCGTCGACGTCCGCGGAGGGGTCGGGAAGCCGGGAGACCAGGCCGGACTCCAGCAACCGCCGGTTCAACTCGTCGGGGGCAAGCGGCTTCTCCTCGGGCGTCGACCGCATCAGCCGGTCGAAGGCGTCGCGGACCACGTCGTCCTCGCGCGCGTAGCGGCTGGATCGCACCGCGTCGCGGACGAACCGCTCCTGCTCTTTTGATAGGCGGATCGTCATGATTGAAAACCACCTCCAGGGGTCGTTCCACGGGTGAAGCGACGGCCGTCAGGCGGACGCCGAGCCCTCGCCACGGAATGGCACCGCCTCCATGTCAATCATAGCGTCGCCGAATCCTGTTCGGGAGCGATCATCGGTCCCGATGGTCGGTTCGTCTATGATCCGTCTCGCGAGGGGGGAAGACCGTTACGGCCGCCGTTCCAAATCCGGTATCGTATGGGGCGTCGTCGCCATGCCGCCTTCCCCTGGTCTTCAAACCGAGCGCGCCATGAAACCGACCATCCTGTCGCTCGTCGTCCTCGCCGCCGTCATGATCGCCGCGGCCCCTCCCGAGAAGGGGCTTCCGGGGCCGACCGTCCCCGACGGGTTCGGCGTCAACATCCATTTCACCGATCCCCAACCGGGGGAGATGGAGCGGTTCGCGGAGGGGGGCTTCAAGTTCGTTCGGATGGATCTCGCCTGGCAGGCCGTCGAGCGCGAGCGCGGGCGGTACGACTTCTCGGCGTATGATCGATTGATGGGTCATCTGGACGAGGTCGGCGCTCGCGCGTACTTCATCCTGGACTACGGCAACCCGCTTTACGACGACGGCCTTTCGCCCCACACCCCGGCCGGGCGCGCGGGGTTCGCGGCGTTCGCAAAGGCCGCGGCCAGCCGTTTCAAGGGCCGCGGCGTCGTCTGGGAGGTCTGGAACGAGCCCAACATCAGTTTCTGGAAACCCAGGCCCAACGCCGAGGACTATACGAAGCTCGCCGTCGAGACCGTCAAGGCCGTTCGCGAGGCCGACCCCGAGGCGACGATCCTGGTCCCCGGCTCGTCGGGCTTCCCCTGGGAATTCCTGGAGACCCTCTTCGCCTCCGGGATCCTGGCGGACGTCGACGGCGTCTCCGTCCACCCCTACCGCGAAAGCGCCCCCGAGACCGCCGCCGACGACTACGGCCGCCTCCGCGCGTTGATCGCCCGCCACGACACGCCCGAGAAGCGCCTGCCGATCGTCTCCGGCGAGTGGGGCTACTCCACCGCCGAGAAGCGCGTGACCGAGGCCCAGCAGGCCCGCTACATCGTCCGCGAATACCTCGCCAACCTCGCCAGCGGCGTCAACCTGTCGATCTTCTACGACTGGAGGGACGACGGCCCCGACCCCAGGGAGAACGAGCACCGCTTCGGCACGGTTCGGCAAGACCTTTCGCCCAAACCGTCGTTCCTGGCCGCCAAGGCGCTGATCCACGACTTGAATGGTTATACGTTCCGACATCGACTCAAGGGCGAATCCCCGGCCGACTGGAAGCTGCTGTTCTCGAGGGACGACGCCGTGGCCGTCGTCTCCTGGACGACCGACGCGAGGGCCACGGAAGCCGCGCGGACGCCCGTCGTCCGCCACGTCAAGGACTCCGACCCCGACGCCGCGGACTTGAAGGTCCTGGCGAAGATCCAGGCGCCGACGGGGCCCGTCGCCGAGGACCGGGACCACCCGTTCGGGCCGTGGATCACCCTCGTCGGGCTCCAGTCCGGCGACTTTACGGTTCGCCTCGCCGGGTCCAAGGAGCCCTTGAAAGCCGCCATGACGTTCGGCGACGGGCCGTTCACCTTCATCAGCTTCGACGTCCCCCCGAGCCCGCTCCGGGATCCTCGCCGCGAGATCCAGTGGGAACTGACTTACCAGGGCCGCAACCCGCCGGACCTCGCGCCGATCCAGGTTTGGCGATCCGACCCGCTCTCCCTGGCGTTCGCTCCGCGCGGCGATCGGTACGAGGCGGTGATCGACAACCCGTCGAGGCGACCGTTCCACGGCCGGCTCGTCGCCAGGGGGCCGGACGGGAGGGAAGCGGCGTCGGCCGCGGTGGACGTTCCGGAGGGTCGGGCCAGGGGCGAGGCGAGCCTCAAGCTCGACGCGGCGACGATCGACGTCGCGCTTCTCGACGCCGACGGCGCGGCGGTCCTGGCGCCGGTCTCGGGCCGGTTCGAGCCGATCGCGGGGCCCGACGGCGGCGACGTCCTGGACGCGCTTGAGGCCGATTTGCACGTCGAGAACGCCGCGACCGGCGGCAAGCCGCTAAAGTCGTCGTTAAAAGACGGCGGGCGCGTGTTGAAGGTCGATTACCGGTTCGATCCCGGCTGGCGGTATCTGGTCGTCCGGCCCCGGAAGCCCTTGGCGATCCCCGGGAAGGCCCGCGAGGCGCTTTACTGGTTGAAGGGGGACGGTTCCGGCGCCCACGTCCGCTGTCGGTTCGCCGACGCTTCGGGGCAGACGTTCCAGCCCGATCTAGGTACGCTGGATTTCGACGGCTGGAAGTTGATCCGGATCCCGCTCGACGGCTCCGCCCCCGGCGGGCGCTGGGGAGGCTCGGGCGAGGCCGTTCCGCGGCCGCCGTTGCGCTGGGAGGCGGTGTTGCTGTTGGATTCGCCCAGCCGCGACCGCGGGGGGCGCGGCGTCGCCGCGATGGCGTCGCCGTCGTATCGGCTCGACCCCTGATCGATCGGAAGGAGAGCGTCCGGGCCCGTGAGATTTCGCGACAAGGAGTTGCTGTTCTGGGTGGAGGTGTTCGGCTTCCGGGGGTCGGCGATGTCGTTGATCCTTTTGCGGGTGCTCGTCTTCGGGGCGTTCGCGGCGGGGGTGACGGCGCTGGACCACGCCTCGCCGAGTTTTTCGCTGCACGTCGGCGTCGGCCCGCACGAGATGGCCGGCGCGGCGCTCGGTCTGTTGTTGGTCTTGCGGACCAACGCCGGCTACGAGCGCTGGTGGGAGGGTCGGAAGGTCTGGGGGGGGATCGTCAACCAGACGCGGAACCTGGCGATCCAGGCGATGGCCTACGGCCCGGACGACCGGGAATGGCGCGAGCAGGTCCTCCGCTGGACGGCGGCCGTGCCGCACGCGATCCGCCTGGGCCTGCGCGACCAGCGGGGGAGCACGTCGGTGGTCGCGCTTTTGGGGCGCGAGGCCGCCGCCGGCCTGTTCGCCTCGCACCACATGACCAACGCGGCGTGCCTCCATCTGGGCGCGTTGCTCCGCCGCGCCCATGAGGAGATGGGCATGTCCGGGTTCGCGTTCACGCGGGCCGAGGAGCAACGGGCCGCGTTGATCGACCTCATGGGGATGTGCGAGCGGATCCGCGCGACGCCGTTGCCGTTGGCGTATCGGATCGAGATCCGCCGGTTCATCCTTTTGTTCCTGGTCTCGCTGCCGTTCGCCCTGGTGGGCGAGGTCCAGTGGCTGACCCCGATCATCGTGATGCTGGTCGCCGCGCCGATCCTGGCGCTGGACAAGATCGGCACGGAGCTGCAATTCCCGTTCGTCACGACGAGCTTGAACCACCTGCCGCTGGACCATCTCTGCCTGAAGATCGAGACCGACTTGCTGGCGATGCTCGACGCCGGCGACCTGATGCCGTCGGCCGCGCCGGATCGGCGCGCGGCGGCGGAGGTCGTCGAGGCCGCGCGGACGTTTGGAACGGACGGCCGGACGAATTGATTAGGAAATCTTGAAAAAGTCGCGGCCGGCGATCACGATGGGGACGTGTCCCGTGGCGGGGCGGTCCTTTGCCGCCCGTCGCGGTCCCGCGCGACCATTACTCGGACGAGGCCCCGAGGTCGGGGCGAGGCGAACATGCCCGCGACCGCCGGCCGCGATCCCGACGACACGCCGGAGGAGGGCGCCGAGGCGGACGCGGCGTCGCGATCGGGTCGGGCCCGGATCTTCGGCGACTACCGGATTCTGCGCGAGGTCGGCCGCGGGGGCATGGGGGTCGTTTACGAGGCCTGGCAGATCTCGATGGGCCGGCGGGTGGCGCTCAAGGTCCTCTCGCACGGCCTGGGCGATCCCTGCCGCCGTCGCCGCTTCGAGCGCGAGGCGCGCTCCGCGGGGCGGCTGCACCACACGAACATCGTGCCGGTCTTCGGGTTCGGCGAGCACCAGGGGACGCCGTATTACGTGATGCAGTACATCCGCGGGGTCGGCCTGGACGCCGTCTTGAACGACGGCGCCGCCGCGACGGGCCGGCTCGCCCCGACCGAGGCCGCCACGGCGTCGTCGGCCGTCGCCGCGCGCGGCTCGGCGACGCGGGACGAACTGGAGGTCTCCGAGCCGATGTCGGCCGGGTTCGGCGTCGATCCTCGCGAGATCGTCGACGGCCCCGATCCGAGCGCGTGCCCGTGGGGATGGACCGAGCCGGACGGCCTTGAGCGTTCGCCGCCTCGGATCGCCGCCGAGGGCCTCGATCCGGAATCGACGGACCCCCCGTTCCCACGATCCCCGGCGGGGCCCGCCGACGGGCCCGAGCGATGGAAATGGACGGCGCGGCTGGGGGTTCAGGCGGCCGGCGGCCTGGACCACGCCCATTCCCAGGGCGTCCTCCACCGCGACGTGAAACCCTCGAACCTGCTGCTGGACGAACACGGGATCCTCTGGCTGACCGACTTCGGCCTGGCGAAGCTGGACGACGACCACGACCTGACCCGTAGCGGCGTCGTCGTCGGCACCCTGCGCTACATGCCGCCGGAGGCCCTCGACGGCGTCCACGGCCGCGCCGGCGACGTCTACGGCCTGGGCCTGACGCTCTATGAATTGCTGGCGCGGCGGCCGGCGTTCGACGGCGTCGACCGCGCCCGCTTGCTGTGGCAGGTCTCGCAGACGACGCCCCCTCCCCTGCGCAAGCTCGACCGCCGGATCCCGCTGGACCTGGCGACGGTCGTCCACAAGGCGATCGAGCGCCGGCCCGCGGATCGTTACGCCACGGCCGCCGAGTTGGCCGCCGACCTGGCCCGATTCCTGGAGGACCGCCCGATCCTGGCGCGACGGGCCTCCGCCGCCGAGCGTTACTGGCGCTGGGCGCGCCGGAACCCGTCCGTCGCCGTCCTGGGGGCGATCCTCACCGCGGTGCTGGTGCTGGCGACGGTCGCCTCGCTGGCGGCGGCCCGCCGGTTCCGCGAACAGGCCGACGACCAGCGGCTCCTGGCCGAGGCCGCCCGCCGCGCCGGCGCCGAGGAGGCCGAGGCCCGCCGCGGCGCCCAGCGGGCGCTTCGAGAGTTGCAGGCCGCCCGCGACGAAGAGGACCGAACGCTCTACGACACCCGCGCCAGCCTCGCGGGGGCGGCCTGGGCCGCGGACGACTACGGCCAGTACCGGGCGCTGCTGGAGCTGATGCGGCCGACCCTCGGCAAGGACGACGCCCGGGGCTGGGAATGGCGGTATCTGACGGGGCTGGACTCGGAGGCGTCGCGATCGGTCGGCGGCCCGGACGACTCCTTCGCCGCGGTCGCGACCCGCCCCGACGGCTCGGAGTTCGCCACCGCCGACTTCCACGGCGTCATCCGAATCTGGCGGACGGACGACGGCGGCCCGCGGCGGACGATCCGCGCGGCCAACTCCTCGGGCCGGCTCTACGACCTTCGCGCCGGCGTGCAGGCCCTGGCGTACAGCCCCGACGGCCGCCTCCTGGCCGGCCCCGGCGGCGACGGCGCGGTCGCCGTCTACGACGCCGAGACCGGCGACCGCCTCCGGCTCCTGGGCGACCCCTCCCTCGCGGTCCTGGCGCTGGCCTTCTCCCCCGACGGCTCGCGACTGGCGGCCGGACTGGCGGGTCACACCTTCCGGATCTGGGACGTCGACGCCGACGCGCCCGCGATCGGCCCCGCCGAGCCCCACGGCGGCCCGGTCTCCTCGGTCGACTTCGGCCCCGACGGCAAGACCCTCGCCACCGCCAGCTTCGACGGCGCCGTCCGGATCTGGACCCTCGACCCCGTTCCGAAACTCCTGCGCGCCTGGCCCGCCCACCAGAGAGAGGCCCACGCCGCGGCGTTCAGCCCCGACGGCGCCCGGCTCGCCTCCGCCGGGCTCGACGGCGCCGTCCGGATCTGGGAAACGGCCTCCGGAAAACTCCTCACGGCGATCGCGGCCCACGCGGGCGGCGCCTATCGCGTCGCCTGGTCGTCCGACGGCGCCTGGCTGGCCTCGGCGGGGAACGACAACGCGGTACGGATCTGGGACCCGGCCGACGGCCGACTGCTCCACAGGTTCCTCGGCCATTCCGAGGGGATCCACGCGCTCTCGGCCGATCGCGACGGCCGCCTCCTGGTCTCCGCCTCCCCCGAGGGGCTCGCCAAGGTCTGGGACGCCCGAAGTCCGGCGCGGCCCCGGACCCTCCAGTCCCCCACGCCGGCCCCCTACGGCGGCGAGGTCGCCTGCGTGGCGATCTCCGGCGACGGCCGCCTCGTCGCCGCCGGCCGCCGCGATCGCGACGTCGCCGTGTGGGACGCCGCGACCGGGGCCTTGCTCCACCGGTTCAAGACGTCGATCCCCGGCGTCCGCGCGCTGGCCTTCAGCCCCGACGGCGGCCTCCTGGTCGCCTCCTGCGGCGATCCCTCGCCCCCCTCCCGCGGCGAGGCCGTCGTCTGGCGGCTCGCCGACGAACGACCGATCGCGACCTATCGCGAACACCGCGAGGTCGTCGACGCCCTGGTCTTCCTCGACGACCGCCGCGTCGCCTCCGGCGGCGGCGACGACCGAATCCACGTCTGGGACTCCGCCACCGCCGCCCCGCTCTTGACCCTCAAGGGCCATACCGAGGCCGTCCGCGAACTCGCCCTCTCCCGCGACGGCCGCACGCTCGCCTCCGGCGACGACGACGGCTTCGTACGACTTTGGGACGCCCGAACCGGAAGCGCGGGGGCCCTACTCCCCGCCGGCGGCAAGGTGCTGGCCCTGGCGTTCTCCCACGACGGCCGCGAACTCGCCGCGGCCGTCCGCGGCGGCTCGATCCTCGTCTGGGACCCGTCCCGGCCGGTCGCCCCCCCCCGCCGTCTGGACGACCGCGCCCGCGACGTCCTCGCCCTGGTCTTCACCCCCGACGGCCGCCTGATCTCCGGCGGCGTGGACAAGGCCGTCCACGTCTGGGACGTCGAGGGAGGCCGCTCCATCCTGGCGCTTCAAGGCCACGGCGCGACCGTCACCGGCCTGGCCCTCGCCCGCGACGGCGGCCGGCTCGCCTCCTCCAGCGGCGACCACACCGTCAAGCTCTGGGACGCCCCCAGGGTCGAGGACCCCGTCCCGGATCAACCCGCCGCCAGCGCCCAATAAAATACCGGCGCCGCCAGGACGACCGCCGTCGTCGCCACGACGACGCACCCCCGCGCCGGCCGCAGGCGGAACCCCTCGCGGACGATCGTCGCCAGGATTCGACGGCCGTCGCGCAACGGCCGCAGCTTGCTTTCGGTCCCCTCGATCCGGGGGCGGTAGGCGACCTCCACGTCGACCGCCGCCAGTTCTTGGACGACGGTCTTGATCGCCAGTTCGGTCTCGACCTCGAAACCCTCGGATCGGAGCCGGACGTCGTTGAGGAACCGCCGGCTGAACGCGCGGTAGCCGGAGAGCAGGTCGCCCGCGCCATGGCCGATGAACGCCAGGAAGGCGGCTCGCAAAAGGACGTTGCCGAGCGCCCGCACCGGCGCCATCGCCCGCGCGCCGGGTTCCGGCCGACGCGCGCCGACGACCGTCTCGGCGCGGCCCTCCAGGATCGGCGCGATCATCCGGCGGGCCTCCTCGGCGGGGTAGGTGCCGTCGCCGTCGGCCATGAGGACGACGTCGAAGTCGCGCAAGTTCTCGAACGCCGCGCGAACCGCGAACCCCTTGCCCCGATCCGGGACCGGCATGACCCGCGCGCCCCGCGCGGCGGCGACTTCGGCGGTGCCGTCGTCGGAGGCGTTGTCAAGGACCACGACCTCCGCCTCCGGCAGATGCGCGCGGAAGTCGTCGACGACGCGGCCGACCGCGGCGGCCTCGTTGTAACACGGCAGGGCGACGGCGATCCTCGGCGGTCGCGCGGGGCTTTGGGGTGGTTCCACGATCGTTGCGTCAGCCTCTTCCGGTCGTCCCGCGCGGGGGTTGGGTTTGACGTTCCAGTTTAGCGGGCGGCCGTCGTAACGGCCTCCCTGGGAACGCCCGGGCCGGCCGGATATGCTGGATGGTGACGGGAGCGGCCGCGCCGCGACTCCCAACGTCCAGTATCGACCCGCGGCGCGCGATCGGAAAGGGGGGACGCCGTGAAGCCGTCGCGAATCACTCACGACCCCAAGGTGATGGGCGGCAAACCATGCATCCGGGGCCTGCGCGTCACGGTCGGGACGATCCTCGGCCTGCTGGCCTCGGGCGAGTCGCGGGAGCGCATCCTCCAGGCGTACCCCAACCTCGAACCGGCCGATCTGGACGCCGCCCTTGCCTACGCCGCCTGGCGGCTTGAGGAGCGGGAGGAGGAAGTTGGCCTGTCACGGTTGAATCGGTAGGACTGGCGAGAGAGTTCCACCAAGTCCGCCCCGGAGGCAGTCATGCAGACCTTGAAATTCGTGTATTGGCAAGACGGCGACGCCTTTCTCGGCTACCTGGTCGAGTTCCCCGACTACTGGACGCAGGGGAAAACGCTCGACGACCTGAAGGCGCATCTCATCGACCTGTACCGCGACCTCACCAGCGGCGAGATCCCGCAGGTGCGACGGCTTGGCGAGTTGGTCCTGCCATGAAGCGCGTGGATCTCATTCGGACCATCGAGCAACTCGGCTGCGTTCTCGTCCGTCACGGCGGGGCCCACGATTGGTATCGCAATCCGATCACCGGAGTCTCTCAGCCGGTGCCCCGCCACCGAGAGATCAAGGAACGCCTGGCCCGACACATCATCGCCGCCCTCGGCGACGTCGAGGGACGCGGCCGGGGAGGTAGCGAGCCGGAGTAGCATCGGCTCCTGACCCCTTCCTCTGCTCCTGACCCCTTTCTCTGCTCCAGGGGTCGCCCTCCGCGTCAGCCGAACAGCAGGCGAACAACCTGGCGCAGGAGGCTTGGGCGCGGGGGCGTCGTGCGCGGCGGCTTCGGGATCTCCGAAATTGTCGTGAGGATTACGGTCTGGATTTCCGACACCTCGCCGAATATGTCCCTGGCGAACGTCGATTCATCTTCTCCCCTGGAGGACACGTGATCGAGGATGGCGAGGGTCAGTCTGACCAAGCCCTCGCGGTCGCCCGTTATCATCACCGAGTCGCGGGGGCCGGCGCTCCCGATCTCAATCCGGCCCCCCCGGGCTCTAGGCGACTGCTTGATGCTGCTCAGCAGGTCGACGTGAAGGCTCATGTACGATGCTCTCCTCGACGTTGGGAGCCGGTGGGACATCGACGCGGGCCTCGCCACCCCAGGTAAGGCGAGTCCGAATAGAGCGGTGTTAGTTCATTTTAAGCCAAGAAGGCGTCAGCCGATAACGCATGACTCCGCTGGCTCATCCTCCGGAACGTCATACTCGTTCCAATTCTCACGCTTGCCCACCTCCCACGCCAGGGCTTGAAGCTCCTCTCGCGTCCACGGGCCATCGTCGTACTCGTCGCGCTTGAGCCGCTCGTAGTCGTCGAGACGGAGCAAGACGAACGTCTCCACGGTTCGAGGGTCCACGAGCCGGAGCGAGGACGTCTCGGGCCCCTCAAGCGCCCGCGATTGCTGCTCGGTAAGTTCGATCATGGGGGCCCTCTCTACCCAGGGCGAGGAACGAAGCGGTACCGATTCATTCTACCCACGGATCGCCTCGGCTTCAGCGTTCGGCCGGCTCGGCGTCGAAGGCGAGCGGCTTTTGAGAGACGAGCGTCGTCGTCAGGGATTCGCCCTGGGCTCGAATGACGAGGACGGCGCGGCCGGCGGGGAGCGGGATTGACGCGGTCGCCGGGGCGGCGGGATCGGGGCGGTGGAGGGCGACGGGGCGGCCGTCGAGCCAGGCGGAGACGTCGGCGGGGGCGTCGAGGACCAGGGTCGCCTCTTGCGACTCGGGGGACTCGATCGTCGTCCGGGCGAGCGCGGCCTTGCCGGGGGCGAGGAAGGGGCCCAGGTCGATTCGGCCCTCGGCGTCGGCGTCGATGCGCCGCCATGTGGGGGAATCACCCGCCGCGTCGGGGCCGTCGCCCGCGACCGGGCCGACCGCTTGAAGCCGGCCGACCACGCCGACGGGACGCCGCAGCATCTCAAGATAGGCCAGCAGGTCGACCAGGTCGCCGTCGCTCATCGTCGCGGCCAGGTTCTCCGGCATCAACGACGTCTCGCTGGTCCGGCGCTCCTCCACGTCGGCCGTCGCGACGGTCACGCGCTCGCCGTCGGCCGTCTTCACCACGATCCTGTTCGGCGTTTCCTCCACCGGCAGCCCGGTCACCACGCGACCGTCGGAGAGGGCCAGGACGACCGACCGGAACCCGTAGCCGATCGCCGCGCTCGGATTGATGATCGAGTTGAGCAACTCCCCCTTGCCGTACTTCACGCCGATGGTGGACAGGTCCGGCCCCACCCAGCGGCCCCTCCCCTGGACCCGATGGCACGAGGCGCACGAGTCGGCCGTCTGGCGGAAGAAGACCGCTTCCCCCTTCGCCGGGTCGCCGTGGCGTTTCAGCAACTCTTCGATCGGCGGCAGCGGTCGGCCGCTGGCGGTGGAGGGGAGCGGCAACACCGCCGCGGCGGCCTCGCGGACGCCGCGGTCGGCCGAGGCGTTCAGCGTCGTCGTCGCCTCCGTCTTCAGGTCGTCGGGGAGTTTGCCGGCCTTCGCCGCGTCGATCAGCCGCATGCCTCCTTCGGGAAGTTTGGCGAGCGTCCGAAGCGCCTCGCGACGCAGGGCGACGGGATAGGCGCGGTCGCTCAGGATCTCGAAGAGGCGGCCGCGGGCGTCGTAAAACCTGGGGATGACGCGCAGGGCGGCCTCGGCGCGGGCGGCCGACGCCTTGCCGCGGGTGGCGGCGATCAGGCCCGTCAGCGAACGGCTGGGAGTGCCGCCGACGGCCCCCACCGCCTCCACGGCCTTCGCGGCCGTCTCGTCCGGGACGTTCGGATCGACCGCCAGCGCCTCGAACGTCGCCCGGTAGCGGGGAAGCCCGGTGGCGGCGGCCATCGCGATCCCCGCGGCGCGACGGTCGGGATCCTTGAGCGCGGCGTCGATGACGCGGACGACCGGCGGACGCTCCCTGGCCTCGCTCCAGGGTCCGCCCAGCCGCGTCGCCAGCATGTCGAAGAGGACCGCGCGGCGGGACGAATCGTCGGAACGCTCGGCCAAAAGCGCGGCGACGTCGGCCGCGTAAGGCGAGCGGATCCGCGTCAGCACGTCGTCGCCGGCCTGCTGGAGCGCGGGCGTCCTGAGCCCTGGCAGCAGCGATTCCAGGACCGGCAGCGCCTCGGGGCGTTGCAGCCGCCAGAGGAAGCCCAGGAACTTGCTCAACCCGTTGGCGCCGGGATCGGGCGCGCCGACGGGGATGAACGCCTCGTTGCGGTCGACCGGGAAGTACGGCGGCAGCGCCACGCGGTCGTCGGCCGCCTCCGCGTCGATCCTGTCGGGATCGCCGAAGAGGGACGAGTCCATCAGGCCCGTGACGTACTCGGCCTCGCGGCCGTCGAGCGCCAGGCCGAGCGCCTCCAGATACCAGCGATCGCGACCGTCCCAGCCGGAGACGAGTTTTCGGAGCGCGTCGGCGACCTTCGGCGTCGGCACGTTCCGCAGGGCCAGGATCAATTCGCGACGGACGCCGGGGTCGGGGTCGGTCGCCAGCGGGAGCAGGACGTCCAGGTGGGCGAGCGCCGCGGGTTCCTTGCGCGCGTCGGGATTTTGATATTCGACGACGCCGTTTTCGCGGCAGTCGCGGCCGAGGGTCCGCACGGCCAGTTCGCGGAGTCGCGGGTCGCCGTTCTGGAAGTCGTCGGGGCGCTGGATCACCTCGACGGCCAGCCCGACGAGGCTCGGCGGGGACGACGCCACCTGAAGCGCGCGGCCGGCCTCCTCGGGCGAGCCGTTTTTGACGAGATCCCGAAGCGCGTCGGCCGCGGCGTCGCCTCGTTCGAGCAGGCCGCGGCGGGCGGCGTCCTGGGCGGCGACGTTCGGCGACTTCAACGCCTCGATCAGCCCGGCGACGGAGCCGAAATCCATTTTGGGCGTCGCGGGCCTCGACCCTTTCGGAAAGACTCTGTAAATACGTCCGGTGTCCTGGTCGGAGAAGCCGTGGCCGCCGACGGCCGCGTCGTACCAGTCGGCGACGAAGACGGAGCCGTCGGGCGCGACGCCGACGTCGGAGGGGCGGAACCACGGGTCGTCGCTGGATAGCAACACCTGTTCCTCGGTGCGATACGTCGATCCGTGGCGGGTGAGCGGGAAGGCGTTGATCCGGCGCGTGCCGGCCTCGGCCTCCAGCAGGCCGCCGAACAGGCCGGGGATCAACCGCGATTCATACACGGCGATCCCGCAGGGGCTGCCGTTGCCGGTGCCGACGAGCTTGGGGACCGTGCCGGGGACGTCCTCGCCCCAGTGGCGGGGACTGCCGGGGGTCCGGTAGCCGAAGTCGCCGCCGTCCATCGTGTGGATGACGCGGCAGCCGCGGTTGCCGTCGTCGTCGTTGTCGCTGGTGAAGCCCTCGCCGAAGGCGTTGCGGCAGGTCTCGTAATTGTTGCGTTGGCCGTCGCAGACGACCTCGAACTCCGTGCCGTCGCGGTTGACCCGCAGCGTGTGGGCGGAACGCCCCGGCTTGACGCGCCGGCCGGAGGCGTCCGTCACGTCGAAGTTCTGATAGCGCTCGGAGCGGTCCTCCTGCACGGAGCAGCAGCCGTCGCCGTGGGTGAAATACAGCTTGCCGTCGAGCCCCAGGACCATGCCGTGGACGCCGTGGTCGGAGTCGAGCCCGCCGAAGCCGGTCAGGAGGTGGGACTGTTTGTCGGCCTTGTCGTCGCCGTCGGTGTCCTCCAGGACCAGGATGTTGGGGCTGACGCCGAGGAAGACGCGGCAGCCGGCGTACTTGCCGTTCTCGTCGTAATGCTCCTCGACGGCCATGCCCATGGGGACGGGGAAGATCCGATCGGCGAAGACGGTGACCTTGTCGGCCTCGCCGTCACCGTCGGTGTCCTCCAGGATTTTGATCTTGTCCGACTCCTCGACGCGGGCGAACCGCTTGTTGCCGCCGCGGGTGAGGCGGTAGTTGAGCCCCTCGGCGACCCAGACCCGGCCGCGGGAGTCGACGTCCAGGCTGGTCGGATTGAACAGCGACGGCTCGGCCGCCCAGAGCGTCGCCTCCAGTCCCTCGGCGGGTTTGGCCCTACTCGCGGACTCCTCCGGCCCCGACTGCGCGCGTCCGACCGGAGCCAACGCTAAAAGCAAGACCAAGACCCAGGCGGCGACGGAGACGATCATCCCCGCATGGCCGGCGCAAGCGGCGTCGCGCCGTGGCGGTCTTCGCCTTCTCCCCTTGAGGGAGAAGGTGGCCCGAAGGGCCGGATGAGGGGTCGACCGGCGCCGCCGTCGGACGGGAGCGATCGGTCTTCGAAGACCGCGGAGACCCAAGGCTTCCGGTCGGTCCACCCCTCATCCGGCCTTCGGCCACCTTCTCCCTCAAGGGGAGAAGGGCGTTAGGCGTCGGCCCTTCAAGGCGCGTTCCCCCTCGAGGGGGGAGGGCCGTTGTCTCGACTCCGTGACGATCGGAAGATTGCATCGGCGGCTCCGAGGGGCGAGGGGCGCGAACGGGCATCGACGCCCCATTCTGCCCCGACGGTCCCCCGGAATCCAGCGGCCGACGCCTCGTTTCGCCCCGCCTACACGTTCCACTTGCCGACGCTGGGCACCTTGGGCCCGAACTTGCCGGGGCGCTCGGCGACCACCCGCCGGCTAATCCGGTCCAGGATCGTCACGATCACGATCGGAGCCACGAACAGAAAGGAGAGCAAGATGCCGCCGAAGACGGCGGCGGTCGCCGCCGATTCTTCAGGCTCCACGTCGCGTCCGACGGTCGACGCCCAGAAGACCAAGGGCATGATCACGCCGGCCACGAACGCCGAGATGATCATGCCCAGCAAGAGCGTTCGGGCCTGGTTGACCCCCTCGCCGATCCAGACCCGCATCCCCGAACGCAGCGCCGCGCTCATCCCCGCCGCCGTCAGCACGGCCGAAACGAGGAAGCCGAACATCCAGGCCAACACCGCCAGGATGGATACCGGCGGCGGGGCTTGGCTTTTCTCCTGGATCGCCCACGACAGCAGGGTCGCGTAGAACAGCCCGAAGCCGACCGCCCCCGCCTTCCACGCCCCCCAGGCGAATCGGAACAAGGCGCAGATCCGCGCCCCGGCGGGGTCGGGGACGGCGCGGAGCAGGCGGCGGCCCTCGCGGACGTCCGGGAGCGCGACCGCGACGACCGCCGCGACGATGGCCGACGGCCGATCCACGAACCAGCACGCGACGATCGCCGCGACGGCCGCCCAGGCCCACGCGCGCGACGGCCGGGCCTCGGACGGCGGGAACAACTCCCAGTCGAAATCGGGATCGACCAGCATGGCGCGCCCTCCGGCCGCCCTCGTCTCGTTACTTCTTCTTCTTCTTGGCCGCCTGCTCCTTGGCGTAGGCCTCCATGGCCTCGGTCCCCTTGCGGTTGGCCTCCTCCCGGACGGGGGTCATCTGTCCCTCGTCGGAGCCGCCGCAGCCGACCGCCAGACCGGCCGTCGTTCCGACCAACGCGAGCAAGGCCGATCGTCTCGTGAGCATGGTTTCACCCTTGGCTTTCGATGGCGAGGAAGGAAAGGCCCCCCGCGCGAGTCGGGCTCGGCGGGGGGCCTGAACGGAATTCAAAGCGGGATCAGTAGGAGTCGGAGCTGATGACCTCGTGGCCGGCGCGGGTGCCCAGGCCCCACCAGGTGGGCATGGAGATCGAGGACTTGACGAACCGGACGCTGCCGTCGGCCATCATCACGTTGCAGCCGCCGGAGTGGTAACTCTGGGCGTTGTTGTAGTCCATGCTCGCGCCGTCGCAGCCGCCGTTGCAGTCGGTGCGGCACGCGCCCCATTTGTACTGGGTGCTGTTGGGGGGGACGATCGTGTTGAAAAGCGCCCCGCCGTTGCCGCCGATGGACCAGTCGTGGCTGTGAAGGGTCGAGATGTTGCTCGAGTTCGAGTTGACGTACTTGGAGTTGCACAGTTGAAGGTCGATGAGGACGTTCGCCTGGTTGGCCGAGGCGAGCAGCGCGTAACCGCTGCCCGAGAGGCCGACGCCCATGATCATGTTGCCGTCGTCCACCACCGGGGCCTGGTTGCCCACCTTGCACTCGGAGAAGGCGATCGTGTTCGACGAGCCGTCGGTGATGCTGCGCAGGCCGTAGGCGAGTCGGAAGGCGAAGACGCCGGAGGTCTGGCAGGAGTAGTTCGCGCCGCCGCCGGTCGCCGGGGCCCGCGGAGGCAGGTCGCCGCCGACGTTGGTGGAGGTCCCGAGGCTGGCGACGTAGCTGTTCATGCAGACCATGCCGGCGTTGGGGTCCGACGGACAGAGGAACGCCGCGATCTTGGCGTTGTACCCGGTGGAGTTGGCGAGGCCGGCGTAGCCGCCGGTGCGGCTTTCCATCATGAAGTTGATGGCGTTGTAGATCGGCGTCTGCTCCATGTAGCCGAGCATCATCGCCTGCGCCGACCAGTTGTTCCAGGTCGCGGGGGTGACGCCGGGATAGGAGGCCAGCGACGCGCCCATCGGGAAGACGTCGTTGGACGAGTGGTAGTTGTGCATCGCCAGCCCGATCTGCTTCAGGTTGTTGACGCACTGCGACCGCCGGGCGGCCTCGCGCGCCGCCTGCACCGCCGGCAAGAGCAGGGCGATCAGGACGGCGATGATGGCGATGACCACCAACAGTTCGATCAGGGTGAACGCTCGCGTGAGGGATCGACGCATGGAACCGAATCCTTGCAAGGGGACGTGCGGGGTTGCGTATGTCAATGTGGATCTAATGCGACGTGGTCGACGATTCGCGACCGGTGGAATCACGATCCATTATAAGTATAGTGCGGGCGGCCACTGGAATAAAAGGAGCGTTCCGCGCAGAAATACGCCAAGATCGCGCAGCCGCCGCGTCCCGGCGGCGGACTCGCGGGCGGGCGGTCGACGCGGGCGCCGGATCGCGAGCCCGCGGCGATTGCCGGACGATTGACACGGCGAGGCGCGCCGGCTAGCCTGAATTGATCTTGCGTCGAAGTCGAATCCGGACGGACGCGCGCCGATCCTCGTCGGGAATCACCATCATCGCCGCGACACACGCCACGACCCAACGGGATGAGGATCGCCTGCTCGCCGAGTGCCAGGAGGTGCTCGGCTACGAGTTCCGCGACCCCGACCTGCTGCGCGAGGCGCTGACGCACGCCTCCGGCGCCGATCATCGGCTGGCCTCCAACGAGCGGCTGGAGTTCCTGGGGGACGCGATCCTCGGCGCCGTCGTCTGCGAGTCGCTCTTCCGCCGCTTCCCCGACTATCAGGAAGGGGAGTTGACGCGGATCAAGTCGGTGGTGGTCTCGCGCAAGACCTGCGCCAAGATCTCCGAGGAGATGGGGCTGGACGAGTACCTGTTCCTGGGCAAGGGGATGGGGTGCGGCGAGCCGACCCCGTCGTCGCTCCTGGCCGACGTCCTGGAGAGCCTGATCGGGGCCATCTTCGTCGACGGCGGCATGGTCGCCGCCGCCCGGTTCATCGTCCGGTTGATGGACCCGGAGATCGAGTCGGCCGTCGAGGGGCAGAACGGGCTCAACTACAAGAGCGACCTTCAGCAGGCCGCCCAGCGCGACTTCGGCGCGACGCCGACGTATCTGCTGTTGGACGAGAAGGGCCCGGACCACTCCAAGTGCTTCAAGATCGCCGCTCAGATCGGTCGTTCGCGCTATCCCGCCGCCTGGGGCCGCAACAAGAAGGAGGCCGAACAGCGCGCGGCCATGAACGCCCTCTCCGAGCTTGCGGGCGCCCCGATTCCCTACCAGTCGGATTGACGAGGTCGCCGTGAACGGTTCGCTCGTCATGGATCTCGGCCTGGGGCCGGTCGTCTGGCTGTTCCTGACCCTCCTGGGCTGCGTCACCCTGTTCTTCAAGTGGGGCCGGTTCTGGAGCATCCGGAACCTGGACCTGCTTTTGCTCTTCGCGCCGGGCCCCGGGCTGATGATGTGCGTCGGTCGTCAGGGGAACCCCCCCTGGATCGCGTTCGTCCTGCTGTTCCTGGGGACGTTCGCGTGGCTGGCGCGGTTGTTCGCGGACCTGGGGTTCTCGCGGCGACCGCTTTTGGAGCCGAACCTGAGCGCCTCGGGGCTGTTGACGCTGTCGATCGGCGTCCTGGGGCTGTTGCTGGTGGAGACGGTGAACCTACCGGTGGAGGAGGGAGCCAAGCGGAACCCGGCGGACCCCTCCGGCCGCGAGGACGTCGCCGCCCGCCCCCCCGCGCCGGCGGAGGACAGCCCGGTCGTCCGCCACGTCATCGACGCCGCCCCCCTGCCGCCGTCGCTGAAGCACGAGCGGCCCCAGGTGATCCTGGGGCGGGTGCTGGCGGTCCTGGGCCACCTGGCCCTGGCGTCGGGACTCTGGCTGATCGGCTGGAAACACTACGAATACGCGCTGACGGGGCTGTCGATGGCCTCATGCTATTTATTGCTGCCGTACACGCGCATGGCGCTGGTGGACAGCGGCCAACTGGTGTCGTCGGCCCTGGTGGTCTACGCGGTCTTCTGGTACGCGAAACCGGCGATCTCCGGGCTGTTGATCGGCCTGGCGGCGGGGTGGATCCCGGCGTGCCTGGGTCTCCTGCCGCTCTGGGCGGGATTTTATCGAGGCCGCGGGCGGGTGGTCTACGTCGCGACCTCGGCGTCGGTGGCGGTCGGCTGCGCGTTGTTGGGGGCGGTCGTGCCGGGCCTGGCGACGTGGGCCCGAGCTCTGGGGGCGCGGAGCGTCGCCGAGGTCGGTCTCCTGCCGCGGTACGAACCCCGGCCGGGGAGCAGCTTCTGGGGCGTCATCGACCCCAGTTTCCGGATGCCGGTGTTGATCGGCTACCTGGCGATGGTCCTGATCGTCGCCTTCTGGCCGGCGCGCAAGGACCTGGCGCAACTGATCGCGCTTTCGGCCGCGCTCCTGGCCGCCAGCCAGTTCTGGTATCTCGACAAGGGGGGAACGTTGGTCCTCCTGTACCTACCGCTGGCCCTCCTGGTTATGTTCCGGCCGACCATGAACGCCCGCCGCCATCATTGGATCCATCCTCGCGACGCCGCCGTGGCGTCGTCGACTTGACCGCCCCGGCGGAATTTGAAGACGGGGCCTGCCCGTACCCGCGTGAAGACGTCAAAATAGACGACGGCCTCAACCTTGTCCGGGAGTCGCGACGCATGGCCGAGAAGTCGCCGAGACGCTTGAAGCTGGAGGAGAGCCTGCGCGCCGACCCCGACGACCCGTTTCTGCGCTACGGGGTGGCGTTGCAGTGTCTCCGCGAGGGGGACGTGGCGGAAGGCCGGGAGCGGCTTTTGGCCTTGCTGGCGGATCGGCCCGACGAGGAGATCGCGTCGTATCTCCAGCTCGGCCAGTCCTACGCCGAAACCGAGGAGTTCGCCGAGGCGTCCCGATGGCTCCGCGCCGGGATCGTCAAGGCGAGGGCGAAGGGGGACGGCCATGCCGCCGCCGAGATGCAAGGGATTCTCGACTCGTTCGACTGACCGTCGCGGGAGGATGGCGGCGTGATCGGCCCGTTGTTTTCGTCGGCGAGTCGCCTCGCCCCCCCGCCGGGGACGACCGCGCTGGCGGTCGCGCCCACCCCGGTTCGCCTGGGCGTCGGCGCCGTCGCCGAGTTGCCGTCGGCGCTGGCGGCGCTTGGCGTGTCGCGGCCGATGATCGCGACGGGCCCCGGCGTCGTCGCGGCCGGGTTGGTCGAACCCGTTCGCGCGACGCTCGCCGACGCGACGGTCTGGGTCCGCGGCGACGAGGTCGACGCCGAGACCCGCTACCGCCGGGACGGCCGCGACGGCCTGGTCGCGCTGGGGGGCGGCTCGACGATCGCCGCGGCAAGGACGGTTCGCGAGGCGGTGGGGAATCCTCCGTCGGTCGCGGTCCCCACGACGGCCGGGCCGGGCGTGGAGATGATCGCGGGCGCCTGTTCGCTGGTGCTTCGCGATCCGGCCTTGGACCGCTCGCTCCCCCCCGACCTCACCGCCGCGACCGGCCTGGACGCCCTTGGGCATTGCATCGAAAGCTTCCTGGCCCTGGGCTTCCAGCCGTTCGCCGACGCCGCCGCCGTGGAGGGGATGCGCTACGTCTTCCGCGGCCTGGAGGCCGCCGTCCAGGACGGCTCGGATCTGGACGCGCGCTCGGCGATGGCCGTCGGCTCGCTCCTGGCGGGGACCGCGGCCAACAAGGGGCTGGGAGTCGCCGACGCCCTGGCCCGCGCCATCGAGGTCGACGCCCCCGGCCGCCACGCGACGATCGCGGCGCTCTTGCTCCCCCACGCCCTGCGGTTCAACCGCCCCGAGTGCGAGCCTCGGATGGCGGAGTTGGCCTCGCGAATGGGCCTGGGCAGGGCCGGCGACGGCCCCGGCCATCTCATCACCCTGGTGGAGTTGCTCCGCGCCACCTCCCCCCTGCCCCGCAAGCTCCGCGACGTCCCCGGCCCCTCCCGCGACCGCCTCGCCGACTACGCCCGCGCCGCCTGTCTCGATCCGGCGCTGGCGGTCAACCCCCGCCCCTGTACGCCCGAGTTGCTGGCGGAGTTGCTCGATAAGGCGTGGTGATGGAGGCGTTCGCCCGATGCCATTCGATGAGCCGTCGCTTTTTCTCTTCCCAGAAAGCGTCATCGACCAAGATGGGGGGACCGGAGTCGATGGCCTCCTGGATCAGTTCCACGAGCTTCGCCGCGGCTTGACGATCCGGATTGAGCGAGTCCATGGCGGCACCTCCTCCTTGACGAGTGTACGCCCCGGCGTCGTCGGGTCAAGGATTCCCCGATTCCCGCTGGAACCGTTCCAACTCTTGTTGCATCTCCGGCGGCAGCGCGCCGGAGTTCGGCGCGGCCGGCGCGGGGACGAAGGACGGCGGCGGCTGATTCGAGGGCGGCGCGGAGGCGGCGGGAGCGGGCGTGGGAGCGGGCGCGGGAGGCTCGTGGACGAGGGCGGCGCCGGCGGGGATCGGAGGCGCGCCGGAGCCGGCGTCCTTGCTGAAGACGGCGAAATACCAGCCGGTCGGGTCGGTCGAGCCCTCGGGGAAGGCGGCGAGGTATTCGTCCCGGTACGTCGTCGCGTTGTCGACGAGTTCCCGCATCGCCTTGCCCGGCGGCGAGTCCGCCGGCGCGGTCATGCGGGCCATGGCGGCGGTCGCGGCGGCGGCGGAGCGGACGACCGCCTCTCGGTAAGGTCCGCCGAACTGGTCGAACAACTTGCGGACCTGATCGCGGGTCGGCAACGGGGTGCTTCGTCCGCGCATGTCCAGCGATCGCGCGTCGCCTTCGATCCAGGCGAAATCGAAGAAGGCGTGGAGGCCCGGCCCGGCGTCGGGATTTCCAAGCCCCTCCAGGGCCTCGGCCAACCGCTTGTGATATCCGACGGCCCCTCGGACCATGTCCTCGTAGACCATCATCGGCACCACTTCCCGATCCGAGAGCCTGGCGTCGAGCGTCCCCAGCCGGCCGCCGGTCAAGGAGCCCAGGGAGCCTCCCAGGTAGAGGTAGGCCACCGCCAGGGAGGCCAGCACGGTCAATCCCCAGCCGACCTGGCCTCCGGTGCTCTCCCCACGGAACGCCGAGCGATTGCCGCGCGCGAAGCTGACGATCGCCCCGACGACGCTGACCAGCGAAAGCGCCGCGGCCAGCAGCGTCAAAACCAACATCCCGGTCTGGATGTACGACCCGACCGCCTGCTCCTGATGCGCCCGATGGACGGCCCGCATCGCGCGGCCGAGGATCAGCACGAACCCCATCAGGCCGATCGCCGCCTGACGGATCGGCAGGCCCCAGGGGCCCTCGTCGACTCCTCGCTTCCTTTTCGTCTGCTTCCCCGCCGCCGGCTTCGTCGCGCCGACGCGAGGCAACGGCGCGTCGCCGCCGTCGTCGGCCAGCATGTCCGGTCGGATCGTCATCGGCGACGTGGACGACGCATCCTCAAGCCCGTAAGGGTCGTCCACGTCGTCGGCGGGCGGCGGGGCGGGGACCGGAGCCGGCTTCGGCTTCGATCCGGCCGACGCGGGCCTCGGCGCCGTCGACGCGGGGCGCGGCTTCGGAGCGGCGGGGGCGGGCGACGCCGCGGCTGATGACGTCTCGCCCCCCCCTGGGATCCGCATCGTGTTGCCGCAGTCCTTGCAGCGCCCCTTCCGGCCCGCCAGCGCGGCATCGACCGAATAGTCCTTGCCGCAGAAGGAGCACGAGAAATGGATCTTCATCGTCCGGCTCGCCCAGGGTCGCGCCGCCGACCGTCGACCGCTCCGCCGGCCCGACGAACGACGAGTTCACGATTCCTATATCGCCTGATCCCATCCCTTGTCCAGTGGGTGCATCATGTTTATCGCCCGTCGTCGCGGATTTCGGGGGACGGGCGTCAATAGGCGTCGGCGCTAAGGACCTCGCCGCCGGCGCGGGTCCAGAGACCCCACCAGGCGGGGCGGGAGACGGAGTCCTTGACGAAGCGGACGGAGCCGTCGGCCATGCAGACGTTGACGCCGCCTGGGTGCCGACTGCGGGCGGCGGTCGCCTTGGCCGACTTGAACATCAAGTCGGGCGCGTCGAAGTTGGGGACGAACCGGCCGTTCAGGATCGGGCCGTCGGGGACGGAGCTGCGCAGCCAGACGTTCTGACGGCCGCCGTCCCAACTGGCGAGCAGGCCGGCCGCCGCCTGGAATCCCCCGGCGTCGACCGAATCGACGGTCGCGATCGTCCAGGAGGAGAGCTTGGCGCGATAAAGCCCCGGATCCTGGGCCGGCTCCGCCGTCGTGGAGCCGGGGTCCGATCCGGGGCCGATCAGCGACTCGGCGAACGCCAGGGTGTTGCTGGTCCCATCGACGATCGCGGCCAGCCGCACCACCCCGCCGACCCAGCATAGGCCGTTGGACGCCTCGCCGTTGCCGGGATGGAAGACCCCGTCGCGGCCGTCGCCCTGGTTCATGGCGTAGCTCGCCGCGGCGTAGGCGGTCACCGTCCCCCCCGGCCCCGCCACGTCGTGGACCGGCGTCGCCGCGTCGCTGGGGCAGAGGAAAAACCCGATCTGCGCGCGGGCGACCGTCAGAAGTTCGGCCGGCAGCGCGACCTGGCCGGGGTGTCCCATGTAAACGTCGAAATTGACGGCCGAGTACAGGTTCCCCTGCTCCATGTACGGCAGCAACCGCGCCAGCGGCGAATGGTCCTGGGGATAGCCGCTTTTCCAGGGGTGGCCGGACATCGGCAGGGCCTCGGAATAGACCGAGGCGTAGTTGTGCATCGCCAACCCGATCTGCTTCAGGTTGTTGACGCATCGCGCTCGCCGCGCCACCTCGCGCGCCGCTTGCACCGCGGGGAGCAAGAGCGCGATCAACACCGCGATGATCGCGATGACCACCAAAAGCTCGATCAACGTGAACGCGGGCCGGAATCTACGTCGCGCCATGGTCGGTTTCTCAAACGTCGGGGTGAAGTCGCGGCGGCCCCGCCCCCGTCTCGTCGCGAGGCGGTGATTCGAGGTCGTCGGATTGTTTGGGATTGAGACGCAATCTCAATACTGTCGCGAGTAGATTAGAAGACCGAGGGGTCGGCTGTCAAGCGGGCGGCGGCGGCGATTCGTCGTTTCAGGGCGCGACGCGGGCGGGGAAACGGGGTTGGCCGGTTCATGGGGATGGGTTAAAGTCCGGCGCGACCTGGGCCGACGGGATTTCGGCTTTGGGCCCGTCCTTGCGCTCGCATCCACGATTCGCGCGGTCTTCCGGATGGATTCGGACGATGGAGGAGACGACATGACGAAGGTCCGCGCGAGGAGCCGGGACGGACGCGGGGCGCTCGCCGCGCTGCTTCTCGGCGGCATTTGCCTTTGCGGTCCGGGCTGCCATCAGCACTACTATTATTACGGTCCCAGCGCCGCCGGCATGCCATGTCCGCCGACGGTCGGGGCGATCAGGTCCAGCGAGGTGGCCGTCGGCCCGATCTGCGACGTCCCGGTCCAGGTCGAGGGGGGCGCGACCGTCGGCCAGCGTTCGACGGTCATCGACGACGGCCGGGGGAGGTCCAAGGTCGTCGTCAGCAAGCCCGAGCGCCGGCCCTCCCGGATCGGCTGGCGCAGCTCCAATCCCGAGGACGTCCCCGCCTTCACCCAGATCGACGGCGCGGTCGGCTCGACCGTGAAATAAGCCGGGGCCGTCGCGAGTTCCGGCGGCTCGACACCATCGGGGCGCGTTCATGGCCTGGCGCCGAGACTGGAAAGACGCGAGGGCGCTCGTCACCGGCGCGTCGTCGGGGTTGGGACGGGCGATCGCCGAGGCCCTGGTCCGCCGGGGCGCGCGGGTGGTGCTGACGGGTCGCTCGGAGGCGAGGCTCGGGGAGGTCGCCGCGGCGCTCCTCCGCGACGGCGCCGACCCGGGGCGGGTGATCGTCGTCCCGGCCGACTTGACCGTCCCGGCCGATCGCGACCGCCTCTTCAAGATCGCCCGCGAGCGGCTCGGCGCGCTTGAGCTTCTGGTCAACAACGCGGGCGTCGGCGCGACCGGGCAGTTCGACACCCACGCCCCCTGGGTGCTTCGCCGGGTCTTCGAGATCAACTTTTTCGCCATGGCCGAGGTCAGCCGCGCCGCCCTGCCGCTATTACGCGAGGGGATCGATCCGGTCATGCTGGCGATGGGCTCGATCAACGCCCGCCGGGGGATTCCCGGCCGGGTCGAGTACTGCGCCAGCAAGTTCGCGGTCTCGGGTTTCGTGGAGGCGCTTCGGATCGAGTGGCGGCGGTTCGGGGTCCACGTCCTTCAGGTGAACCCCGGCTTCTCCGCGACCCCCTTCGGCGAGAACGCGCTCGTGGACACCGCCAGGGTGTCGGTCGCCTCCTGGCGGACGGCGCGTCCGGAGGCCGTCGCGGCGGCGGCGCTTCGGGCCGTGGAGAAGAAGAAGCGCGAGATCACTCTGACCGCCAGGGGGCGGTCGCTCGTGCTGGTCAACCGCTTCCTCCCCGGCCTCGTCGACTGGGGCCTGTCGCGCTGGCTTCTGCGCCAGTATCCCGATTCGCCCGTGCTGACCGGGCGGAGGCCGAATTCCGGTTGACCTTCCGGAATTCCTGAAATTCCGGCGAACCCGCCGCGGACCATACCGATGTTGGGATGGTCTTTGGCAATTCGGTCGGTTCGGAGAGGTCTCCTCCAAGTCCTCGGGTCGAGTTGCTCCCGCCGCGTTCAAGGTCGAAACATCCTGACCGTAACGTTTTTTGGGGGGGGCGGTTCCAACGGCCTTCCCCCCTCGCGGGGGAAGGTGGCCCGAAGGGCCGGATGAGGGGGAGGACGAGCAAGACGGCCGTCGGCAGCCAGAGGCTTTCCGAACGGGCTTTCGCGAATCCCGACGGCTTGTCGCGTGTCGTCCCCCTCATCCGGCCGCTTCGCGGTCTGTCTTCCCCCGCGAGGGGGGAAGGCTCGTCCAGCCCCCAAAAACCGTGACGGTCAGGAAACATCATATCGACTTCGACGAACGAAGCCGATGCGTTCAAGCATTATTCGTGAAAGCAAAAGGACTTGCATCGACGTCGCCGAAGTTCGCGGCGGCGAACGAACCCAGCCGCGGGCGTGTCAGCCCAGGGCTTCGGCGGGGTGCGTCCAGGGGGCGCGGTAGGGGGCGCGCAGGAGCTTGGTCGCCTCGTCGTCGCCGACGACGATCCGCTTCGACGGGTCGTAGACGACCGGCCGGCGCAGTCGCATGGAGGCGTTCGCCAGCAGGCACGAGGCGGTCGAGATATGGCCCTCCTCGATGTCGGCGATCGGCCGGCCGCGGCTGGCGATCGCGTCCAGGAAGTTCCGCATGTGGCCTCGGGTGGCGGGCGCGGCGTTGAGCTCGATCTCGGGCTCGGTCACGTCCTCGGGATATTTCTCGCGTTCGAAGACGCAGTCGAAATGCAGCGGCTTCCCCTCGCCCTGGGGGACGAAGTCGGCGCGCATGGTGCTGGCCTTCAGCGTCCCCTTCTCGCCGTAGATGAAAAGCGCCCAGGGGTAGTCGACGTCGGTCGGCGTTCCCCAGGTGCGGTGCTGCCAGACGACGTCGTACTCGGGGTAGTGGAACGTCGCCGCCTGGGTGTCGGAGATGTTGGACTTGCCCCCCTTCTGCACCAGGATCCCGCCGCTGGATTCGATCTTGTCCGGCCAGCCCAGGCCGAGCATCCAGCGCGCGGTGTCGAGCATATGAACGCACATATCGCCGGTGATGCCGGAGCCGTACTCCATGAACGTCCGCCACCAGCGGACGTGGGGCATGCCGTCGAAGGGGCGCAACGGCGCGGGGCCGGACCAAAGGTCGTAGTCGAAGGTCTCCGGCGGAGTGGAGACCGGCGGGTCGCCGTTGTTCCTCATATGATAGTAGCAACAAAGCTCGACGTGGCCGATCGTCCCGAGCAATCCGGCGTCGACGACCTCCTTCTTGGCCCGGATCAGGTGCGGCGTGCTCTTGCGCTGGGTGCCGACCTGGACGACCCTGGCGTGCTTGCGGGCGGCGGCGACCATCGCCTCGCCTTCGAGGACGTCGTGGCTGATGGGCTTCTGGACGTAGACGTCCGCGCCGGCCTCCACCGCGGCGATCATCGCCAGGGCGTGCCAGTGGTCGGGAGTGGCGACCAGGACGATATCCAGATCCTTGTCCTTGAGCAATTCGCGGTAGTCCCGGAAGGTCCGGGGCTTCTCGCCGGACTTCTGGCGGGAGGCGACCATCTCCGCGGCGTGGCTCGACTGGCGGTCGTCGGGG
>CALCIB010000208.1 GCA_937907525.1 uncultured Planctomycetales bacterium | reverse complement strand
GTCGCATGCGGGATCCGATAAGTGTCGGGTCGTCAGCCCGGTGGGAGAGGGGACGAAATAGATACTTTGATTCGTGACGGACCCAGCCTAAATCTTCCAGGTTTCGGAGTCGAGGTTACGATTGCGTTCGCGCATTCAAGTGCCAATGAACGCTTGGCGTTGGTCTCGGGGAACCATCAAATCTCGTGCCGAGCAGTATTGGTCCGAAGGGCCGGATGAGGGGGGGCGAGCCGAAACGCCATCGATTTCCAGGACCTCCCGGACGGGCTTTCGCGAATATCATCGGCTGTCTTGCTTGTCATCCCCCTCATCTGACCGCTTCGCGGTCTGTCTTCCCCCGCGAGGGGGGAAGACCCGTTCAGGCCCCAAAATCCGTGACGGTCATGAAATTCCTGAAATCGCGGGCCAGTCCCCGCGGATCATACCGACGTCCCATCCCCGCGCTCTTTGTCAATTCGACCGTATCACAACCCGGCCCCAGGCGGTTCGACGCCTCGCTCCGGCGTTTGCGTGTCCGTACGCGCCGGCTGAAGGCCACGGCCCCGAGGACCTCTCGACGAAGCCGAAGGACGATGAATCGATGCTTCGAAAACCGACGAGCGAACCCATCGATTGGAAGTCGTAACCCCTTGTCCCAAAATCAATTGGCGCCAATAACTGGGAACTTCGGCGCCTACGAACGGACCCAATTTCGGGCGGTGTCCAGAGGGATCGGCGGCGCGGCTTCGCGAGTCTGGGCGGTTCCCGTTGACGGGAGGGGCGATCGCGGGGATACTCCGGTCGAGTTCCCGACCTGGGAACGGGTCCGCGCGGCGGGAGGCCGCGGGCCGCGGATTGATCGCCCCTCGGCAGGACACGGACGTCATGCGCCAGGCCATTCGCATCCTTATAGTGCTCGCGGCGACCGCGCCGGTCGCGCTGGCCGGCGACCCCTCCGCGCTTGAGCAAGCGAAAGGGAAGGTCGCGGCCAAGGACTTCAAGGCCGCCGCCTCGCTGCTGGAAGACGCCCTGGCGGCGACGCCGCCCCCGGCCGTCGCCGACCGCGACGCCATGATCGGACTGCTCAAGGAGTCGTACCGCGGCCTGATCCAGAACGCCAGGGCCGCCGGATCGACTCGCGAGGCGGCCTCCTACGAGGACGACCTGGCCATCCTGGAATCGTCCGCGCCCGACCCCAAGTCGTCGGAAACGCCGGTCCCGACGCCCCCGCCCGCCGATCCGCCGCCCGCGGCCAAGCCGGCGGAACCCCCGCCCGCCGAACCGGCGCCCGACCCCAAGCCGTCGGAACCGCCGGCCCCGACCCCCCCGCCGCCAGCCGACCCCGCGGCCAAGCCCAAGCCGGCGGAAGCGCCCGCGCCGGCGCCTCCTCCCCCGGCCGACGCCGCGGCCAAGCCGGCGGAGGCCCCCGCGCCGACCCCGCCGCCGGCCGAGGCCGCGCCCAAGGCCGACGCGCCGTTGGAGCTTCCCCTCGTCGGCCCGGTCCCCGCCGCCGAGCCGGCCGAGAAGCCGCCGACGTCCAGGTCGATCGACCCCAACGTCGCCCGCGCCGCCGACGTCCCCGACCCGTCCCCCGCCGCTCCCGACGAACTCGACCAGGCCGACGCCCTCTTCAAGGAGAAGAAGTACGAGGAGGCGGGCGCGATCTACGCGACCCTCGCCCGCGCCGGCCGGCTCCCGACGGCGCGGAACAAGGTCTGGGCCTACTGCCGCTGGAACGCCATCGTCGCCCGGATCAACGCCGGACCCAGGTCCGACGCCGAATGGGACCTGATCGAACGCGAGGTCCAGAACGTCGAACGCCTGACCCCCGACCACTGGTTCGTCGACTACCTCAAGGACCTGGTCGCCGACGTCCGCTCCGGCAAGCGCCACGTTCCCAAGACCGGCCGCGGCCCGCTCGCCGTCCGAGGCGCCGAGCCCGACGACGACCCCGCGCCCCGGCCCGCCCCGGCCGCTCGGCGACCGAAGGCCGATCCCCAAGCCCGACCGGCCGGCGGCGCGCTCGACCTCCCCGCCGGCGACGACCTTCCGGCCCCCGCGCCCGTCCCCCCCGTCGAACGGCTCGCGCCGCCGCTGGACTCCCCCGAGCCCGAGCCCGAGGCCGCCGCGACTCCGGCGGCCGCCGCCGCTCCCGTCGCCTGGCGAACGCAAGAAACGGACAACTTCCGAATCTTCCACGTCGATCCCGACCTGGCCGAAAAAGCCGCCGAGGCCGCCGAGGCCGTTCGCGCCACCCAGGCCAAGCGCTGGGGAAGCCCCGCGACCAGGGCCGCGTGGGAGCCCAAGTGCGACATCTACCTCTACCCCACCGCCGCCGACTTCGCCCGCATGACCGGCCAGCCGGAGACCTCGCCGGGGTTCTCCACCATGGGGATCGGCGGCGGCAAGGTCGTCGCCCGCCGCGTCAACCTCCGCGCCGACCACCCCCAGTTGATCGCCGCGGTCCTCCCCCACGAGGTGGCGCACGTCGTCCTGGCCGACGTCTTCCCCGACCAGCAGATCCCCCGCTGGGCCGACGAGGGGATGGCCGTTCTGGCCGAACCCCCCGCCGAACAGGTCGGCCGATGCTCCGAGTTGGGCGCCCCGCTGGCCGACAACCGGGTCTTCCCCCTCGAAACCCTGATGACCACCGACTATCCTGAAGCGAAGGACTGGAACCTGTACTACGCTCAGAGCGTGTCGTTGACTCGGTTCCTGATGGCCCAGGGAGGGCCCTCCAAGTTCGTCGCCTTCGTGAAGGACTCCCAGCAGCGCGGGCCCGACACGGCCCTGCGGGCGACCTACCGCATCGCCGGCTTCAAGGACCTGGAGGCCCGCTGGCGCGACCACGCCACCCGCGAGGCCGACCGCCTCGCCGCCGCCGCCGACCCCGCCGCCACGACCCGCTGAGCCCGCGCCCTTTCGCTTCAACCCCGACCCAGAGTATCCCCAGGCATGTTGATGGATTGGATCGAGGCCCTGGCCCTGGGCGCGGTGCAGGGCGTGACCGAGTTCCTGCCGGTCTCCAGCGACGGCCACCTGCTCGTCACCCAGCAGTTCTTCGCCTGGCTGAGCGGCTCCGGCCGTTCGGGCGCGGAGAACCTGTTCTTCGACATCATGCTCCACCTGGGGACCACCGCCGCCATCCTTTACCACTACCGAGGCGCGATCCATCGGGGCGCCCTCGGCCTGCTCCGCGACGATCCCGAACTCGGCCCGGACTTCCGCCGCGCGACGGTCGCCCACGTCGTGGTCCTGGCGATCGTCGCCACCTTGCCCCTGGTCCCGTTCGCCCTGTTCCTCAAGGACTGGGTCGACGGCCTGTTCGAGAGCCGAATCGCCGCGCCGATCGGCTTTTTGATCTCCGCCGCGGCGCTGGGGCTGGTCTCGTTGAAGACCCGCGGCCCCGAGGGGGGCGGCCGAGGGCCGTCGCGAACGACCTGGACCGACGCCCTATTAATCGGCCTGGCGCAGACGCTGGCCCCCCTGCCGGGCGTCAGCCGCAGCGGGACCACCATCGTCGCGGCCTTGCTGCTGGGCTTCTCGCGGATCTGGGCCGTCCGGTTCAGCCTGATGATCGCAGTCCCCGCCGTCCTGGGGGCCGTCGCCCACGAGTTGAAGGGCGCGGTCAAGGACCCCTCGCGGCTGGGCCTCACCCCGGATCGCGTCGCGCAGACCACCGCCGCGATGATCGTCGCCGGCCTCGTCGGCTACATGGCCATCCTCTGGCTGATCCGGGTTGTGCGCTCGGGAAAGCTGTGGTATTTTTCTGTATACTTGGTCGCGATCGCGACGGTGGTGCTGGCGCTCGTGGCGACGAAGGGAGGCGGCGGTGTCGGAAGCGATTCGCCGGACGCTCTGGACCGGGCCTCCCGGCGCGGCGATGCTGGAGCGCCTGTCGCGGCGCGACCCCTCGATCCGAGCGGCGCGCTGGATCGTCCCGACCCCGCTGGCGCGCGACCGGATCGTCCGTAAGCTGGCGACGGGGGCCGCGCCCCCCCGCGTCTTCTGCTGGGACGACCTGTGGCGCTGGACGGCCGGGCTCGTCGCCAGGGCGCCGATGGTCCTGTCGAAATCGGCGGCGGCGGCCGTCTTCGACCAGGCCCTGCGCGATCAGACCGGCGGCGGTCGTCGCGGCCCGCTCGCCCAGTTGGCCGGCCGCGCCGGCTACCGCCGCCGCCTCCGCCGACGGTTCGCCGACTGGACCGCGGCCGAGAGCCGTCCGGCCGGGTCCGACGACGAGGAGACCATCGCCGCGGCCGAGCGCGCCACGTTCCGCCGCTACCGCCGGCTCTTGACCGAGTTGGACGCCGAGGACGCCGCCGGCCTGGCCGTCTGGGCCTCGCTTCGACTTTGCGAGCGCCCCCGGCACTCCGCCGACGGCGACCACCTCGTCTTTTGGGAATTCGACGACCTCGACGGCCGCGCACCGGCCCGCTGGCGGATTCTGGAAGACGTCCTGAAGCGCCCCCGACTGGTCGACGTCACCCTCCGCCACGACGGCGACCCCGACCGCGCCGAGCTGTTCCTCGCCTCGGCCGCCGTTCGCGATCGCCTGCTGGAAATGGGGCTGGTCGAGACCGTCGTCCCCGCCGACCCGAACCGCCCCGCCGGCCTTCGCGCCCTCGACGCGACCCTGTTCAAGCCGGGGGCGCCCCTCGTGGAGGACGCCGCGGGCCTTTCGATCCAGGGGGGCCCCGCCGGGATCGACCTGGGCCGGATGGTCGCGCGCGAGGCGAACGGACTCCTCGACTCCGGCGTCCCCCCCGACGACGTCCTCATCGTCTTCCCCAGCCGCGACGAGCAATCCGAGGCCGCCGTCGAGGCGCTTCGGGCCGCCGGGATCGCCGTCGCCGACTCCGGCGCGGTCCCGCTCGATCGCGACCCGGCCGTCGCCGCGACGCTCCAGACGGCGCGGTTGCCCCTGGAGGACTGGGAGGTCGATCTGGTCGTCCGCCTCCTCCGCAACGGTCGGTTCCAGCCCGACTGGAAGGGTGCCGACGACAAGAAGATCGACCGCCTGGCGCCGGCCGAGGCCGCCTCGATCCTTCAGCGGTCGCCCGTCTTCCGCGGCAAGGATCGGATCCTCGCCGAACTGGCGCGCGTCATCGCGCTTCCCGAGGAAGGGGCGAACGAGGCCGAGACCAAGCGTCGCCAAGAGACGGTCGCCCGCGCCCGCCGCGCCCACCCGATCCTCAAGCGCCTGATCGAGACGGTCGACGTCCTGAACCGCCCGCGACCGTGGGTCGAGCACGCCGCCGGCTTGCGTCGCGCGGTCGAATCGCTGGGGTTCGCCGACGGCGGATCGCCCGCCCTGGAGACGCTCTGGGACGCCCTGGACGACCGCGCCGAGGTCCGCGACCGCCTCGGCCGCGGCGCGGAGGCGACGACGTGGGCGAACTTTGTCGAGGAGTTGACCGACGTCGCCGCCGAGGTCCCCCGACCCCGTTCCGCCGCGCCCCCGGGCTCGATCCGGACGGCCGCGGTCGACGAGGCCGACGGCGCCCGCGCCCCCCACGTCCTGGTCGTCGGCCTGACGGAGGGGAGCTTCCCCCGCCGTGACGCCGTGCGACGGCTCCTGGCGCTCAAACCCGGCGAGGCCCCCGACGACGCCGCCCGCCTGGCGTACTCGGCCGAGGCCCTGCGGTTCGCCCGCCTCCTGGGCGCCGCCGAAAAGGGCGCGAGCCTGTTCCACCCCACCACCGACGCCAAGGGCCAACCCTTGCTCCGCGCCGGGTTCCTGGACGACCTTTTGAACGCGCTGGCCCCGGCCGCGAAGGCCGCCGCCCACGTCGCCCACGCCCGATTCCACCCCGCGCTGCTCGGTCGCGACGACCTGGCGCTGGCGCCGGCCGACGCCCGCGCGCTGGCCCTCGCCCGGGCCGCGGAGTCGGGGAGGCTCGGCCGGCTTCGCGCCCTCGCCCGCGACCCCGTCCACCGCGAGCCGCTGCAAGCCGCCGCCGCGGCCCTGGAGGCGCTTCAAAGCCGCCGCAAGGGCGCGGCGTTCGGACCCTTCGACGGCATGCTGCAAGACCCCGCGCTCGTCGCCCGGATCGCCGCGGACTTCGGGCCGGAGAAGCACGTCTTCAGCCCCAGCCAGCTTGAGACCTACCTCAACTGCCCGTTCCAGTTCTTCTGTCGTCACGTGTTGAAACTGGAACCGATCGACGAGCCCCGGGAACTCGACGAGGACCTCACCGAGCGCGGCAGCGTCGTCCACGACGTCCTGGAGGCGTTCGAGAAACTCCGCGCCGCGTCCGACGGCTCCGAGCCCGACGAGGCCCTGATGGCCCGGGTCGTCGACCGCGCGCTCCCCAGGGACCGGGACGGCCTCGGCGATCTGGAGGCCGGCTTCCGCGAGATCGAGCGCGGCCAGGTCGAGCGGACCGTCGCCGAATACCTCCGCCAACGCGTCGAGTACCGATCCGGCCCCCCCGCCGTCCCGACCTGGTTCGAATACGCCTTCGGCGAACCGGAGACCGACCACCCCGAACCCTTCGAACTCCGGCTGGGCGACCAGGCCGCGCGGTTGAAGGGACGCATCGATCGCATCGACGTGCTCGAATCGTCCGACGGCCCCCGGTTCCGCGTCATCGACTACAAGAGCGGCTCCCCCCCCAGCGGCAAGGACGTGACCGAGTTCCGGATGCTCCAACTCCCGCTCTACGCCATGGCCGTGGAGCGGTTCCTGTTCGAGGGCGGCCGGGCCGGGCCGAGGGACGTCGGCTACTGGGGCCTCAAGGAGAAAGGCTACAAGCCGATCGCCTTCGAGGAGTGGTCGCAAGCCCATAAAGATTTGCTTGAACGAGTCTTCGCCGTCGTCCGGGCGATCCGGGCCGGCGCGTTCCCGATCGCCCCGAGCAAGCACGACTGCGAGAAGTACTGCGAATACCGAAGCGTCTGCCGAATCCGCCAGGTCCGCAAGGCCGACAAGAAGCCGCCGCCGCTCGACGCCCCCGTCGGCGACCCCGCCGGAGCGAACCGATCATGAGCGCCGCCGACGTCTCCCTCACCGACGAGCAAGCCGGGCCGGTGCGCGTCCGCGTCGCGAGCGTCGCCCTGGCCGCCGGCGCCGGCTGCGGCAAGACCACCGTCTTGACCGAGCGGTTCCTCGCCGAGATCGACGGCGCGGAAGGCCGCGCCCTGCGGTCGCTGGCGGTGATGACCTTCACCGAGAAGGCCGCGCGGGAGCTCCGCCAGCGGATCCGCGGCCGCTGCCGGGCCCGACTCGCCGCCGGGGTCGATCCGGACTGGTGGGCCGCGGTCCTCCGCGCCCTGGAGGCGGCGCCGATCGGCACCTTCCACGAGTTCTGCGGCCGACTCCTCCGCGGCAAGGCCGAGGCCCTGGACCTCGACCCCGAGTTCGCCGTCCTCGACGACGCGGTCGCCGGCGCGCTTCGCGAGCGGGCCGTCGGCTCGGCGATCCGCCGCCTGTTGTCCGGTCTCGACCCGGACCTGGTCGGCCTGGCCGTCCCCCACACCCTCCGCGGCCTGCGCGAGTCGCTCGAGGCGGCCCTCGCGAACCGGACGCCCGAGGAGGTCGACCCGCTTTGCGACCTGGAGCCCCCGGCGATCGTCGCCCGCTGGGAGGCCGCCTGGATCGCCCGCGGCCGACCCGCCGCCCTCGCCCGCCTCGCGCCGACCCTGCGCGCCTGCCGCCGCGTCCTGGCGACGCTCGTCGACGTCGGCCCCAAGCTGGCCCGCCGCGGCGAGGACGCATGGGAGGCGATCGACGCCGTCGAGTCCCGCGGCGACGAGGCCGACCTGCGACGGCTCCGCGAGGTCGCCAGGATCGCCGACCTTCGCGGCAAGGGCGATTGGCCGAATCCCGACGTGAAGGAATGCGTGAAAGTCGCGTTCGAGGCCGTTCGCAAGGAGGTGGACGGCGTCCTCAAGCGGCTCGCCTGGGATCCGGCCGTGACGCTCCAATCGGCCGCGGAGACCGCGGGCTTCGCCCGGATCGCCCGCGAGGCCCGCGCCGAGTACGACGAGCTGAAGGCCCGCCGGATCGGGCTCGACTTCGCCGACCTGATCGTCCTGGCCCGCGACGCCCTCCGCCAGCCGGGCGCCGTCGGCGCGGCCGACGACGAACCGGCCGAGGTCGACCCCGCGGCCGTCGAATTCGTGCTGGTCGACGAGTTCCAGGACACCGACGAGGTCCAGTCCGACGTCCTCCGCCTCCTGGCCGGGGACGGCTTCGGCGGCGGCCGGATGTTCGTCGTCGGCGACGCCAAGCAGTCGATCTACCGCTTCCGAGGCGCCGAGCCCGCCATCTTCGGCCGCTGGCGCGGGGAGTTCCCGGACCCCGGCCGGCTGCGGCTCTCGGAGAACTTCCGAACCGTCCCCCGCGTCGTCCACTTCGTCAACGCCCTCTTCGCCGACTCGTTCGCCGACCCCGGCGCGGCGGCCGACCCGGACGCCGTCCGGCTCGTCCCCCGCCGCGGCGACCACTCCGACGCCCCGGCCGTCCACTTCCTCTGGACGCCCCCCGCCGCACCCGACGGGGACGAACCGCCCGCGAAACCCTCCGTCCAGGAGTGCCGCCGCCGCGAGGCCGACGCCCTGGCCCGCTGGCTCCGCGGCCGGATCGACGCCGGCTGGACCGTGATCGATCGCGCCACCCGCCGGCCCCGCCCCGCCCACGCCGGCGACGTCGCCTTCCTGTTCCGGGCCATGACCGACGTATGGCCCTATGAACAAGCCCTGGCCGATCAAGGCTTCGACCACCACACGATCGGCGGCTCGGCGTTCTACTCCCAGCAAGAGGTTTTGGACGTCGTCAACCTCCTCTCCGCGATCGAGGACCCGTTCGACGAGACCGCCCTGGCCGGCAGCCTGCGAAGCCCGTTCTTCGCGCTTCGCGACGAAGCCCTCTACTGGCTGACCCAGCCCCGCGACGGCCTGGCGCGCGGCCTGGAACGCGCGGACCAGACGCCCGGCCTCTCCGACCGGGACCGCGACCGGGCCGTCCGCGCCCGCGACCTGCTCGCGCGCTGGCGGGCGCTGAAGGACCGCCTTCCGATGGCCGATCTCTTGTCGCGGGCGATCGACGAATCGGGCTTCTCCGCGGCGCTGGTCTGCGAGTCCCTGGGCGCGCGGAAGCTCGCCAACGTCCGCAAGCTGATCGAGACGGCGCGGGAGTTCGACCGCAAGGGGGGCTTCGGCCTGGCCGACTTCGTCGGCCGCCTTCGCGCCTTCGCCGACGAACCGCCCCGCGAGGAACAGGCGGCGACCACCGACGAGGACGGCCGGAGCGTCCGCGTCATGTCCGTCCACCAGGCCAAGGGCCTGGAGTTCCCCGTCGTCGTCCTCCCCGATCTGAACCGAGGCGCCGGCCCGCGAACCGGCCCCCTGGGCTTCGATCGCGAGCTGGGGCTGGTCCTGAAGCCCCGCCCCGCCCGGGTCGATCTCGACGACGCCCCCGGCGCGGGGGAGTCGCTGGGGTGGCGGACGCATCAGGAGATCGAGGAGCGCGAGGAACGCGAGGAGGCGCTGCGGCTGTTCTACGTCGCCGCCACCAGGGCGAGGGACGAACTGGTCCTTTCCGCCGGGTTCGCGACGCCGCTGGACCAGGTCGCGCGGTCGGTCGCCAAGCTCTCCCCGGCGACGAACCTGTTGTGGGAGCGGTTCGACGGCGCGACCGGCCGGCTCGCGGTCGCGCTTCCCGACGGCTGGCCCGTCCCCGAGGTCGACGTCGTGGACCCGGCCGCGATCCCCGCGGCTCGCGAGCGCCCCGAGGTCCGCCGACCGAACCTCTCGGCGATCGTCGCGGCGATCCGGGACGAGCCGCCCGCCGACGCGACTCCCGCGCCGACTCCGCGCGCGGCGACGTTTCTCGACCTGGAGGCGCCGCTCCGGGAGGAGACTCGAACCGCCAGGCTGGCGAATCTGATCCGCGCCGCGGCGTTCGACAAGGAGTTGCTCGCCGGGGGCGGCCTGGAGGCGGTGGTCCGTCGTCTGGCCGCGCGCCGGACGCCCGCTGCGGGGGCGTCGCTGCGGGCCGACGCCCTGGCATGGCTTCGCGCGTGGGTCGAGAGCGACCTGTTCGCCGGCCTTCGCGACGCGCGCGAGGTCCGCCTCGGGGCGCGCTGGACGCTCCCCGGCCCGCCGGTCGTCCTCGGTTCTTGCGACGCGACGGCGCCGGGCGGCGACGGCCGCTGGCGCGTCGTGACCGTCCTCGCCCCCGGCGAGGCGCCCGCCTGGGCCCGACTCCGGGCCTCGCTGTCGTTGACGGCGCTCGACTTCGAACCGAAGGGCCCGTCGTGGCTCGTCTCCGTCGGCCCCGACGGCAAACTCGCCGCCGACCGCGTCGGCCCGATGTCCGACGCCGAGCGCGACCGCCTGATCCGTGAGATGGCGGTCGACCGCGGGGCGTCGTACTGACGACCCGACACTTATCGGATCTCGCATGCGACACTCACGCGAGCCGACGCC
>CALCIB010000207.1 GCA_937907525.1 uncultured Planctomycetales bacterium | reverse complement strand
ACGCCCGCGCCCTCGCCGAACGCCGCTCGCGCGAGGAGGCCGACGCCCGCGCCCTCGCCGAACGCCGCCGGGCCGAAGCCATGGAGGCCAAGCTCCGCGAACTGGGGATGAAGCTCGATTGAGCCTCGTCATCACGTCGCTTAGCTTCCGGTTGACCTTGTCGATTCGGGCGGGGCCGGGTTTAATGTCCAAGGAAAGGCACCCGAATCCTCCCGACCTCGATCGACCCCCCGGGCCCGACCATCCCACGTCTCGTCCCTCGGTCTCAGTCGATCGTTTCAAGATCGCGTCGCGCGTGCGGCGCCGTCGGCCTGGCGGTCGGGCCGTCCCGGAGCTTTTCCCGATGCACGATCGCATCGCTTATCAAGGCATCACCTTCGACGACGTCCTGCTTGAGCCGGGATACTCCGACCTGCTCCCCCGCGAGGTCGACGTCCGCACCAACCTGACCGCCAAGATCGCGCTCAACCTGCCGATCCTGTCCTCCCCCATGGACACGGTGACGGAGGCCGAGTTGGCGATCGCCCTGGCGCAGGAGGGCGGGCTGGGGGTGATCCACAAGAACCTGTCGGTCGAGGAGCAGACCCGCGAGGTCGACAAGGTGAAGCGGTCGGAAAACGGCATCATCGTCGATCCGATCACCCTGCCGCCGGAGGCGACCGTCGGCGAGGCGCGTCGGATCATGTCCGGGCACAACATCTCGGGCGTGCCGATCACCGTCGGCGGCAAGCTCAAGGGGATCCTCACCCGCCGCGACCTGCGGTTCTTGGAGTCCAACGAGCTGCGGATCGAGGAAGTGATGACCAGGGAGGGGCTGGTCACGGCGTCGGCCGACACCTCGTTGGAGGAGGCCGATCGGATTTTGATGAAGAACAAGGTCGAGAAACTCTTGCTGGTGGACGATGAATATCGACTGAAGGGCCTCATCACCATCAAGGACATCGACAAGCTGCACCGCTACCCCAACGCCTGCAAGGACGCGCGGGGGCGGCTGCGGGCGGGCGCGGCGGTGGGGGTCCACGACTACGATCGGATCGCGTCGCTTCTGGACGCGGACGTGGACGTGTTGGTGGTGGACTCGGCCCACGGGCACAGTCGCAACGTGGTGGAGACGGTGCGCAAGATCAAGCGGGAGTTCGAGATCGCCGTGGTGGCCGGCAACGTCGCGACCGCCGAGGGGGCGCGGGCCCTGGCCGACGCCGGGGCCGACGCCGTGAAGGTGGGGATCGGGCCCGGCTCGATCTGCACGACGCGGGTGGTTTCCGGCGTGGGGGTGCCGCAGGTGACGGCGATCGCGTCGGCGGCCAAGGCGGTGGGGAGCTCGACGCCGATCATCGCCGACGGCGGGATCCGCTATTCCGGCGACATCACCAAGGCGATCGCCGCGGGGGCGCACTGCGTCATGATCGGCGGCCTGTTCGCCGGCTTGACCGAGAGCCCCGGCGACATGATCCTCTACCGCGGCCGCAGCTTCAAGGCGTACCGCGGCATGGGCTCCCTGGGCGCGATGGCCAAGGGCTCCCACGAGCGCTATCGTCAGGAGGCCGCCATGCCGGCCGAGGAAAAGACCGGGACGGCCCGGAAACTCGTCCCCGAGGGGGTCGAGGGCCGGGTGCCGTACAAGGGGCCGCTTTCGGAGTTCGTCTTTCAACTGGTGGGGGGCCTGCGGGCCGGGATGGGATATTGCGGGACCAGGACCGTCGAGGACCTCAGGACCAAGAGCCGGTTCATCCAGGTGACCTCGGCGTCGATCCTGGAGGGCCATCCGCACGACATCGCCATCACCCAGGAAGCCCCCAACTACAGCAGTTACAGCGGCGAATCCGACGGCGGCCGATCCTCGGGATGAGGCCCCGCCGCGGAAGCCCGCCCGGGGCGCCGGGAAGTCGCCCCGCCGCGTCGTCCGTTTGAGTTCTCTCGGTCGGTGCAATTCTTGAATTGAATCACGGGCGCCGTCGGGCCGGAAATCGCTCCGGCCCGCGACGCCGACCCCCGCGAGGGATGCGCGGGGGACGCATCGCGAGGAGTATCGACCCCGGCCGATCCGAAGGCGAGGCGCCGTCGGCCGGGGTCCGTTGACGAGCCGGCGCCCGGCGGCATGCTCGCCGCCGGACGTCGAGCGATCCAGGAAAGCAAGGAGGCGTGGCTTGCGTCGCACAACCTCGGCATTGACCACGACGATCCTCGGGGCCGTGCTCGCGGCCCCGGCGGTCTCGGCCCAGCAGTCGCCGCCGGCGCGGGGCGAGACCGCCGCGTCGGTCGAGTCCGACGCCGGATTCGGCATGGCCGCGGCGCGAGGCGCCAGAAGCCTCCTCCGCAACGGCCTGGATTACATCGAATACCAGGAGTACGACCGGGCGCTGCGGTATCTCCGCGAGGCGGAGAAACGCCAGGCCGAACTCAACGAGCCGGAGAAGACCAAGCTCAAGCAGGCCATCGAGCGGGCCATGCGCGGCACCCGCGAGGCCATCGGCTCGGAGAGGCCCTACGCGCGGAGCGAGCGCTCGCTCCGCTCCGGCGGGTTCGCGCCGGCGGCGGCGGAGGCGGCGGTCGAGCCGGCCGTGGCGTCGAAGTCGAACCAGGGCCGCCCGGCCGTCACCCGCGAGGGGGACGACACGGCCGAGCCGATCCGACTGGCCGGCGCCGAGGCGCCCGCCCCGCCGTCCGGCCGCCGTCCCCCGCGCGTCCCCTCGATCCCCACCTCCGCGCTTGATGTTCCCGAGCCGCCCGAGGCCGCGGCGACGAAACTCGCCTCCGTCGCGGCCCCGCCCCTGGAGCCGGCCGACGAAACGACGACCGCCCCGCCGGTCGTCCCCATCGGCGCCGTCGAGCCCGGCCCCCGGCCGATCCCGACCGCCGCCGACCTCGCGCCGGCCGCCGACTCCCGGGCCGCCGCCATGGCCCAGTCCGACCTGAACTCGCCGTTCCCCAGCCTGGAGCCGACCCCGGACCTCGACCCGGCCGTCGCCCGCTCCAGCAGCCCCTCCACGCCCGCGCCCGCGCCGACGCCCGCGCCCGACCCCGCGCCGACGCCCGCCCCCGCGCCCGCACTACCTTCCATCCGGCTGGACCTTCCCGACGAGGTGACGCGAACGCCCGCCGCGGAAGCGCCGACGCCCGCGCCCGACCCCGCGCCGGCCCCGATCCAACTCGAACTCCCCGACGAGATGGCGCAAGCGCCCGCCGGGGACGCGCCGCCGACGCCGCCGGCCCCCCACGAGACCGCAACGCCCGCATCGACGTCGCGGCCGGACCCGAATCCCCCGCTCCCCTCGCTCGACGACCCGGCCCTCGATCTCCCGGCCCTCCCCGCCGAGCTGACCGACGGCCCCGCCGACGCCGCGTCGGACCTGCCCGACTTGCCGGCGACGGCCTCGCCCGAGCCCGCCGGCATGCCCGAACCGTCGGCGGAAGTCGCGCCCGAACTCGCCGGCATGCCCGAACCGCCGGGCGAGATCGCGGTCGAGCCCGCCGGCATGCCCGAACCCGCGGACGCGCCCGAACCGCCGGCGGAAGCCGCGCCCGAGCCCGCCGATCCGGCCGCGCCTCCGGTCGTCGCTCTCCGACCGGAGCCCGAGGCGGCGCCCGAGCCCGCCCAGGAACCGGTCGAGGAACCGGCCCCAGCCGACGAGGACGCCCTCCCGCTTCCAGCCCCGGCCGACGTCGAGGAACCGGCCCCAGCCGACGAGGACGCCCTCCCGACCCCAGCCCCGGCCGACGTCGAGGAACCGGCCCCAGCCGCCGAGGAAATCGCCCCCGCCCCCGCCCGTTCTCCCGCGTTCGCCACGGCGCCGGCTTCCGGTTCCGGGTTCATCCCCACCCGCGGCGCGCCGAAGTCGACGCTCTCCCCCGAGCTTGAGCGGGACGTCTCCAAGGTCGTCGACGCCCAGGAGCGAGCCTTCCGCGAACGGATCGCCCGCCAAACCGCCGCTCAACCGCTGGGGACCGATCCCGGCGACACCGACCTGGCCGCCGAGGCCCGCCTCCAAACCCAGGTCGACATCAGCCGCGCCCCCAGCCCGGCCGAGGCCCGCCCCATCAGCGCCGTGCCCGTCCCCGAGGACTGGGTCCCGCTGGGAGGCCGGGAATGGAGCCCCCAGCGCAAGTACTGGGCCGCCGCGGCGACCGCCCACCTGCCGCTGTACTTCCAGGATCCGATGCTGGAGCGCTACGGCCACAGCGTCGAGAACTACCTGGGCCCGCTCGGCCGGTTCTTCGCGTATCCGGTCGACGACTACCGGCAGAGCACCCAGCGGATGCAGATGCTCCAGCCGTGGGCCTCGGCCGGTCAGTTCGCGTTCCAGATCATCACCCTCCCCTACGCCCTGGTCGTCGATCCCCCCTGGGAGTCCCAGTACGACCTGGGCTACTGGCGGCCGGGCGACAAGATCCCGACCGACCTCTACTACCTGCCGACGCACGGCACCGGCCCGCCGCTGCACGGCAACAAGTATTGAGCCGACGCGATCGCGACCGCGAACCGAACTCCGGGCGTCCCGGGCCGTCAGGCCCCGGACGCCCGGCGTCGTTTCCTCACGGCCGCGACAACACCGCCAGATGGACGGCCCGGCGGTCGAACGGGACGAAGCCGGTGGCGGCGTAAAGCTTCGCCGCCGGCAGGTTGCGCGCGTCGACGGCCAACTCGATCGCCGCGACGCGCGGCCGCGCCAGCTCCAGCGCGTGAGCCACGGCCTGGACGCCCAGCCCCCTGCCCCGCGCGGCGGGCGTCAGCCCGAGATAGACCACCTCCCACGAGTCGCGATCCGCCGCCGCGGCCAAAAGCAGCACGGCCGCGACGTCGGGCTCGCCATCGACACTCCCCAACCGCCAAAGCTCCGGACGATACCCGGGAGCCCCGCGATGCCCCTGAAGCGCGTCGTCAATCGACCGCGCCCCGCCGATCTCGGGGATGTCGAGACTGTCCGTGTAAGACGACTCCAGCGCCGCGCGCAGCGCCTCCTCGCCGACCTGGTCCATCCCGCGCCAATCGAACCGGACGGACGACGACGGCGGCGGCGGCGGCGGAACGGCCGTCGACCGCCGCAGATAAACCAGATCGGTGACGTGGGGCATGCCGCCCGCGGCCAGATCCTCGGCCTCGCGGGGATCGACGGGGACGTCGAGCACCGCCTGCGCGATCGCGATCCCTTCCCCGCGAAGCCCCTCCAGCGTCCCGCGCACCAGGGCCGCGGCCGTCTCGGCGCGACCCTTGCCCCACGCGGCGGTCGTCCGCGGCGCCCAGACGGCCGTCGCGCGCCCCGGCAACGCCTGGGTCAAAACCGCCCCGACGATCCTCCCCCCTCCGCCCCGTCTCGCGATCCAGAGCCCAGAGAGATCCACCCGCCCCGCCCGCTCGTCCTCCAGCGCCTGCTCCACCAGCGCCGCGCGCATTCCGCGCCCCAGCCCCCGGTAGACGATCGCCATCGCCCGCGCGCGCTCCTCCCTCGGACAGCGCTCGATCAGCAGGTTCGACGAACCCATCGGCACCCCCGCCTCCTCGCCCTCGACGACCTCCGCGCCGCCGGCACGGGATTCGCGACGCCGTCGACCGGCACGTCCACGATCGTCGATCCGCGCCCGCGGCCCCCTTCCGACCCGACCCGACCCGACCCGTTCCCGACAAGGTGAATCGATGGCCCCGATCCAATCGATGGACGATCTGACCAGCCGCAACATCGCGATCATCGCCCGGATGGAAGAGGCCTCCCGGCGCGTGCGGACCCGCGGCGACCGTCTGGCCGACGCCTTCGCCACCGTCATCGGAAGCTGGACGTTCATCGTCATCCAGACGATCATCCTCCTGGCGTGGATGACGTTGAACCTCATCGCCTGGATCCGACACTGGGATCCGTACCCCTTCATCCTGCTGAACCTGGCCCTCTCGTTTCAATCGGCCTACGCCGCGCCCATCCTGATGATGAGCCAGAACCGGCAGGGCCGCCTCACCGATCGCCGGCACAACCTGGACCTTCAGGTCAACATGCTGGCCGAGCAGGAGACCACGGAAATCCTCCGCCTGCTCCGCCTCCTCTGCGAGCGCCACGGCGTCGCCGCGCCGAACTCCAACACCGCCGTCATGGAGGAGGACACCCGCCACGAGGAGATCATCGAGCGCCTGGAGGTCGAACTGGAGCAGCACGCCGACGACGAGGACCGAATCGCCGAGCCGGGCGCGACCCGATTCGCCTGAGCCGGGCGGGAATTCCCGCGAACCTCCGCCGATCCCGGCGCGTCTGGTCGCCCGAACCGACGAGACGAACATCGTAAGGGATCGGAACATGTACGACATCGACTTTCTCGAACGCAAATTCGCGACCCTCGGCGCGCGGGTGAAGGCCGCCGACTCCCGGCGGCGGTTCGCGGCCGACGGCGGGGTCGCGCTGGACGTTCGGAGCGACCGCCGCGGCGAGTTCTTCGAGGTGATCGGCGACCGGAACGGATCGACCCGGGTGGAGGTGCTGGACGTCCAGCCCAGGGAAAGGCACCTGCTGCTCCTGGTCCGCCGGCTCGCCGCCAAGCAAAAGTTCCTCTGCGGCCACGACGAGCGCCACTGGTTCGTCGCCGCGATCCCCGAGGACGCGCCGGTGGGGACCGTCGCCGCGGCCAAGCAGGCGCTGAAGCCCCCGGAGGTCCGCGAGGCCCAGGCCCGCGCGAGGCTGGACGCCCGCCGCGGCGACCGTCGCAAGAACGCGGCCAACCGCCGCCAGGGGGAGTGGTTCTTCCTCCCCGTCCCCGACTTGAAGGTCGATCCGAAACTCGTGATCCGAAACGAGCCCATCCGTCGCGGAGGCGGCAAGCCCCACTGGTGCGAGTTCGTCCATCGCGAGGGCGGCGAGCCCGTCCGGGTCTGTTACCGATACCCCCACGGCGTGGACGAGAAGACCTATAAGGGAATCCTCGCTCGAACGCCCGAGGCCAAGACCTGGGGCTGGCGGATCATGGTCCGCGACGCCAGGGTTTACGCCCGCGGCCGCGTCCGCCACCCGGACCACCGGACCATCGCGCTGCACGGCTGGCACCGCGTCGTCATGAACACCGAGACCCGCGCCGCCGCCATGCGGAACGTCGCGTTCCTGGATTGAGCTTGAGGCCGGCTCACCCCGCGCCCAGGCTCGATTCCAGCTCCGCGAGGATGTCCACCACGTTGTCGAAGCCGGGAAGCAGCGGGTCGCGGGCGTCGCTCTTGAGCCAGCCGACCACCTTCTTCTCGGCCGACATCACCGTCGAATGGTTCCTCCCGCCGAAGTAGCGGCCGATCTCGCTGTAGCTGGCGCCGGCGTGCTTCCGGGCCAGGTACATCGCCAGCATCCGAGGATAGACCAGCGTCCGCACCCGGCTCTCCGACTTCAGCCCGTCGGCCTCCACCTGGAAGAACCGGCAAACGGCCTTCTCGACGTCGCGCAAGGCCACCGACCGCACCGTGCAGCGGATCGTCTCGCGAAGCGCCGTCCTCGCCAACGCCATCCCCACCGGACGACCCAAAAGCGCGGCGTGGGCCAGCACGCTCTGGATCGCCCCCTCCAACTCGCGGACGCTCGTCTTGACGTTCTCGGCGATGAAGTCGACCACCGCGTCGGGGACGTCCACGCCCCGGAGCCTCCCCTTCGACCGCGCGATCGCCTTGCGGGCCTCCAGGTCGGGCGACTCCAGCTTCACCACCATCCCGCCCAGGAACCGCGTCGCCAATTCGTCGGTCAGCTTGGCGATCTTCCGCGGGTGCTGGTCGGACGCCATCACGATGGCCGCTCCGCGCTCGTGCAGGGCGTTGAACGTGTGGAGGAACTCCTCCTGCGTCGCCCGCTTCGAGGCCAGGAAGTGGACGTCGTCGACGACCAGCACGTTGACGTTGCGATGCCGGTTGCGGAACGCCGACAGCGAGGCCGTCCGCATCGCCTCCAGAAAGCCGTTGGTGAACGCCTCGGCCGTGACGTGCATCACGTTGAGCCCCGGATGCGCCTGGCGCATCCCCAGGGCGACCCCCTCCAGGACGTGGGTCTTCCCCAGCCCGACCCCGCCATGGATGAACAAGGGATTGAACGAGCGCCCGACCGATCGGACCATCTCCCGAGCCGCGGCGCACGCGAGTTGATTCGCCGGCCCGGCCATGAAGTCGTCGAGGCTCCGAAGCACCCGGGCCGAACCTGGGACCGCCGCCGTCGGCCGGGGATGGTCCGTCTCCGGCCGGTCAACCCTCGTGGTCCTGGAACCGGCGGCGCGGGGGCGACGGCCGCCGTCGCCGGGGCGGCCGGGGACCGTCTCGCCGTCGCGACCGGGCCGGGCCCCGTCGCCGACCTGGTACGAGACCGGAAGCGCCCGGCCGATCACCTCGGCGACCGCCTCGGCCACGTTGGCGGCGAACCCCGACTGGATCCGATCGCGGAAGAAGGCGTTGGGCGCGAGAACCTCGACCGATTCGCCGTCGCCGACGACCCCCAGCCGCGCTCCGTCGCCGAACCAAAGCCCGAAGCGGTCCTCGCCGATCCGCCCGGCCACCGCCTCGCGCAAGGCCCCCTCCATCGCGAAGGCGTCCGACGTCCCCTCGATTCCCTTCGTCTTCCCGGTCGCCCCCGCCATGATCGCGCCCCCCGCCCTCGACGTCCCTTCGTTCTTCGCTCTCCGTCAACGGCCTCCCAGACTTCGCCGGCCCCGCGAACGGGACGGACTTCCTCGTCGGCCACGAAGATATGCGCGTTGGGCGAAAGGCTGTCAAAGACGAAGACGCGATCGATGGGCGAAGCGCGCGGTGATGCGCCAGACGCGCCGGATGCGCCAGGCGAAGATGGACCGACGGCGGAAACTCGACGGGCGCGCCGACGTCGGACGGGGCGAAGTTTGCCACCGACGACGAATGCGCCTTCGGAACGCGCGAGGGTTCCGCGGTTCGTCTCAAGCCGGCCCGGGCTTGGGCCGTCGAGGACGAAACGAAGACGGGCAGAGCGCCGGTTCCTCGGCGCCCCGCCCGTCGGGGGAGTGTTTCGGAGATGGACCGCGCGAGGGCGGCGGGGGATGAAGACGTACCGAGGTGTTTGGGATGCAACCGCCCCCGGCGGTCGCCTGTATTATGACCGTTCGGATGCGGAACGCAAATCGACGGTGGCGGATTCGACGGGACCCACCCGTTGATCGCGGCCCGCGGCGGGCGTAAACTGCCGCCTGGATCCACCCGCGACCTCGACCGACCTCGGATGAAGACATCGCCATGAAGCGCCGACTCCCCGCGTTCGCGACGGTCCTCGCGACCGCCCTCGCCTGCACCGCCGCCACGGCCGCCGACGGCCCCTGGACCGCCGAGAAGGCCCGGGCCTGGGGCGACGCCCACCCCTGGCTCGTCGGCTGCAACTACTGCCCCAGCACGGCCATTAACCAGCTTGAAATGTGGCAAGCCGAAACCTTCGACCCGGCGACCATCGATCGCGAACTGGGATGGGCGCGGGACCTCGGCTTCAACAGCATGCGCGTCTTCCTCCACGACGCGGCCCATACGCAAGACCCCGACGGCTTCCTCGAACGGGTCGACCAGTTTCTGACGATCGCCGACCGCCACGGGATCGGCGCGATGCTCGTCCTCTTCGACGGCGTCTGGGACCCCGACCCCAAACCCGGCAAGCAGCGCGAGCCCAAGCCCGGCCTGCACAACTCCGGCTGGGTGCAGTCGCCCGGCCGCGCGATCCTAGGCGACCCCTCCCGCCACGACGAGTTGAAGCCCTACGTCGTCGGCGTCGTCTCCCGCTTCAAGGACGACCGCCGCGTCCACGCCTGGGACCTCTTCAACGAACTCGACAACCCGAACACCAACAGCTACGGCGCCCTGGAACTCAAGGACAAGACCGAGCGCTCCTGGCGGTTGCTCAAGAAGGAGCTGGCCTGGATCCGGGCCGTCGCCCCCAGCCAGCCGCTGACCATGGGCGTCTGGCGGAACGGCCTGACCGACCCCGACAAGCTCACTCCGATCAACAAGTTCCAGATCGAACAGTCCGACGTGATCTCGTTCCACGATTACCACCCGCTCGACAAGATGACGGCCGACGTCGAAGCGCTCAAGAAGTACGGCCGCCCCGTCCTCTGCACCGAGTACATGGCCCGCGGCAACGGCAGCCGGTTCGACCCGATCATGGGGTATCTCAAAAGCGAGAAGGTCGCCGCCTACAACTGGGGCTTCATCGACGGCAAGAGCCAGACCATCTTCCCCTGGGACTCCTGGAGGAAGCCCTACGACGGCGAGCCCCCCCTCTGGTTCCACGACGTCCTCCGCCGCGACGGCTCGGCCTACCTCGCCGACGAGGTCGAATACATCAAGTCCGTCACCGGTGCCAAGAAGTGACGACATGCTTTGGGATCGACCTGAGCGGTCGCCGGCTTCTCTTTTTTCCTGACCGTCACGGATTTTGGGGGTGGTGGACATGACGGCCTTCCCCCCTCG
>CALCIB010000206.1 GCA_937907525.1 uncultured Planctomycetales bacterium | reverse complement strand
CCCCCCTCATCCGGCCCTTCGGGCCACCTTCCCCCGCGAGGGGGGAAGGCCGTTGATCCGACGTCTTCCCCCCTCGCGGGGGAAGACAGACCGCGAAGCGGTCAGATGAGGGGGAAGGCGCGGAGGAAAGCCGTCGGGAAGTCTAAGAGTCTGTCTCATAAGTGGGCAAAGGACGACTATCACGGTCTTCCCCCCTCGCGGGGGAAGACAGACGCCGAAGGCGTCAGATGAGGGGGACGGCGCGACCGGAAGCCGTCGAAACGTCGAAAGCCGGCCCAGGCGGCTCGGGATCCCGACGGCTTCTGGCTCGCCCCCCCTCATCAACAAATTCCCGGAATGGAACCACGGAGTCACGGAGGACACGGAGAGGGAATTGAGAATTGAAATTCAATGGATTAGTAATTCTAATGATTGAAGACGGCCGGGTCGCTCCTCGTCCTCCCTCTCCGTGTCCTCGGTGACTCCGTGGTTCCCCTATCTTCGTCACATGGATTCGACAAGTTGTTTCGGCGGCGTTCCATGGCGACGGTCAATGGGCGGCGACGCGGGGGGAGGCCGTGGCGTAGGCGTCGAGCAAGCCGGTGCGGCCGGGATGGATCGCCTCCAGGCCCAGCCGTGATTGCATGCTGTACGACAGCCGGCCGCCGGCCCCGAACAGCACCACCAGCCGCCGCCCCTCGGGAAGCGTCAACAGGTCGTCGACGGTCGCCAGGTCGACCTGCGGCAAATCCGGCAGCGCCGAGCGAAGGATGAAGCGGAGCCGACTACCGGGGTAGGGGGCGTCCAGCGAGCCGGATTCGGCGTCGGGGTCGAACCGCGACGACGGCGGACTGACGACCGCCACCTGGGTGTACGGCCGCTCGCGGTTGCGTCTGAGGATCATGGTGCGGAGCATCAGCATGTCGCTGGTCTCGCCGTGGCGGAAGGCCACCTCGCGAACCCCCAGGCCGACGGTCGCCGCCAGCGCGGCCAGCAGAAACCCCGCCAGCATCCGTCTTTGGCGGTCGTCGCGCCCGCGCGCCCACCGCGCCGCGATCCGGCACAGGAAGAACGAGGCGATCAGCAGATCCAACGCGACGTGCAGCCCCAGCGTGGAGGCCGAGCCGACGCGGCCGGCCAGGACGTCGTCGAACGCCCCCCGCAGGTCGTGGCTCGCCCACCACGCCAGGCAGAACGCCAGGGCCGGGGCCAGACCGACCAGCGCCCGAACCGAGACCCGGCGGTTGACCAGGTCGGCGACCGTCGCGGCGGCCAGCAGGTTCAGCGGCGCGAGCAGGAAGATCTCAAGCGCCTGCCGGGGCCCGTTGGTCCAGAACGACGCCGCCAGGGCCGCCACGCCCGCCCAAACGATCCAAAGCGAGCCGCCGATCGTCTCGCGGTCGTCCCCCTCGTGGGCCAACGCGCGGCGGACGCCCCGGACGGCGCCGTACAAGGCCAAGGGCGCGGCGACCGGCGCCATCTCCAGGATCCGAGCCGCCAGGTTGTACGACTCGGTCCATTCCGAGGCCGAAAGCGTCAACGGCGCGAACAACCCCCAGCCGTGGCTCGCGAACATGCTCAAATGCCAGGGGACGGCGATCAACGCCGCGATCCCGACCGCCGCGGCGACGTCCACCGCGCCCCCGCCTCGGAGCCGGGCGCGCCAGCCCCCGCGCGTCGCGGGCCGGTAGCTCGGATCGACGGCCGCCCCCGCCCGCATGTAGACCTGATGCAAGATCGCGACCACGACCACGACCAGGCCGAACGCCTCCACCGTCAAGAGCGACGCCCCCAGCGCCAGGCCGCCCGCCGCCGACCACAAGAGCGAGCGGCCCCGAGGGTCGACCGACTCCACCGTCAGCCTGGTCCTCACGGCGTAGGCGTGCAACGCCGCGACGGCGCCGGCCGCGGCCAGCAGGTGAGGGGTCATCTCCTGCTCGCGCAAGAGCAGGCTGGGGCTGAACGCCATCAGAAGCGCCGCGGCGAACCCCAGCCCCCCGCCGCGCCAGAGCCTTCCCTGAAGGTAGACGAGCAGGACGATCGCGATCCCGGCCATGTAGCTGGGGAGGACGCAGGCCAGGGGGTCGCAGTCGCCGCTGAGCGTCAGGCCGACCGCCGCCAGCCAGGGGTACAACGGGGGCTGCAAGGCCACGCTGTGATAGCCGGCCGACTCGCGCCCGGGAAGGATCGCCAGGCCGGCGGGCGTCTGGTCGATCCACATGCCGTCGACGGCCGCGGCCATCGCCCGCAGGCCCCAGAGCGGGCCGGGGTTGGTCAAGTCCCACGACCGGATCGCCGACAGGCCGGGCAGGACCGCCAGGAGGACCACCAGCGGAAAGAACATCGCCGACCGCGGCGCGGGGCGGATCAAGGGGCGCGGCGGCTCGGGGGCCGTCGGCTCCCACCGGGCCCTCGGCGTCGCCGACCTTCGCGTCGGTCTCGGCACGCGCGTCGCCATCGTCTCGTCCGCCGCTATCGTGTCGGTGATGGAGGACGACCCGCCGCCGTCGGCCGAACCGGCCCCGGGCGCGGATCCCGTCGATGTCGAAGTGGTTCTCGACGGACCATACCACAAACGCGGCGATCCGGGGATAGGCGTTCGGCCGGTTCCTGAAGGCACGGGCTGGTCCTCGCCTCGTTCGCCCCGTCCGCCTGGACGGTCGGGGCCGATCGCGACGCGAACCCACGCGGAGGCCGCGTCGCCCGCAACGACGCCGCGCTGGTTATCGGCTCGACCGCGCCGCGGCGCTCACGGAATCCCCCGAATCCCGTCCGCGGGGGTCGCTTCCCAGGCGCGTCGGCATCTCGTTTGCTTAAATCTTGTCTTGACGTTCGACACGCCGGGCGTCTCGTCAAGCAAGGATTTCATGCGAAAGGACCACGACCATGTTGCGCTGGGCCATCACCTTCTTCGTGCTCGCGCTGATCGCGGGCTTCATGGGATTCTACGGGCTCGAAGGGGACCTGGCGGGAATCGCCAAGATTTTCGTGCTGATCTTCCTGGTGCTGTTCGTCGTCTCGCTGATCTTCGGGCGTTCGACCGCCCCCGTGGTCTAGCGCCGACGGTCGGATCACCAAGCGGCCCGCATCACGCGGGCCTCATGCGAAAGGACGATAATCATGTTGGGTTGGGCCATCACCTTCTTCGTGCTCGCGTTGATCGCGGCCGTGCTGGGTTTCGGCGGGCTCGTGGGCACGCTGGCGGGAATCGCCAAGTTCTTCGTGTTCCTCTTCCTGGTGCTGTTCGTCGTCTCGCTGATCTTCGGCCGCTCGGTGCCGACGACGGTCTAGACGACGAAGGCGCCGGGCGGTCGGTTCGGGGCCGACGTCACCCCGACGCCGACGATCGGAACAACTCCGTCGAGAAGTACCGCTCCATCCGATCCGGGAAAACCGTGACGACCCGCGCGTCGGGCCCCAGGCGGGCCGCGACCATCGTCGCCGCTCGGTAATTCAGCCCCGAGCTGGGGCCCACGGGAAAGCCCTCGCGGATCAAGCGGCGAGCGGCGTCGAGCGCCTCGTCGTCCGGAACGTCGACCTCCTCCAGAGCCTCCACGCGCGCGGCCCGGAAGCGGGCGTAGATGGTGGAGAGGCCGTCGGCCACGCCGGGGATTCGACCGCTGAACGAGCAACACTCCGCCCCCGCGCCGCCGACGCCCGCGGCGGTGGTCGGCCGGGCCGCGAACGCCCTCGACGAGCAACCGCGATCGTAAAGACCCTCCCACAACCCCGCCAGCGTCCCTCCCGTGCCGACGCCGCTGACGACCGCGTCCACCCATCCCCCCGGAATCTGGGCGAGGATCTCCGACGCCGTGTACGCCCGGTGCGCGTCGGGGTTGTCCGGGTTCTCGAACTGGAGCGGTTGGAACGCCCCGCGCCCCCGAGCCAGGGCCGCGGCGCCGGCCAGCGCGCCGGCGATGCCGGCCTCTCGCGGCGAGAAGACGACCTCCCCGCCGTAAGCCTCGATCATCAGCCGACGCTCGCGACCGACCCCCTCCGGCAGCACGGCCGCGAACCGCAGGCCGAGCTGCGCCGAGGCGAGCGCCATGGCGATGCTCGTCGACCCGCTGGACGCCTCCACCACCCACCCGCCGGGGGCGACCTTCCCCGCCCGGATCGCCTTTTGCAGGATGTAACCGGCGATCCGGTCCTTGGTCGAGCCGCTGGGGTTGAGGAACTCCAGCTTGCACCAGATCGTCGGCCCGTCGGCGTCGAGCCGGATCGGGACCAGGGGCGTCGCCGCGACCTGATCGAGATAGCGGTTGAATTCCGGCAGTCGGCGAGCGGCGTTCATGGCGATCCTCGCGCTGGATTCGGAGGGGCTCTCTCCGTCACCCTAGCACGCCGTTCAACCGCCTGCCGACGGGTTCGCCGGCGGCGTCGAACGCGCCCGGACGAGGGTGACGCCGACGAGCCGACGGCCAATCGCCCAGACGATCAGCAGCCCGATCGCGTAAAACGGCAGCCACGGCGCTTCCGCCACGACGAACAGGACCAGGGACTTGCCCACGTCCACCAGCCGGGACGTCGACTCCCCCCACGTCCGGGCGATCTGGGTGGGGAAGTCCGCCACCACCGGCGCGGGGGGCTGGAACCGCTCGCGCTCGCGGAGCGTCAAGGTCAGCGTCGCCAGCGACGTCAGGTTCCGAAGCACCCGGATCCGCCCCTCCATCTGCTCGATCTCGCCCCGGACGCGGGACAATTCGGTCTCGACCTTCAGCACGTCCTCAAGCACGCCGGATCGCTCCTCCAGCATTTTTTGAAGCGTTTGCTCCTGGACCCGCTTGTTCTTGATCCGGGCCTCGACGTCGTAAAATTCGGCGGTGACGTCCTGGGAGGTCCGGTTGAACTGGACGAGTTCCCCCAGGGCCCGAACCGACTTCACGAAGCCGTCGAAGCCGTCGATTGGGATCCGAAGCTTCCAGAACAACGACCGCGTGGTCCCCGGCGAGCCGGTCATGGTCTCCTCGGCGATGTAGCCGCCGGAGGAGGCGACCAGGTCGCCGACCTTGGTCCCGGCGGCGTCCAGGTCGTCGACGGCAAGGTCGAGCGTGGCGTTGTAGATCACCTTCCGCGACACCGCCGCCTGGTCGCTCCCGTCCGCCGGCGGCGGCTCCGCGGCTTTCCGGTCGCCCCCCATCATCCCTCGCGCGCCGTCGTCGAACGCGGCGGGCGTGGCGGCGGGCGCGGCCGGGGCGGGCGCCGCGCTCTTGGCGAAGTACGCCACGTCCTGATTCATGTATTTGCCAGCCGGCGGGGGAGCGCCCCCTTCGTCGCAGCCGGCCGTCGCCAGCAACGCCGCGGCGAACAGGGGGGTGGGGAATCCGCGCATGGTCGGTCCTCGCGTCACAGAGATGATGGGGGCGTCGGAGCGGGGGGAAGGGCGTCCCGCCTTCGTTATAGACGTCGCGGATCGGCGGTTTGTTAGGCGCGTCGCGAATTTTTCAATCATCTTCCCCCCTCGCGGGGGAAGACAGACCGCGAAGCGGTCAGATGAGGGGGAC
>CALCIB010000205.1 GCA_937907525.1 uncultured Planctomycetales bacterium | reverse complement strand
AGGTCGCCGGCCGTACACCCGGCACCGCTCAAACCCGCAATCCGGTAGAGTCAGGTTTTTTTTAGCGCCCGTCCCACGGTGGCCGCCGAGATTCGGGTGACGATTCGGCGGCCGACCATCTCGGCGGCCAGCAGTTGCAACGTCCAGACGGCGTGGCCCTCGGGGGCCGGGCCGCAACACAGGGCGATCAAGTGGGCCTCGGCGTGGCCGTCGAGAATCGGGGTTCGGGGCGGCTCGGAACGGACCTTGCGTTCCAGGGCCGGCGCTTCGCCGTCGAGGACGAACCGCTTGCGGATCTTGTCGACCGTGTTGGGGTGCAGGCCCAACGCCTCGGCGATCCGGGTGCGGCTCCAGGCCCCCCCCTCGCGGTCGTGGTCGCTCAGCAGCAGAAGCCGGGCGTGTTGGATCTTCTTGGCGGGGGCGTGGCCGTTGCCACAGATGTCCTCGAACCGCTCGCGTTGCTCCGCGGTCAAATGCACGGGATACTGATTGGGAGTCGAACGTGTCATTATTGGCCTCCTCGCCGGGGACGGTGCTCCACTCCCGACAAGGACACCAGACCCACCTTGTTAAGTGCGATAGTCTACTACAAAGGCAACCCACCTTCTTAAGTGCGACGGTCTAGTAGCGGCGAAGAGGGCGAACCGCGGATCAGCGAAGCGCGGGTCGCGTCGCGGGAGGGGCCGACGCCGCGCGGGCCGGGCGCTCCGCCAGTTCTTGGAGTTTGCGGACGACCTCGGGGGAGTCCCACTCGGCGCTTCCCTCGCGTTTGTAGGCGATGCGGCCGTCGGGGGCGACGAAGAAGGTGGCGGGGATGCCGTCGGTGAGGAAGACCGGCGGCAGGCGGTCGGCGTGGAGGACGGTCATCGGCCAGTCCTTGCCGCGGAGGAACGAGCGGAGGACGTTGACGCCGTCGTCGATCGAAACGCAGACGAACTCCACCTTCCCCTGGAGTTCCGGGGTCGCGGCCAGGCGGGCGATGGAGGGCATCTCGGCGACGCAGGGCGGGCACCAGGTCGCCCAGACGTTGACGAACAGGGCCTTGCCGCGGAAGCGGTCGAACGTCACGTCGGCACCGTCCAGGTCCTTGAGCGTCCAGTCGTAGGCGGCCGACCCGCCGGGCCCGGGGCCGTCGAGGTCGTCGACCCCTCGCGGGCTGGTGAGGACCATGAAGACGACCCAGATCGCGACGAGCGCCGCCGCGATCATCAGCCACGGCGTCTTGCCGTCGGGCCCGGGTCCGGGATCCGGGGCGGGCCGGTCGGGGGTTTCCGTCGTGGACATGAGCGGCCTCCGGGTCGGGTCATTCCCGGCCGCGGGTCTCGGCGACCGGGGCCAGGAGGTTCTCGACGGGGGCGTAGTCGTCGGTCAGGATGATCCCCCGCGACCGCCGGTCCACCACCGTCGCTTCGTCCTCGGCATTATAGACCCGGGCGACGGTCTTATGGTTTTTCACGAAGAAGCGGGGGTCGTCGGCGCGCTCGCCGAGTTCGTCCAGATCCAGCGGCTGCTTGCTCGCCACCACGACGAAGGTCTCGCGCGCGCCGTCGCCGACCTCGGCGTTGGTGCCGAAGATGTAGACGTGGGGGAAGGTCAGCCTGGCCGTTTTGGTCCAGGCGCCCAGGAACCCACCGTAGCGATGGGCCTGCTTGAGCCGCCAGTTCCGCAACTCCTCCTGGACGCCGGGGTCGGTCACCTTCTGGGATTTGATATCGTTTTCGGCCTTGCGGAGGGCCTCGGCGTCGGACTCGTAGGCGTCGATGATGTTGATCATGTAGACGCCGGTCGGGGCCATCATCCGGGCGATCTTCTCGTTGAACTCGAAGGTCGTCAGGTGCCAGGGGACGGAGAAGTCGTTGAAGGCGTCGCCGAAGATCAGGTCGTACTGCTTGGAGTCCTGGTTGCGCTCCACGAACTGGCGGGCGTCGCCCCAGGTGGTTTCGATCGGGGTGTCCCTCGGCAGGCCGGTGGCCGCGAAGTTGGCGCGAGTGACCGCCGGGTCGATCTCGGCCACGTCGACCCCGGTCCCGGGGTAGACGTGTTGCATGTGGCGCTGAAACGTGTAGGCGCCGCCGCCTAGAAACAGGGTCTTGAGCGACGACTCGGCGATCTCGGGCATCCACGACCGCGACGGCGACATCAGGATCTCCTGGTCCGACGGCGGCCCGGCCGCGGCGGCGGGGGCCTTGGGGGTCGGGGAGTCGGCGAAGACCTGGTCGGGAAGTTGGGAGCCGTCGGACGGCGGAGGAGGCGGCGGCGCGGGGGCGGCGGGCGACGCGAGCGTGATCTTGCCGGCGGCCTTGGCGGCGCGGTAGGCGACCATCGCGTAGATGTGTTCGTAGTCGTAGTCCAGCCGCTCGGGATGGCCGAGGATGAAGTAGCCGTGGATCAGGTTGTCCAGGACCAGCGTCCGAAGCTGGAGGCCGTTGGCCAACGGTTCGTTGTCGACCTTGATGTAGTAGTAGTTGCTCTCGTCGGCGTAGGCCAGGGCGTCCTCGACGGTGGCCGAGTCTCCCTTGGGTTCCCGGATCGACCATTGCTCGCCGATCTGCTCGGTCCACTGCATCGGCAGGAAGCCGATGACGCAGAGCCCCAGCGGAATCCCCGCCCAGACCGCGTGCAGGACCGACCCCAGGATCGTCGCGGCGAGCGCCAGGACCGCGGCCAGCAAGAGGAGCACGCCCTTGGTCCCCAACACGTCGATCAGGACGAACCCGGTCAGGAACGTGCCGATGATGCTGCCGAGCATCCCCCAGGCGTAGACCTCGCCGATGGCGGTCCCGGCGCGTCCCCGGCGCTGGAGGCGGTCGACGGCCAGCTTGGCGACGACCGGCGAGACCGTCCCCATCGTCACCGCCGGGAGGAAGAAGACCAGCGAGACCACGAGCAACACGCGATACGGCCAGGTGACGTCGTAAGGCGCGCCGAAGATCGTGATCTCGTTCATGACGATCGCCCGGCTCAGCAGGCTGGGGGCGATCCCCTGCCCCGACCATTCGCGGAACCATTCGGGCTGGTTGTCCAGGAACAGGATCCAGAGCAGGGCGACGGAGGCGATCAGGAACAGCCAGCTCGCCCGCTTCTCGTCGCGGATATGGTTGGCCAGCCGGCCGCCGCACCAGTTGCCCAGGCTCAACCCGGCCAGGAGCACGCCGATGACGCTGGTCCAGCCGTAGACGCTCGACCCCAGATGGCGCGTCACCATCCGCCCGGCGACCATCTCCATCGCCATGAACGCCAGGCTGGCGAGGAACGCCAGGGTCGCCAGATCGCGTAGGCTCGGCGCCGGGCCCGACTCGGCGACGCCCGTCGCCCCGGCCGCCGCGTCCGCCATCCGGGCGCGGGTCTTCAGCGAGGTCGCCGCGGTCAGGGCCGTCAACAGCGACGCCGCGCCCCCCGCGACGGCCAGGTAGTTGACCTCGTATCCTCCCAGGTCGACCCCCCCCAGCCCCAACGCCCGGACCAGGGGCGCGATCGAGCCCGCTCCCAGCAACACCGCCGAGGCGGCGGCGGGGAACCGGACCAACGGGTTGCCGTCCAAGGCCGCGGCCAGGAAGCCCAGCGCCGAGGCCACCACCAGCACGATCACCGAACTCGGCGCCAGATAGATCAGCACGAACCCCGCCAGGAACGTCCCGACGATCGAGCCGATCGCCCCCCAGAAGTAGACGTCGCCGATGGCGCTTCCGGCCTTGCCGGTGATGTCCACCGCCATCTTGGCGACCACCGGCCCGACCATCCCCAGGACCGTCGCCGGCAGCAGGAAATCGAGCGTCACCACCAGGATCGTCCGCAACTCCCAGTTCATCGACAGCGGCGAGGGGACCAGCGCCGGGATCGCCGCGTTCATCATCAGACACCCGAAGGTCAGGAACGACCCCAGCGCGAAGAGGGGCCCCAGCGCGCGACGGGGCTTGATCCGGTCGGCCAGGCGGCCGCCCAGGACGTTCCCCAGGCAGATGCCCGCCAGGATGATGCCGATGACGCTGTTCCAGACCGTCAGCGACGACCCGACGTGCCGCGCCACCAGCCTGCTGGAGACCAACTCCAGGATCATGATGCACAGGCTGCTGAGGAACGCCAGGACGTAGGGAGACCAGCGGGTTGCCAGACCGACCATGCGGGGGGCTCTCCGGGACGTCGCCGATCCGGTTTCGGCGCGAGGGGTTCCGTCCGTGGAACGCTCAGGGATCGTTCAAGCCGCGAGGAACCTTACGATATCCCGCCCCCCGCGCGCGCACAACGCCCCAGCCCCGCGAACCCGCTCGGCCGGTGGGGCGTGGATCGCGACGCCCGGCGCGTTTAGCATCAGGGATCATCGGCGCGGATGGTTCGACGAGTACCGGGAGATCGACGCGATGCGGACGGGTCCAATCGATCGGCGGGGGTTTCTACGCGGCTCGCTCGCCCTGGCGGCGGCCTCGACCTTGGGCCGCGGCCCGCGGACCTTCGCCGCGGGCGCGACGGGCGGGCCGTACATCGACGTCCACACCCACCTGGGAAGGACCTGGAACGGCGACGAGCCGCTCTCGGCCGCGGACCTCGTCCGCTGGATGGACGAGCATAACGTCGCCAAGGCCGTCGTCCTGCCGTTGGTCTCCCCGGAATCGTCCAGCTACCTGAACCTCACCGAGCAAGCCCTCGACGGCGCGAACCAATTCCCCGACCGCCTCGTCCCGTTCTGCTGCGTCGACCCCCGCACCAGCTACCGCTTCGGCCGCAAGGGGCTGGTGGCGATGCTCAAGGAGTACGTCGACAAGGGGGCCAAGGGCCTCGGCGAGCACAAGGTCGGCCTGCCGATCGACGACCCCAGGACGATGGAGCTTTACGCCGCCTGCGACGAACTGAAGCTCCCGGTCCTGTTCCACTGCGACAACATCCGCAACACCGACAAGGCCGGCCTGCCGGGGCTCGCCCACGCGCTTTCGACCTTCCCGAACACCCCCTTCATCGGCCACGGCCCCGGCTTCTGGGCGTCGATCTCCGGCGACCTGAAGGACGACGGCTTCGGCGGCTACCCCAGGGCCAAGGTCGCCCCCGGCGGCGCGCTCGACACGCTCTTCGACGCGCACGAGAACCTCTGGGGCGACCTTTCCGCCGGCTCCGGCGCCAACGGCATCTCCCGCGACCTGGAGTTCGGCCGCGCCTTCCTGATCCGCCGCGCCGACCGCCTGATGTTCGGCACCGACTACCTCAAGGTCGGCCAGGGCGTCCCCCAGTTCGAACTCTTCGCCACCATCGACCTCCCCGCCGACGTCCGCGCCAAGATCGAGCGCGAAAACGCGATGAAGTTGCTGGACATCAAGCTATAGCGTTGCCTTGAAACATCGAAAACCGACCTGGGCGCGCGCGACCAATCCCTTCTCCCCTTGTGGGAGAAGGTGCCCCGAGGAACGATGCCGAAATAACTTCCGGGAATCCTTCGC
>CALCIB010000204.1 GCA_937907525.1 uncultured Planctomycetales bacterium | reverse complement strand
CGGGCCACCTTCCCCCGCGAGGGGGGAAGGCCGTTGTTTCGCCCGCGAGGCCCTTATGGGACGGACTCTAGGAGTCCCGTCCGCCCCGCTCCCACCCCTCCCCGGGCGACGACGACGTCGCTCGGGGAAGCCCGCTCCCCCCCCTCCAACCGTCACCGGCGGCCCACCCGCGACGACTACCCGCGGCCCCTTCTAAAGTCGCGGGCCGCGCGGTTCGAATATTAGTCTTGACGGTCAGGTCCGCTACGGCAAGGAGGCGAGCGAGTCGCCCTTGAGAGCGCGGGCCGGGGCCGTCCCGCCCGATCTCGCGAGAAGGAAGGCGGGAGGGCCCTTGGTCTTTGTCGAACACGGGAACTGGGTCGCCGATGCCGCCGCCCGCGGACGAGGCGACGGGCCGAAAACCGGAGTCGAAACCGAGACGGAACTTGAGTCTCGATTCGGGTTGTAGGAACGCCGCCGTCCCGGGCGATAAAGAACGAGGGAAGGGCCGGAGCGGTTGGATGAATCCTCGGGACGACGGACGGCCCCCCGCCGCGGGGGGAGGAACGAACCGTCGATCCCAGGGGCCAGTCCGATCGCGCCGACGTGGTTCCCGACCGGAGGTGACAGGAAGACCTCCGCGGCCTCGCACCCGATAGGGCGAGTGGAGTCGTCGCTATGAAAAAGGTATTTACAACCGGCCAGGTGGCGAAGATCTGCAAGGTCGCGCCCAGGACGGTAAGCAAGTGGTTCGACTCGGGCCGCTTGCGCGGATATCGCATCCCGGGCTCCCAGGATCGCCGGATCCCCAGGGAGCATCTCCTGCGGTTCCTCAAGGAGCATGGAATGCCCCTGGGGGATCTGGAGGCCGAAGTCTACAACAAGATCCTGGTCGTCGGGGCCGACGCCCCGCTCCAGGCCGTCCTGCGGGACCACCTCCGCGAGGGGGACGACTTCCGCATCGAAACCGCCGCGTCGGGCTTCGAGGCCGGCATCCGCGCCGAGAGCTTCCACCCCGACTGCATCATCATCGACATGGCCCTGGGCCGCATCGAGGCCGGGCAGATCGCGCAGAACCTGCGCAAGAGCCCCGACCACCAATCGACGATCCTGCTGGCCCTCACCAGCGACGAACCGGGGGAGGAGATCTACGCCCTGGGCTTCAACGACGGCTTCAAGAAGCCGTTCGACGGCGCCCTGCTCGCCGAGCGAATCCGCCGGCTGATCTCCCAGAAGAAGTCCGACGAGCCCTGAGCCGCGACGGACCTCGCGGGCCGCGCGTCGCCAGGGAACCCGGCGCCGGCCCTCCCGTCCGGTTCTCCAGCCGACCGAGCCCGATCGGCCCGCCGCCTCTCTCCCCCCAACGGGTCGAGGCGGCCGGCGGATCGGGCTCGTCGTCTTTCCAGCCACCGCCGCGGCCGGTTACGATGCAGTTCCGAACCCCCGCCCCGCGACGAGGCTCGCCGTGACGTCCGCCGAAGCCATCCGCCCCTTCCCCCCCCGACGCCTGGGGCTGATCGCCGGCCTGACCGCCGGCTTGCTTACCTTGGCGACCTTGCGCGGGCCCGGCCTGACCGTCGACGAACCCCTGGACGTCCGCCCCGGCCGCGACTACGTCGCCCTCCTGGCCCGCGCCGGGCTGGGGTTTTTCGACCGCGAGAACGTCGACCGCCTCTTTCGCGACAACGCCGAACACCCGCCCTTGGGCCGTTGGCTACTGGGGATCGCCTCCAAGGCGTTCGAACCGTTCGAGATCTGGCTCTTCGGACCCGACCCGACGGGGCTCTACGTCCTTTCCGGGCGGGTCGCGCCGGCCCTGGCCTTCGCCGCGCTGGTCGGGCTGGTCGCCGCCGAGGCCGCCAGGCGTTGGGGGACGGTCGCGGGAGTCGCCGCGGCCTGGTCGCTCCTGGCGATGCCTCGCGTCTTCGCCCACGCCCATCTGGGAGCGCTTGACACCTTCATCGCGTTCTTCTGGACGCTGGCCCTGCTGACCGCCGCGCGGGCCGTCGACTCGCGACGACCCGTCCCGGCCATGCTCGCCGCGGGGACGCTCTGGGGGCTGGCGCTTTTGACGAAGATCCACGCCTGGTTCCTGCCGCCGCTGGTCCTGGCGTGGGCGCTGGTCCGGCTCAAGCCGGCGCGGGCCCTGGGGGTGGTCTCGGCGTGGTTCGTCGCCGGCGTAGCGGTCTTTTTCGTCGGCTGGCCGTGGCTCTGGCGCGAGACCCTGACGCGCTGGTCGGCCTACTGGGGGACCGGCGTGCATCGGGCGTCGATCCAGGTCCTTTACTTCGGCGAGGTCTGGAGGGACGTCGACCTTCCCTGGCACTATCCCTGGTTCTACTTCGCCGCGACGGTCCCGGTCTTGCTTCAGGCGTGCGGGGTCGTCGGCCTGGTCCGGGGGTGGCGAGGCCGTCGCGCGGATCCATTTCCTTTGCTGCTGGCCGGATCGATCGCGCTCTTCCCGCTGCTGTTCAGCACGCGGGTTCCAGTCTACGACGGCGAGCGGCTCTTTCTGCCGGTCTTTCCGGCCTGGGCGATGCTGATCGGCCTGGGCTTCTCGGGGATCTGGAGGCGATGGGCGAGTCGACGCGCCGCTCGGGTCGCGCTGGCCGGGCTGCTGCTCGCGCAGGGATACGGCACGATCGCGACGTACCCGTTCGGGTTGAGCTATTACAACGCTCTGGTGGGAGGCTTGGCCGACGCGGATCGCCTGGGGCTGGAGACGACCTACTGGGGCGACGCCGTCGACCGCGTGCTGTTGGACGAGTTGGCGCGGCGCGCGAGGCCCGGCGAGGTCGTCGCCCTGGCGCCGACGCTCTACCCCGGCCAGGGGATCGCGACCACCACGGCGGCGCTCGTCCGTCGCGAGATCGTCATCCAGGACCAGGACGCGGCGCTTCGGGCCGACTGGCTGTTGATCTCGCGACGCCTCGCCTACCTCCCCCCGGCGGTCCTCGCCCGACTCGCCGACGGCCGCGGCGAGCGGGTCGCGACCCGGGCGCTGGGCGGCGTGGTCCTGTCGGAACTCTGGAGGTTCCCGAGGGATGCGTCGCGAACCCCGGCGACCGACCGGGATGGAGGAGGTTTGCGGGCCGGAGCCCCCTAGCCGTCGCCGCGACGGTTCGTAAAATACGTTCTGAATGAATCGGACGAACTCGCGGGAGATTGCATGGGGGATTTGAGCCACTTTGACGAGCGCGGGGCGAGCCGGATGGTCGACGTGTCGGCCAAGGAGCCGACCTTGCGCGCCGCGACGGCCAGTGGCTTGGTTCGGATGGCGGCGGCGACGCTGCGGCTGATCCAGGACCGCGCCGCGGCCAAGGGGGACGTCCTGGAGACGGCCCGGCTGGCGGCGATCATGGGGGCGAAACGGACGGGAGACCTGATCCCGCTGTGCCACCCCCTGGGGCTGGACTCGGTGACGGTCGACCTGCGGCCGGCGCCGCCGGACGCGGTGGAGATCACGGCGACGGCGAAGGTCCACGGCCGCACCGGAGTCGAGATGGAGGCGCTGACGGCCGTCGCCGTGGCGGCGCTGACGATCTACGACATGTGCAAGGCCGTCGACCGCGGGATGGCGATCGAGCGGATTCGGCTGGAAGAGAAGACCGGAGGCGCTCGGGGCGCCTACAAGCGGGACGACGCGGACTGAGGCGGACGCGGCCGGAGCGGGCGGACGGAGGCGGAGACGGGGATGACCAGACCATCGGGGCTTCAGGCGGAGGAGAGTCGGCGGACGTTGGGGCGGCTGTTCGCGCCCATCCAGGCCGGCCTGGCCGCCGCGGAGCGGGTCTTCCAGGACGAGTTGAAAAGCCGCCACCCGTTCGTGCAGACGCTGGTCGACCACTGCGGGGACTACCAGGGGAAGCGGTTGCGGCCGGCGTTGGTGCTGTTGACCGGCGGGGCCTGCGGGCGAATCGGCGAGGCCCACCCGATCCTGGCCGCGGTGGTCGAGATGGTCCACACCGCGACCCTGGTGCATGACGACGTCCTCGACGAGTCGCTGGTCCGCCGCCACGCCGCGACGGTCAACGCCGAGTGGGGCAACGAGTCGGCCGTGATGCTGGGCGACTACCTCTTCGCGCACGCCTACCGCCTGGCCGCCTCGCTGGAGACGACCTTGGCCTGCCGCTGGATCGGCGTGGCCGCCAAGGAGGTCTGCGAGGGGGAGTTGCAGCAAATCCACAACCGCGGCAACCTCGACCTGGACGAGGCGACCTACTCCCAGATCATCGCCGGCAAGACCGCCGCCTTGACCGCCGTATCCTGCCGGCTGGGGGCGCACTACGCCGGGGCCCTCGAGCCCGCAGTCGCGGCCATGGAGTCCTACGGCTGGCACGTCGGCATGGCGTTCCAGATCGCCGACGACGTGCTCGACATCTGGGGCGACGAGCGCGCCACCGGCAAGAGCCTGGGGACCGACCTGGAGAAGCAGAAACTGACGCTGCCGATCATCCGCCTCCTGGAGGCGGGCGACCCGGCCGCCGTCGCCGAGGCCCGCGGCCTGCTCATGGAAGCCCGCGCCGGCTCCCGGGGTCGGCTCCAACCCCTGTTGGAGGAGTCCGGGGCGCTCGATTACGCCTGGGCCAAGGCCCGCTGGCACGTCGAGCAAGCCATCGCGGCCCTCGACGTCGCGGCGCCCTCGCCATACAAGGACGTCCTCGCCGAGATGGCCGAGTACGTCCTCCGCCGTTCCTCCTGACGGCGCCCTCCCTCCCGACCGGACGGCCCCTCCCGTCCACGCGAGCCCGATGTTTAACCATCGTTGATCCTTGCGGAACGTGGAACGCGCCGGCGATGCGTCCCCGGATCGGCGCCTCGGCGCGGGCGGGCGAATTATTGAAGGGATTTTTGATTGAAAGGACGGCGTCGTCGACTATGATGAGGCCGTCAGGGGCGGAGGACCGGAAACGTCGCCGATTCGCGCGCCGAATCGGCTTTGAATCCTTCGGCCCCTTTCCGGAACGCGAGCCCTCCGAACGTCGGCTCGGCTCCCGGCACCGGGATTGCATGTTCGTCGGATGATTGTAAACTGGAAAACCGCGCCTTTCGATTCCGGGAACCCACGGTCGCGAGCCATGGAACTGAAACACAAGCTCCAGATGCTGATGAAGGCCAGGAACCTCAACGGCCAAAAGTTGGCGAGGTTGTCGCGGGTCAGCGACTCGGAGATCTCGCGGATCCTCCAGGGCAAGTCCCGGCCGGGGCTGGACAACGCGCTTCGGCTGGCGCGGGCCGTGGAGGTCTCGCTCGACTTCCTGGCCGACGACCGGATCGAGGTCGAGCCGACCGCCGCCGTCGACGACGCGCCGACCGCGGAGGATCGCAAGCTGCTGGCCCTCTGCAAGCGGATCGGCTCGGAGGAGGTCCAGCGCGTCCTGGAGATCGTCCGGATCCTGGGCTACGAGGCGGCGATGGCGCGGTTGTTGGGGATGTCGTCCCGGCCGGTCATCGAGCGGCTCGACGAGCCCGCGGTCGAACCCCGCCCCGCGATCCCACCCGTCGCCCCCTCCCAATCCGCGCGAACCGTCGCCTCCGCCTGACGCCCCTCCCGGCGTCGTTCGACGCGCGTGGGCCTCGCCCCTGGGGCCGTCGGGGTCAGGCGGTCTCGCGGCGGTCGCGGTCGGCGGCGCGGGCTTGGGTCTGGGCGAAGGCGTCCAGTTCGTGGCCGGCGCGGAGGTGCTGTTCGAGCTTGCGGAGGGCCTTGTACTTCTCGTCGCTGACCCGGTTGACGGCGACGTCCAGGTCGGCGGCGATCTCGGGGACGGACCAGCCGCGCATCCAGAGTTCGACGATCCGGTCTTGCCGCTTGGTGAGGACGGCGCGACGGGCCGATTCGAGGATCTCGCCGAGTTCCAGGCGATCGCGATGTCGACGGTCGACGTCGGGCGCCGGCAGCGCCAGGGCGTCGATGGGTTGGAACTTGCGGGCGCGCTGGACGCGCTTGCGCACCATGTCGATCGCCCGGACGAGTTCCCGGCGTTCGAAGGTGTCGTCGGCGAGGACCTGGGCGAGCTCGAGCTGGCCGTCGCGGGCCTTGGTCAGGAGCCGGCAGCAGACCTCCTGGGTGCAGTCGTCCCAGACGCGGGGATCGAGTCGGGCGTTCCGCCAGCAGACGGTGCAATAGCGCTGGATGTCGCGGACCAGGTCGGTCTCCGACGCTCCGGCGGTCAGCGCGGCCAGGCCGATGACCAGGGCCATGGCCGCCGGGCCGGCCTTGCGGGTCCGCGCCAGAACGCCCGTGACCGCCTCGGCGGGCTGGTTCGGGGTCGGAATGTCCGTCGTGTGTTCCTTCATGGCGGCCGCGGACTCGCGATTTCGAGGGAGGGGGCGGGGAATCGGCGTCGCGCCTTCACTGTTCAAGGACGATCATCCGGTCGATCCTCGCCGAAAATCAAGTCGCGTCACTCGCGATTCACGCCGGATCGTACCCAAACCCCGGCGGAATCGCAAGTTGAATCCCGGACGCCCGGACGCTCAACGGCCGGCGGTCTCCAGGCGGGTCCGATCCTTCAGGAGGATCCGGCGCACCTCCGCCAAGACGGCGGGCGAGTCCTGGCAGAGATGGCCGCCGGCGACGATCGTCTCGGCGTCCGCGTCGTCGAGGTGGGCGTCGGCGTAGGTCACCACGCCGTCGTCGCCGCCGGGGCCCATCGGGCCGTTCTTCACCGCGATGATCGAGTAGCGGGCGACGCCGGTCGCGGGTCGCAACTCGCGCATCGCCTGGAGGATCGGCGAGCCGTGGCGCAGTTCGTCGATGCTGCTCATCAGGCCGCCGCCGAACGGAGGTCGGAAGAAGTCCGGGGGGTTGGCGTCCAGGAGTCGTCGGCGCATCGTCAGCAGGGAGATCGGCGGGAGGACGAAGCGATCGGCGACGTCGTGCAACAGCTCGCGGCCGGCCAT
>CALCIB010000203.1 GCA_937907525.1 uncultured Planctomycetales bacterium | reverse complement strand
TCCGGCCTTCGGCCACCTTCTCCCACAAGGGGAGAAGGGATGATCGCCATCACTCTTTCTCATGGTCTTTTACGAAGCGGACCCACCTTCTTAACTGCATCGGTCTACTACCAAAATACCGCCGAATTCCTGTCGCGACGGTGAACCCTCGACCCCGACCCAAGGGAGCGGACGAAGCATGCGAACCGAATCGAGCGTCGTGCGAGTGGCGATGGACCGTCGCGGGGTCGTCGGCCGCCGCGGGTTCCTGCGGACGATCGGCCTGGGAGCGGCGGGAATGGCCGCGGGAGGCTTCGCGCCGCTGGGCCTCTCCGACCTGCTCGCCCTCAAGGCCGACGAGCTTCGCAAGCAGCAGCGGGCCTGCATCCTGCTCTGGATGTCGGGCGGCCCCAGCCAGCTTGAGACCTTCGACCCCAAGCCGGGGACGGACCACGGCGGCGGCACCGAGGCCATCGCGACCGCCGCGCCGGGGATCTCGATCGCCAAGGGCTGGGAGGGGCTCGCCCCGGCGATGAACGACGTCGCCCTGATCCGGTCGATGACGAACAAGGAAGGCAACCACCAACGGGCCGCCTACCACCTTCACACCGGCTACGTCCCCACCGCCACCCTCAAGCACCCCAACATCGGCTGCGTCGCCGCGGCCGAGCTGGGCGAGTCCTCCCTCGACCTGCCCGGCATGGTCGCCATCGGCGCCCAGCCCTTCGGCGCCGGCTACCTGGGGGCGGCCCACGAGCCGTTTCTGATCCCCAACGTCAACCGCCCGCCCGACAACGCCCAGGCCCGCGTCCCGGTCGACCGCTTCCAGCGCCGGCTGGGGCTCCTGGACCAACTGGAACGAGCGGGCTTCGAGAAGGCCGGCGGCGCCGACCGGGTGCGCGACCACCGGGCGCTTTACGAGCAGTCGTCGAAGATGGTCCTCTCGCCCCGGATGAAGGCGTTCGACCTGGAGCGAGAGCCCGCGCCGGTTCGCGACGCCTACGGCCGCACCGCGTTCGGCCAGGGCTGCCTCCTGGCGCGTCGGTTGGTGGAGGCGGGCGTGACCTTCGTGGAGGTCTCCCGCGGCGGCTGGGACACCCACGCCCAGAACAACGAGCGCGTCGGCAAGCTCGCCGGCGAGGTCGGCCCCGCGTTCGCGACCTTGATCCAGGATTTGAAGTCGCGCGGGATGCTGGAGCGGACGTTGATCGTCTGGATGGGCGAGTTCGGCCGCACGCCGAAGGTCAACGCCAACGCCGGCCGCGACCACTTCCCCCGCGTCTTCAACGTCGCCCTGGCCGGCGGCGGGGTCAAGGGGGGCCAGGTCGTCGGCGCGTCGAGTCCCGACGGGACCGAGGTCAAGGACCGCCCGGTCGCGGTCGTCGACCTGATGGCCTCGATCTGCCAGGCCATGGGGATCGACGCCGACAAGGAATACGGCACCGCCATCGGCCGCCCGATGCGGATCGTCGACGGCGGCCGCGCCGTCGACGAGTTGTTCGCCTGACGGTCGAAACGCGGAAGGCGATCGAAAATAGGCAATGATGATTATCCCTTCTCCCCTTGAGGGGGAAGGTGGCCGAAGGCCGGATGAAGGGTGGGCGCGACCGGAAGTCCGGGAATTTCGGAGTTCCGGCGGCTTGGGCGCGGCGCGACGGCGGTCCCCCCCTCATCCGGCCCTTCGGGCCACCTTCTCCCACGAGGGGAGAAGGGATTGCGCGCGCTCGATTCCGCCCCGCCTTCGCGTGGCGCGCTCAGGCGGCGGAGCGGGACTCGCGGGCGAACGAGCGGGCGACGTCGGCGACGGAGCGCATGTCGGCGACCTCGTCGAGGTCGATGCAGACGCCCAGGCGGTCCTCCATCAGCATGACGACGCGGACCATGTCCAGCGAGTCGAGCGCCAGTTCCTCAAGGAGCAGGGTCTCGGGCTGGATGACCTTGGTCCTGGCCTTTTCGGAGACCGAGCGGATCAGCTCCACGACGGCCGGCATGACGGCCGTCACCTCGTCCGACGCGACCGGCGATGGAAACATGGGGGGACTCCTTCTCCAACGGGGCGGGGGCTCATCGTCCGCGTCCCTGTTTATCGGTTTCGACGGAATCGGATCTTGAGGGGCGGGCCGTCGCGATCCGCCGCGAGCCGGCCGACTTCAGGTAAGGAAACGATCCACGAATCAAAGCCGGGTGGGTCGTTGCTCCCCGGTGGGGGCCCCACTAGAATGATCCCTGGATTTCGCGTGGCGTCGCCGCTCGCCTTTTGGGCGACGGCCGGATGCGACGTCGCCTCGGGCGCGTCGGATTCGACCCTCGCCTCGCTTCCTTCTCCCGTTTAGGAGCGATCACGATGAAAGCCGTCCTGAAGGCGCTGCTTCCGGTCTCCGCCCTGAGCCTCTGCCTGGTCGTCGCCGGCTGCAACAGCGAGGAGGTCCCGCCGACTCCGGAGCCGCCGCCGGCCACCCCGGCCCCGGCCACGCCCGACGCCGCCGCCCCGACCCCGACCGAGGCCGCTCCGACCGAGGCCGCCCCGGCCGACGCCCCGGCCGACGCCCCCAAGCCGGCCGAGGAAGCCCCCAAGGGCTGAGCCTCGAAGCGGTCCCGTCCCGGGACCTCTCGATCCGGGGGGCCTTCGCCCCCCGGATCGTCCCGACCCGCGGCGCTTCCGTCGCGAACCCATTTCGTTTCGACCGCCGGCGGCGACACCTTATCCGACGTCCGCCTTCCCCTCCAGCCCAACACCCGCGACCCGATCGATTCGCGGCCGACGGCTTTCCCAAGGAAAGAATCGGCGTCGTCCTCCCGGCCGGCGTCGCGTCGCGGCGAACCATCAGGCCGCGCGGGGCGTCTTACATACAGGCGCGGGAGTCGTCGTTGACGCATCCCGGCGGCCCGCCTAGAATTCGTCCGCGCCGGCGGGCGCGTCCGGCCGCGATCCGTTCCGCGAGAAGCGAGGTAACAGCCCATCTTGATCGACACGAGCCGAAACGAGGCCCTGGGACGCCGCGAGCGCGCGATCCTGGTCGGAGTCATCCTGCCGGGAGCGGTTTACAACTCCGACGACCCCCTGGACGAGATCCGCGGCCTGGTCAAGACGGCCGGCCTGGAAACGGTCGGCACGATGCTTCAGAAGCGTCCCCAGGTGGACGTCGCGACCTACATCGGCTCGGGCAAGGTCGAGGAACTCAAGGGACTGGTCGAGGCCCACGAGGCCGACGTCGCGGTCTTCGACTCCGACCTGGGGCCGGGACAGACCCGCAACCTGGAAAAGGCGCTGGGGGTCAAGGTCGTCGACCGCACCGAGATCATCCTGGACATCTTCGCCGTCCACGCCAGCAGCCACGAGGCCCATCTCCAGGTGGAGCTGGCGCAGCTGGAATACTCGATGCCGCGGCTGAAGCGGATGTGGACCCACCTGTCGCGCTACAAGGGGGGCGTCGGCGTCCGCGGCCCGGGCGAGAAGCAGCTTGAGGAGGACAAGCGGCTGGTCGTCCATCGCATCCAGGAACTCAAGGCCAAACTCGGCAAGATCCAGGCGCGCAAGGAGCGCGAGGTCGCCGGCCGGGGGGACTTCCCCACGGTCTCGCTGGTCGGCTACACCAACGCCGGCAAGAGCACCCTGATGAACGCCCTGACCGACGCCGGGGTCCTGGTCGAGGACAAGCTCTTCGCCACCCTCGACACCCGAACCCGCAAGTGGCGGTTCGGGGGGGGCGGCGCGGCGCTTTTGTCGGACACGGTCGGCTTCATCCGCGACCTGCCGCACTCCCTGGTCGCCTCGTTCAAGGCGACCCTGGAGGAGGCCCGCCAGGCCGACCTGCTCCTGCACGTCGTCGACGCCTCCAACCCCGACGCCGAGGCCCAACTCCAGGCCGTCGAGGCGGTCCTGGAGGAACTCGGCCTGAAAGACCATCCGACGCTCCTGGTGCTGAACAAGGCGGACAGGGTGCCGGATCGCTCGTTCCTGGACGTCCTTCGCGCCCGTCATCGCGACTCGGTCTGCATCAGCGCCGCGAAGGGGGAGGGGCTCGACGCCCTGGAGCGCGCCGTCCGGTTGGCGCTTCTGGAATCGGCGATGGACGCCGAGGTCGAGACGAGCGTCGCCGACGGCCGCGTCCTCGCCTACCTGGCCCAGCACGCCCAGATCCACGACCGCGCCTACGACGAGGATCGCGACCGCGTGGTGATCCAGTGCCGCCTGCCCAGACGTTGCCTCGACTTCCTCCACGAGCGCGGCGCGCTGGTCCGCGAGCGCGAAACGCGGGTCTACGCTTAAGCGCGGGTCGATGGGAATGACGACGAACCTCCTTCTCCCCTTCAGGCGGCGGATCGCCTTGGCGAGTTCGGGGACGGAGAAGAATTCCGGATCGGTCGTCAGAGCGCGGCGGCGGGCGATCGCGTCGGGGTGCGAGGGAGCCCCGTCGAGGATCGCCTAAACCCGATCCGGAAACCGCGAGCCCCCCGGCCTTGAGGTCGCCCGGAGCCGCCGCCATGCGGGCCGCGTCGTCGCGGCCGACGACCGCGAAGGCGACCGGGCGCCGGCGTTCGGGTCGGTACCCAAATCCAGGGTCGAACGGCCCGGATGCGACTCGTCGGCGCGGAGCGCGCCGCGGAAGCGCTCCACCGACTCCCGACGGCGGGCCGCCCGGTCGAGCGTCCAGCGTCGCCGCGGCGGGCCCTCGGCCGCGCGCCGGGCGACGTGACGTGAAAGGTCTTGCGACCACCGCGCGCGGCGTCTCGTCGCCGATCCGCGCGTGGCGTTCGGACGGCGTCCGTCGCCGGCTTCATGCGCAATGTCGTATTTCCGCCACGACGCTATAAATCACAACCGAAGTTGAATTACCATGCACGCCATACGAGGACCATTGAACAACAAACCGTAATGACGCACGACAATGGGAGTCTTGGATGAAAAGGACGGACTCGATGCGAACGATCCTCAAGGCGGCGGCGGCGTGCGCTCTGGCGGCGGGGCTGAGCGCCGAGAACTCCAGGGCGGGGAACGTCTACCAGAGCGACTTCCAGGGGAGCGCGTCGGCGACGATCACGTACACCACGGGCACATACTTCAGACATGGGCAGCTCAGGTACTCGACCGACGAAACGTCCGCCGGGGTGGGCGTCTTCCAGGTCACGCCGATCAGCCCGGCGGGGACGCCGTTCGACGCCTACTGCGTCGCGCTGAACATCCAGAACCCCAAGGGGGATCCGATCCAAATCGTCGCCGACGACGTGGCGCTGAACACGCTCACGAATTCCAGCACCGACTCGTTCCAGTACTCGGCCTACATCGACGTCGGCAACCGCCTGGCGTTCCTGCTGGAGAAGTACGACACGATCGCCGACGACCTCACCTACCGCGGCCGCCCGGTCAACCTCTCCACCAACGAGCGGGAGACGGCGCTGTCGCTGGCGCTCTGGAACACGATCGACCGGAACTTCGATTACGACGATCTCGACGGCAGTCGGAACAGCGGGATCAGCACGTCCGACGTAAACAGGTTGTACAACGCGCTGATCGACTTCGACGGCTACGACGCGAACGTCTCTTACGCCGACGACGCCCGGCTGCTGTGGAACGTGACGGCCGACACGACCAGGGGCGACAAGCCGTATCAGAACCTCGCCGGCATCATCCCGCACCCCGTCACCCCTCCCGGTCCTCCGGTCGACGGCGCGGTGCCGGAGCCGACGAGCGTGATCTCGGCCCTGATCGGCCTGGGCGCCGCGGGGCTGTTCGCCGGGCGTCGCCGCGGGCGGGCGTGAGGCTTTTGGAAAGCACGACGCGACAAGAACCCGACGGCCCCGCCCCTCGCCAGGCGCGAGGGGCGGGGCCGGGTTCGTTTCCGGGTTCCGGGTCGCGTCAGGCGCGGGCCTCGAAGCCGGCGCGTTGGGGACGGGAGAGGAAGCCGTCGGCCTGGTCGTCGCCGATGATGCGTTCCTTCTTGGGGTCCCAGGTCAGCTTGCGGTTGCCCAGGCGGATGGCGATGTTGGAGAGGTGGCAGGTGGTCAGGGCGCGGTGGTGGCTCCAGACGTCGGAGGCGGGCTTGCCGCGGTCGGCGCAGCAGGCGATGAAGTTCTCCATGTGGCCGTCCAGGGGCTTGCCGTGGCGAAGCTCGCGCAAAAGCGCCTCGGGCACGGGGTCGCGGTAGAGCCCGGCGACGGCGCCGCCGGAGAGGTCGATGCGGTCGCGGGTGACGAAGATCCGGCCGTGCTCCCCCTCGAAGGTCACGCCGTTCTCGGTGTCGTCGCGGATGATCAGGGTCGCGCCGTCGGCGAAGGTCGCCTTGATCTGGAAGGTCAGCGCGGTGTTGTAGCGATCGGCGACGGCGGGCCAGCCGTCCTTGTAGGCGACGGGAAGCTCGGCGCGTTCGATCTCGATGGAGGTCGGGCCGTCGTCTTCCTTGTCGAGCCCCCAGTGGGCGACGTCGACGTGGTGGGCGCCCCAGTCGGTGAGCTTGCCGCCGGAGTACTCGTACCACCATCGGAACTCGGCGTGGCAGCGTTTGGGGGTGTAGTCGACCTTGGGGGCCTGGCCGAGCCAGAAGTCCCAGTCGAGCCCCGGCGGGGGGGTCTCCGGCGCCTGGGGTTCGCAGGAGGGCCCGCCGCCGATGGCCGCGGTCACCTTCCGGACCTTGCCGATGCGGCCGGCGCGGATCAGGGCGACGGCCATCAGGAAGACCTTGTTGTGGTCGCTGCGCTGTTGGGTGCCGACCTGGAGGATCTTCTTGGTGTCGGCGACGACGTCGCGGAGGATCTTGCCCTCGTCGATGGTGAGGGTCAGCGGCTTCTCGCAGTAGACGTCCTTGCCGGCCTTCATGGCGTCGATGCAGATCTTGGTATGCCAGTGGTCGGGGGTGCCGATGATGACGGCGTCGACGTCGTCGCGTTCCAGGAGCTTGCGGTAGTCGCCGTAAATCTCGGCCTTCTTCTTGCCGATGTGGTCGTCGTCGCGGGCGCGTTCGGCGTGGGAGCGGTCGACGTCGGCTATGGCGACGAAGTCGCCGAAGCGGGACGCGCCGCGGGCGTCGCCGGAGCCCTGGCCGCCGGCGCCGATCAGGGCCAGCCGGGGCCGATCGTTCTTGGCCCGGAACGCCGCGCCCGCGGCGCGGGGCGCTTCGCCAAGGACGGCGAGGGTCGCCCCGGAGGCCGCCACCTTCAGGAACTCCCGCCTGTCGCCGCCGGTCCTTACGAGCATCGTCGAGCCTCCGATCGGGAACGCGGAACAAGTCTTCAACCAACCGCCGAACATATCCGGCGCGGCGAGGCGGCTCAAGGAGGCGGCGGCGGATCGGACGTCAGCGGGTCGGCCGCCGTCCGAGGGTCGGGGCCAGCCCCAGCGCCGCGGTCGCGGCCAGGATCCACGTCGACGGCTCGGGGACGGCCGTTCCGCTCTCGGAGTGGATCGAGAACGAGCCGGGTTGGACCGTCAGCTCGAAGATCTCGAAGTTCGCGTTGGTCGCCGTGAAGTTGGTGGCGTTCGCGTTGAAGCCCTCGATCGCGACGTGGGTGGTCCCGACGGCGTCGGCGGTGAAGGTGAAGGTCCCCAGCCACGCGGCGAACACGTCCGGGCCCCGAGCGAAGCCTGGGACCGGCGGGGAGCCGAAGTCGACGTCCTGCTGGAGCGTGGCGATCCCGGGGCCCACGCCCTTGACCAGCGAAGAGCCGTCGAACGAACCGTTGCTGGAGATGTCGCCCTCGCCATGGACTTGCGCCGGGTCCGTCGCCCCGAAGGCCAGCCGGATCTCCGCGGTGATCAGCCCGGCGTCGGTATCCCCGAGCAGGGACGTCGAGCCGCCGGTGGCCGTCTCCACGAGGTAGACGTTCACGGCGACCGTGTCGCCGACGTTCACGTCGTAACTCGATTGATCGGCCGCCAGACTGTAGACGAGGTCGGCTCGCGTCGTCATCGACGCTCCGAACGCGAACAGGATCGCGACGAGCCAGATGCCACGGTTCTTCATCGTGAACGTTCCTTGATTCAATGTTCCGCGCGATTGTGACGTTGGGAATCGCATGTAGCCGAAAGGCATCACAACGACTTTTCCGTCGGTTGCATAGATGGTACCGCGCCTTTTGATCCGGGTCGTTTCAATACCGCGCGTCGGGTCGCGGCGGCCTGGCGCGGCCGCGTCCCGCCCCGGTCGCGGCCGAGGGCGGGACGTCGGGTTTCGACGGCGCCGGCTTCCCGGCCGCGGCCGTCGGTCGGCCGTCAGGGCTTTTTCAACGCCTTGCGGTAGTTGGCCAGGAACGCCTGGATGTCGATGGCGTCCACGGCGCCGTCGCCGTCGAAGTCGAGGGCGTCGAGGTAGCTCTTGAGGCCGCGAACCTGGTAGAGCTTGGCGTAGTCGAGCGCGTCGACGTCGCGGTCGCCGTCGAGGTCGCCGAAGAAGCGGTACAGCTCGAAGATCGCCGCGTCGTTGGCCGCGCCGTCGCCGTTTCCGTCGAGGTTCTGGCCGGCGGAGTCGGTCACCTTATCGGCCAGGACGGTCAGGACGTAATCGCCGTCGGCCAGCGAGCCGCCGACGATCCCGGCGCCCTGGAACGTCAGGACCGCGACCGTCCGGCCGCCCTCGACGCGGGTGGTCGCGACGACGTCGACCGACGCCCCGTCGGAGCGCTTCAGGACGAACGCGCCGGGGAGCGGCGTCACCGGTTCGCTGAAGGTGACGGTCAGCTTCCGGACCATGGAGCGCTGGGCGGCGCCGTCGTCGATCACGATCGAGGCGATGGTGGGCGCCGGGTCGGCTTCATGGTCGTCGTTGAGGATCGCGCCGACGCCGACGGCGTTGCCGATCGCGGCGTTGGTCGCGTTGGAGAGGTTGACGGTGAACGTCTCGTCCGGCTCGACGTCGACGTCCCCCCCGACGCGGACGGCGATCGTCTTGGACGTCTCGCCGGGCGCGAAGGTCAGCGTCCCGGACCCGGCCTCGTAGTCCGACCCGGCCGAGGCGGAGCCGTCGGCGGTGGCGTACTGGACGGTGATCGTCTTGCCGCTGGCGGCCGACAGGGTGATCGTGAAGCCGGCGTCGACCGTTCCGACGTCCCCCTCGGCGACGCTCGCGTCGGCGATGGAGATCGTCGGCGCCTCGTCGTCGTCGACGATCGTCCCCACGCCCGCGACGTTGGCGATCACGGCGTCGGTCGGCGAGGAGAGCGTGACGTGGAACGTCTCGTCGTCCTCGTCGAGCAGGTCGCCGATAACGTCGACGGAGATCGTCTTGGAGGTTTCGCCGGGCGCGAAGACGAGCGTGCCGGAGGCGGCCTTGAAGTCCGCGCCCGACGTCGCCGTGACGCCGGAGGTCGCGTACTTCACCGTCACCTCCTTGGCGCTTGCGGTCGACAGCGTCACCGTGAACGTCGCGGCGGTCGTCCCCGAATCCCCCTCCGTCACCGCGGCCGAGCCGATGGAGAGGCTCGGCGGCGCGTCGTCGTTGAGGATCAGGCCGGTCGCCGAGGCGACGGCGAGCACGGCGTCGCTCGGGTTGGAGAGGACGAGCTGGAAGTCCTCGTCGTCCTCCACCAGCACGTCGCCGTTGACCAGGACGCGGACGACCTTGGAGGTCTCGCCGGGGTTGAAGGCGAGACTTCCGGAGACGGCCGCGTAGTCGGTGCCGGCCTCGGCCGCGCCGTCCTCGGTGGCGTAGTCCACCGTGACGGTCTTGGTCGAGGCGTGGTCCAGCGAGACCGTGAAGTCGAAGCCGCGGGTGCCGGAGTCCCCTTCCCGGGCCGAGACGCCCTGGACCCGCAGCGAGCCGTCGTCGTTGCGGATGGTGACGGTCCCCTGGGGATCGGCGATCAGGGCGGCGGTGGGGTCGCTGAGCTTGACGTGGAAAGACTCGTCGGGCTCGGCGACGGCGTCGCCGTTGACGGTGATCGCGACGGTCTGGGTCGTTTGGCCGGGGCTGAAGACGAGCGCGCCGGACTTCGCCACGTAGTCGGAGCCGGCGGTCGCCGTGCCGTCGGCGGTGGCGTACTTCACCGTCACCGTCCCGCTGCTGGCGACGGAGAGCCGCACCGTCACGTTGACGGTGGAGGTTCCGGAGTCTCCCTCGACGATCGAGGCGTCGTCGATGGAGATCGTGGTGTCGTCGTTGTAGATCGTCCCCGTGGCCGCGGCACGGGCGATCGCGGCGTTGGTCGCGTTGGAGAGTCGGACGACGAACGTCTCGTTCGCCTCGGGGGTCGTGTCGCCCAGGATCGGCGCGCGGACGGTCTTGGACGTCTCTCCCGGCGCGAAGGTCAGCGCGCCGGCGGTCGTCGCGTAATCGGAGCCGGCCGTCGCGTCGCCGTCCTCGGTGGCGAAGTCGACCGTCACGGTCTTGGTGGAGGCGTAGGGGATGGAGACCGTGAACAGCATGTCCTTGGTCCCGGAGTCCCCCTCGACGATCCAGGCGTCGTAAATGGAGAGCGCCGCGTCGTCGTTGAGGATGGTCCCCTTGCCTTGCGCCTTCGAGAACGCGGCGTTGGTCGCGTTGGAGAGGTTCACGAAGAACGTCTCGTCGGGCTCGGGATTGGGGTCGCCCTGGATCGTCACGACGATGGTCTTGCTGGTCTCGCCGGGATCGAACGTCAGGGTTCCGGAGACGGCCGTATAATCCGACGGGGAGGCGGCCGTGCCGTTGGCGGTGGACCAGTTGACGCCGACGGGGAGGCTGCTGGGGGAGGAGAGCGTCACCGTGAAGACCGCTCGCGCGGTCCCGGAGTCGCCTTCCGTCACGACCACGTCGTCGATGGAGACGCGGGCGTCGTCGTTGAGGATGGTCCCCTTGCCGCGGCCTCGGGCGATCTCGGCGTTGGTCGGGCTGGAGAGGTCGATGAAGAACGTCTCGTTCGCCTCGCCGTCGTCGTCGGCCGTCACCTGGACGGTGATGGTCCGGGTCGTCTCGCCGGGGGCGAAGGTGACGGTCCCCTCGGCCGCTTCGTAGTCCGAGCCGGCGGTCGCGGCGCCGTCGGCCGTCTTGTAGTGGACGGTGACCGGGTCGGCGACCGCGTCGGAGAGGGTCACGGTGAAGACGAAGGCGGTCGTCCCGCCGCCGCTCCCCTCGACCCGGGTGACGTCGTCGATCGCCATCGTCGCCGACGTGTCGTCGTTGAGGATCGTGACGGTCCCCGCGCTCTTGACGATCGTCTGGCCCGACGACGGGCTGGTCAGTCGAACCTCGAACGTCTCGTCCGGCTCGACCGTCTTGTCGCCGACGATCGGCGCCACGATCCAGCGCGAGGTCAGTCCGGGCGCGAAGTAGACGTAGCCCGAGCGGGCGACGTAGTCCTCGCCGTTCTTCGCGGTGCCGTCGGCCGTTTGGTAGTAGACGTAGGGCCGGTCGGTCGTCGCCGCGTCCAGGTGGATCTGGACCACGGCCTTGTCCGCGCCGACGTTCGGCGTCGCCGCCGTCGCCAGGTCGACCGCCCGGAAGGAGAAGGATCCGGTGGCGTCGCCGTAGCCGTCGACCACCGCCCGGTAGACGCCCGACCGCGTCAGCGTCAGCGAGTTCAGGTCGCCGGTGGAGTTGAACAGCACGTTGCCGAGCTCGTCGTAGAGCGCCAGCCGGATCGAGCCGCTCAGGTTGTTCAGCAGGTCGACGGCGATCCGTTGGCCGGCCGTTCCGCTGAAGGTGAACTCGCGTTGGTCGCCCGGCTTCGCGAGCGTCCCCGTCACCGTGTCGCCCAGCGTCAGGGCCGTGGAGGTGGCGGTCGCCGCGACGACCTTGAAGCCGTAGTCGAAGCTCGCGTCGGCGCCGTTGCCGAAGAAGGCCAGGACGTACCGGCCGGTCGACGGCAGGACGACCTCGCCGTCGTAGTCGGCGCGGATGTAGGAACCCGAGACGACGCTCTGGTCGTTGGGGTCGTAGAGCCGCCAGAATCCGGAGTACGGGGAGTCGGGCGATAGGATATCGACGTACAACCGCTGGCCGGCGGTCCCGTCGAACGTGTAGACGTCGACGGAGTTGCCGGGGTCCATCGTCGCGGTCTTCGTCGTCTCAAGCGTGTACGCCTCGGCGGGCGTGGCGTCCACGTCGATCAGCCGGAACGAGTAGTTCGTCGCCGCGGCGGCGTTCGGTTCCAGCCGCAGGTGGTATTCGCCGGCCTGGACCAGCGTGATCGGCTGGCCGTCGCCGTACGCCCAGCCGGACGTGAGGGTCGAGCCGTCGGGGTTGAACAGCGTGTAGTAGACCTGGTTGGCCGCGCCGCCGTCGGCGGCGAGGCTATCGAACAGCAGCCGCTGGCCGGGGGCGCCGGTGAAGCGGTGGAAGTCGGTCTCGTCGCTCGGCGTGGTCCCGGTGGTCGTCGCCCCCAGGGTCAGCGGGGTGGAGTCCGCGGCCAGGTTGAGCAGCCGGAAGCGGTACGAGCCGGTCGACGTGGCGTTGTTGCCCTGGATCTTCAGCGTGTACGTCCCCCCCTTGGGGAGCATGTACGGGCCGTAGTCGGACGAATCGATGTACGCCGTGTAGACGACGACGCCGTCCGGGTCGGTCAGGGAGGCGCGCAGGGGGTCGCCCCCCTTGTCCTGGCTGTCGAAGTAGACCCAGGTCCCGGCCGCGGCCGAGAAGGTGGACGTGACGACCTGCCCCGCGGCGATCGTTCCGGAGCGGACCCCGCCGAAGTCGTCCGTGGCTGTCGCGTCCGTCGTCGCCGAGATCTGGAACTTGTACGAGAACGCCGACGCGCCCCCCTGGCCCCGGGCGGCCAGGTAATACGTCCCGGAGACCGGCGCGACGAACTCGCCGTCGCCCGAGGAGCCGCCGCCGGGGTACAGGTAGTTGCCGGTGATCCCCTGGCCGCTGGGGCCGTGGACGGTCCATTGGCCGCCGTAGGTGTCCCCCGCGCCCCCCTGGTTGTCGAAGACGACCCGCTGGCCGGCGGTCAGGTCGAACTTGTAAAGATCAGTCTCGCTGGTCGGGTCGAGCGTCCCGGCCTGGACGCCGCCGAGGGTGTAAGGAGTCGCGTTCGCGTCCAGGTCCGACAGCCGGAACGAGTACGCGCCGGTGGCGGAGCCGCCGCCGTCGACGACCAGGCGGTAGGCGCCGGCCGTCGTCAGCGTGACGACCGACGAATCGCCGGTCAGTTGGGCGCCGCCGATGACCGTCGCGCCGGTGGGACCGTAGAGATAGGCGTAGATGCCCGCGCCTCCCCGGCCGTCGAGGTAGAGCTTCTGGCCGACCGCGGCGGTGAAGGTGTAAACGTTCTGCTGGCCGGGGGCGTCGATCGCGCCGCTCGTGAGCGTTCCGAGCGTCAGGCTCGTCGTCGCGCCGGTCGTCGCCGAGATCTTGAAGCTGTAGGAGAACGCCGACGCGCCCCCCTGGCCTCGGGCGATCAGGTGGTACCGTCCCGGTGGAAGGCGCGACGAACTCGCCGTCGCCGTTGTCGCCGCCGGGCGCGTAAAGGTAGCCGGAGGCGATCGCCTGCCCGTTGGGGCCGTAGACGTTCCAGTAGCCGCCGTAGTTGTCGCCCGAGCCGCCGAGGTTGTCGACGTAGACCCGCTGGCCGGCGGTCAGGTCGAAGCGGTAGGCGTCGATCTCGTTGGTGGGGTCGAGCGCGCCGGTCTGGACGGCGCCGACGGCGTACGTCGCGGCGGGCGAGGCGCCGAGATCGATCAGCCGGAACTTGTAGTCGGAAGCCCCCGCCTTCCTCCCCTGCACCCCCAGCAGGTACGCGCCGGCCTTCGTCAGCCGGAACGGCGCCGAATCGGCGCGCGCGTCGAAGCTGCTGAGCCCGACCGTGTTCCCCGTCGGGTCGATCAGGTAGACGTAGGCGTTGTCGCTGGTCCCCTGGCCGTCGAAGACCAGGTCCTGGCCGATCGCGCCTTCGAACTTGTAGAACTCGGTCTTGTAGTCCGCCACGCTCCCCTGGGCCGTCGCGCCGAGCGTCAGGTCCGCGGCGGCGCCCGGCAAGGCCAGGATCCGGAACTTGTAGTCGCCCGTCCCGGTGATCTTGACCTGGTACGTCCCCGTCATCCGCAGGACGACCGGGGCGGAGTAGGTCGGGTCGTAGTTGCTGGAATTCGAGCCGGTCGAGGCGACGTTCTCGCCCGAGGGGTCGATCAACTGGACCGTCGCGCCGGCGCCGGCGCGGAGGTTGTCGAAGTAGATCTGCGTGCCGGCCGAGGCCGGGTACTCCAGGGAGACGCTCTGGCCGGCGGCGAGCGTCCCCGACTGGACCGCGTCGAAGTTCGACCCGAGCGCCGCGTCGGGGAGGCTGACGTCGAAGATCCGGAAGCCGTAGTCGGGCTGGGCGAGCGCCCCGCCGGGACCCGACGCCGCCAGGACGTAGGTCCCGGTCCAGGGGAGGAAGCCCTCGAAGTCGTTGGAGAGGTAGGTCCCGGCCAGGTTGGTCCCGTCGGGCCCGTAGAGGTTCCAGTAGCCGGGGGCGTCGGCCCGGACGCTGTCGAACAGGAACGTCCGCCCGGCGGTCGCCTGGAACTGGTAGTAGTCGGTCTGCGAACTCGTCGCGAACGTCCCGGCGACCTGGACGGGGCCGCCGTTCCCCTCCAGGACCGAGACGTCGACGATCGAGACCGACAACAACGTCCGTTCCTCCAGGAAGTCGGTCCAGGGCGCGAATCGCGGCCCGCGCCGATTCGCGATCGCCCTCGCCCGCCGGTCCCGTCGCCGCCGCGTCGCCGTCGTCCGCTTCATGGGGGCGCTTCTTCGTCTCGTCTCTCGCGGTCGCTCATCGATCGACGTCGATCGAGCCTGAAGAAATACGGTGTTTGTCCGTCACGTCCGACCGTCATCGCCGTCGAATCGCCGCCGATCCGAATCAGACCGACCTGGACCGACCGATCAGATCAAGCGGTCGAATTCCTAATGTCTCGCGATGGCCGCCAAGATGCAGTCACGCGATCCGTTATCGCATGAAACGGTTCCGAGGATGGAACCTTAACAAGATTTCGAACGCCAAACCCACGACTTCGGTCGGACCATGGACTTAAAAGTCATTCGGCGTTCGACTTACGACGTTGTTCAAAATATTAGATCGCTGCCGCGTCTCGGCGCGCTTTTTCGAATGCGCGATCGACGGGCCGCGCGACGGCGGCCACGGCGAAGGGGGGGCGGAGACTGGGAGGGAGGGGCGGAGCGTCGGCGTCGACGCCCCGGCGGTGGCGGCGGCCTTCCGATCGTCACGGAGTTGGGGGGAATGGGAACCACGGAGACGCGGAGGACGCGGAGAAGGCGCGGAGACGATGAAACTCGTCGCTGAAAGAAAGCGCGGGTCCCGAAGCGAAAGTCGAACACCTTCGCTCCGTCGCAAACCCGGCATTCGGGGAACCAGGAACCGCGGAGTCACGGAGAGGCCGTTGAGGCGATGAAGTTCATTGCTGAAAGAGATCGGAGATTCTAAAACGCAAGTCGGGTTCTTTCCATCGAACTCGTCGCTCTCTCCGCGCTCTCCGTGACTCCGTGGTTCCCGGTCTTCCGGTCGGGATCAGATTTGCGACGGAGCGGCGTCGACCGGACTCATTCCACCTCGTGGACGAGGATGGCGTTGTGGCTGGGGTTGTCGGGGAAGATGCCGCGGACGACGACGAGACGGTCGCCGGACTGGATCAGGTCGTGCTCGCGGCACCATTCGTCGGCGAAGGAGAGGACCTGGCCGGAGTCGAAGAGCCTGGGGATGTGCAGCGGGGTGACGCCCCAGTACAGGGCCATCGCCTGGGCGACTTCGGGGTCGTTGGTCAAGGCCAGGATCGGGGTGGCCACCCGCTGCTTGGAAAGCGCCAGGGCCGTGCGGCCGGAGTGGGTGGAGACGACCAAAAGGGCGGCGTCGAGCTTGGAGGCGGCGCGGCTGGCGGCCTCGACGACGGCCTCGGTGATCGGCAAGACCTGGCCGGCCCTGGCGACGGCGCCGCGGGCGTGGCGGCCGGAGCAGTAGGGGCAGACGTTGGAGGAGAAGAGCCGTTCGGCGTAGCCGTCGCCGAAGCGGCTGAAGACGAGGTTCTCGGCCTCGGCGGCGATCTGGCTCATGACCGAGACGGCCTCGACGGGGTAGTCGCCGATGGCGGTCTCGCCGGAGAGCATCACGGCGTCGGTGCCGTCGAGGACGGCGTTGAAGACGTCGGACGCCTCGGCGCGCGTCGGCCTGCTGGACGACTCCATGCTGTTGAGCATCTGGGTGGCGGTGATCACGGGGACGCGCGCCTTGTGGCACAGCTCGATGATCCGCTTCTGCACCGCGGGAACCTTGGCGACGTCGATCTCCACCCCCAGATCGCCGCGCGCCACCATCACGCCGTCGGCCTCGGCGACGATCGCCTCCAGGTCGGCGACGGCCTGGGGCTTCTCGATCTTGGCGATGATCCGGGCGTGACACCCGCGGGCCTCCAACTCCGAGCGCAGGCGGACGACGTCCTCGGCGTGGCGGACGAACGACAAGCCGACGTAGGAGACCTCGTGCCTGGCCGTCCAGTCCAGATCGGCGACGTCCTTGTCGGTCAGGGCCGAGACCGACAGCGAGGCGTCCGGGACGTTGATCCCCTGGTTGGACCGAATCCGCCCGGGCAACGTCACCTTCAGCCGGGCGCGGCCGGGTCGCTTTTCGGTGACGACCATCCCCACCGTGCCGTCGGCGAAGAGGACCGTCTGGCCGATCTCCAGGTCGTCGGCGAGTTCCTTGTAGGTGCAGGTCAACTCGAACGGGTCGGCCGGGTCGGCCGCCTCCGCGGCCAGGACGAACTCGGCGTCCTGATCGCAGGCGACGACGTCGCCGGCGATCGACCCCAACCGGATCTTGGGCCCGCAAAGGTCCTGGAGGATGGCGATCTCCCGCCCCAACTCCCGGCCGACCTCCCGGATCCTGCGGTAGGTCTCCGAGTGCTCCTCGTGGCTGCCGTGCGAGAAGTTCAACCGGAACACGTCCACCCCGGCGACGATCAGCCTCCTGAGCGTCTCCGGATCCCGCGACGCCGGGCCCATCGTGGCGACGATCTTGGTCCTGACCTTCACCAACGGCTCGATCCGGGCGTCCGTCATGTCGGGAGAGGTCCTTGTAGGCTCGACGTCGCCGGCCGCGCCCGGCCGCGGCCGGGCGGCGATCTCGGCCCTGGCCTTGACGATCGACTCGATCTGAGAGTCCAACATAAGCCGGGATGTCCTGATGCGAGAATGACGTCACGCGCGCTCGCTCCGCGCGCGGAACGCCCTGATGAGAGGGTCGTATTGAATTTATAGGGGAGGGCGGCGGGCTCGCACAGGGGAGCTTGCGTTTCAGACGTCGAATCGGTCCAGATACCGTGATGCGACCTATAATCGCGGTTTATCCCCGAAGCCGCTATAATTCGATCGATCAATGGCGGGTCGATCCGCCGATCCTCGATTCAGGAGGCTTTCCCGTGTTCGAGACGAAGAACGACCTGCCGTCGGCGGTTCGCGAGAAGACGGTCGCGCTATTGGACGCGCGGTTGGCGGACTGCCTCGATCTGCACTCGCAGACGAAGCACGCGCACTGGAACGTGAAGGGGCCGAGCTTCATCGCCCTGCACGAGTTGTTCGACCAGGTGGCCGCGGCGGTCCTGGAGTTCGGCGACGAGATCGCCGAACGCGCGGTGCAACTTGGCGGGGTCGTCCATGGAACGTCGCGGTCGGTCGCCGCTCGGAGCGGCCTGCCCGAGTACCCCGCGTCGGCGACGACCGGCCGGGACCACGTCGACGCCCTGGCGACCGCCCTGGCCGCCTTCGGCAAAAACGCCCGCGCGGCGATCAAGGCCGCCGACGAACTCGGCGACCAGGACTCCGCCGACCTTTTCACCGAGGTCTCCCGCGGCATCGACAAATGGCTCTGGTTCGTCGAGGCCCACGTCCAGGCCGGCGCGTGAGCGCGGTCGGGGCGCCCTGGGCTTTGGGGGCGCCCCGACCGGCTCAATACACCGTTCCGATCTCGTAAAACGTCCGGCCCAGCGTCCGCTCCACGATCGCCACGAGGTCGCGATTCATCAAGAAGCGCTTCACCGGATACGGAAAACACTTGCCGCAATCGACGAACACGGCGAAACGGTATGTCGCGCCTCCGAGGCGTTCGCGGCGTTCGCGGCGTTCGCCGGTGAGCGGGTGTCTATGGTTGGCGAGATGGTGCTGAGGCCGGAACTCCCGGCCGCAACTCGGGCAAGTCCGACGGATTCTCTGGGCGAACATCGAAGGCCCCTCCTCGTCGTTGGGCACCCAGTAGTCCAGCCGTCGGTCGCAGCAGGTGACGTCGGAGTCGCGAAACGGGTCGATCTGCTCGGAGGTTTCGTAGACGAAGTCGTCGGCGAAATGCAACTCCAGGGTGTAGTAGGCGTCGTCCGGGACTTCCGTCAGCGGGTAGACGAGCCCCGACGTTTCAAGGGGTTCGACGTCCCACCCCAGGCGGAAGTCCCCCGCGCCGAGCCGGGCGAGGTCCTCGGCCTTGCAGGGGGATGGCCAGGGCCGCCCGTCGCCTACCGCACCGCGGTCGGCCGGGGTGAGGAGAAAGCAGCTCGACCCTTCCGTGTACTCATGGGTCTGGGAATATGAGAACGGGGTCGGGAACGGGTCGGCCTCGGTTCGCGCGACGAACCGGGCCTCGACCAGCGCCGCGATCAGCCGGGCGGCCTCGACGGGGCCGGGGCGGAAGTCGTTCTCCTCCGGGATTAGGTAATGGCGGTACTCGACGCCCATCGCGCGCCTCCTGGCGATACGCTTCGATCAATCCCAATATTGCTCGATCGAAAACCTGGAGAAACCACGATGACAAGCATCCCTTCTCCCCTTGTGGAAGAAGGTGGCCGAAGGCCGGATGAGGGGGCGACCGACGTCGCATTCCGCGTCCGGCCATGGCCTCGAAGTTCACGGCCTTCGGTCGCGCCCCCCTCATCCGCCCCTTCGGGGCACCTTCTCCCACAAGGGGAGAAGGGGGGATGCATGCCCGTTATCACTGGTTTTCGACCGAGCGTCCCGACATTATAATGTCGCCACGCGCGATCGGGGGAATCCGTCGGCGTCGATGGGCGGTCAAGAGTGGGGAGAAGGCCGTGAGCGAGATCTACGTCAGCACGGACGTCGAGACCGACGGCCCGATCCCCGGCCCGCATTCGATGTTGAGCTTCGGTTCGGCCGCGTTCACGGCGGACAAGCGGCTGGTCGCGACCTTCGAGGCGAACCTGGAGACCCTGCCGGACGCGACGGGCCACCCCGACACGATGGCCTGGTGGCGGACCCAGCCCGAGGCGTGGGCCGCCTGCCGCGCCGAGCCTCGCGACCCGGCCGAGGCCATGCCCGCCTACGTCGCCTGGCTGAAGGCCCTTCCGGGCAAGCCGGTGTTCGTCGGCTACCCGGCCGGGTTCGACTTCCTGTTCGTCTACTGGTACTTGATCCGGTTCGCGGGCGAGTCGCCATTCTCGTTCTCCGCGCTCGACATCAAAAGCTACGCGATGGCGGTCCTGGGGACCGACTACCGCGCGACCGTCAAGCGGAACATGCCGCGGGCCTGGTTCGACGCCCTTCCCCACACCCACAAGGCGCTCGACGACGCCATGGGCCAGGGGGCGTTGTTCTGCAACATGCTGGCCGCCAACGCGAAGCGGCGATGATCGGCGATCCGCGGGCGCGGCCTTCGGAGCGCGGGATGCTCTGTCGAGAACCTGCTCCTGATCGGAAATTCAGGAACCACGGAAGGCACGGAAAACACGGAAAGAGGGACGAGCCCGAAAGAAAAAGCCCGATCCTCGTTTTGGAACCCGTGATCCCCGTCATCGGCGAGTGCCGTCTTCTCCCGGCTCTTTCCGTGTTTTCCGTGGTTCCAATTTCCCGGCGTCCCAGGTTTTGGACAGGGCCGGCGCGGGAGTCAATCGTCGCGGCGGCGGGCCTTGACGGTGTGGAGGTCGCGGCGCCATCGGAAGCCGGCTTTCTCGTAGACGGCGCGGGCGGCGGCGTTGGTGACGTCGACGTGGAGGAACGGGGCGAGCCCTTCGGCGAGGATCGCCGCGGCGAGTCGGGCGACGAGGCGGCTGGCGCAGCCGTGACGGCGGTGTTCCGGGTGGGTCGCCACGCCGCTGATCTCGCGCCAGCCGTCGGCGCACATGCGTTGGCCGGCCATGGCGATCAGTCGTCCCTCGTGGCGGATTCCCAGGTAGAGGCCCATTTCGCGGGTCCGCGCGCGGAAGTACCGGGGGTGGACCGCGGCGGTCAGGTCGAGCATCTCCGGGACGTCGGCGGCGCCGAGCGTTTCGACGCCGTCGTCGTCGTCGAGTTCGATCGGCCGGCCGTCGAAGGCCAGTTGGGCGATGGTGGATGTCTGCTTGACGTCCCAGCCGGCCAGGTCGTCGGGGACGACGCCGATGAAGTTCAGCGACTCCCCCGGCTCGGCCAGACCCAGCGCCGCGGCCGCGGCCGCGGGGCCGGGGTCGGCGACGGCGACGATCGGCGCGACCGCGGCGGGATAGCGGCGGGCCAGGCCGCCGCCGCCGGCGAATTCCGATTGCCGCGTCGTCAACGCGAACCAGGCGGGATTGCCGAGTCCCTCCCCGTCGCCCCGCCGTTCGTGTTCCAAAGTCGATGAGTCCTTCGTCCGTCCGTCGCGCGCCGATGGAACGCCGCCGAAAACAACTTCCCACGAACGACCTGGGGAGAATATCCACGGATTTCCCGGATTAACACAGATTACCTTAAATTATCCGATCCGAATCCGCGTCAATCTGGGAAATCCGTGGATGAATTCCTCTTGAGGCCACGCGAGTCGGCCCCGAGGATTCCCGGAAGCCATTTCGGCGGCGTTCCTTCGGCGATTTTACGACCGCCGCCGCGGCTTGCCCACGTCCGGGTCGCGGGCGGCGGGGTCGTCGGCGGCGACGTGGCGGAAGGGAGAAGCCGAGGGGTCAACCGTGGGACTGGTTCTTGGTCTCTTCCTTCTCGTCGGGGGGCGTCCAGTCGGGAGCGAGGCCGGCCTGGCGGCGGAGGCGATTCATCCAGGCCTCGTCCTGGCGGACGCCGGCTTCCTGGCGGGCGAGGGAGCGGAAGCGCATCTCCTCGCCGACGGGGCCGTAGAACTCGTCGAAGTCGACGGCCTCGCGGCGGTCGAGGGCCATGACGTAGTAGGTCGTCTCGGGCCGGTCGGCGGCGACGGCGGGTTGGCCTTCCTGGAGGGCGAAGTAGGCGTCGCGGAACGCCTCGCCGGCGTGGGGGACGTCGGGGACGGGGGTCTCGACCTCGGGGGCGGGCTCGAACGGGTTGGTGGAGACGCCGCTTTGACGGCGGGCGATCGGCGGGACGGCCAGGACGTCGTGGCCGTCGACCCGTTCGCCCTCGATCTTGCCCTGGGAGTCGGCCTTGAGCTTGGCGGCGAGGTCCCTGGCGGCCTTCTCGGCCAGGGGGCGGGCCTTTTCGAGCTTCCAGGCGTGGACGACGTCGCCGCGGACGTCCTCCAGCGGCGGGATCCTGGGGGCCTCGTCCTTGAGCTTGCGGGCCAGGTAGCGACCGCCGACGATGTCGGTGAGTTCCACCGGCTCGTAAAGGCCAAGCTTGGGGTCGAGCATCTCGTCGACGAAGCCGCGGCCGTTGCTGAAGCGTTCGGAGCCGACCTGGGCGTTGGCGATCATGCCGTACATGGCGGCCTGCTCGCGGGTCATCAGGGGGGAGATCTCGTAGGCCAGGCCGTCCTCGGCGGCGATCGCCTTGAGGTCGACGGGCTCGGGCGCGGCGACCTTGGCCTTGGGATCGGCGGCCTGGTCGTCGAGCATGGTGAGGTAGTCGTCGACGTAGGGGATGAGGGCCTCGTCGCGGATCTTGCCGAAGAGTTCGTGGATCTCGGCCTGGGCCTTCTCGTCGGCGAGCCGGTCGACGAGCTGGGCGCGGACGTCGGCGAACGACTGGACGACCGGCGGGGTGAGTTCGGCGGCGTCGGCGAAGAGGTCCTGGGGGAGTTCGGAGGGGACGGCGTACTCGTTTTTGTGGTTCTCGTAGAACGTCTGGAGTTCGTCGTCGGTCAGTTTCTCGCGGGCGGCGTGGGCGCGGGCGGCGGCGTCGGCGGTGACGAACTCGACCTGGACGCGGCGGGGGATCTTGAAGCCGGGAGTGGCCGCGTCGGGGTCGGGGAGGACGTCCTTGTACTTGTCGTAGAGGGCCTGGACGTCGGCGTCGGAGGGTTCGCCCGTCTTGTCGAGGAAGTCGGCGACGGGGAACTCGACGAGCTTGGCGGCGACCCGTTCGTTCTGGCCGCGGTAGGCGCGGAAGGCGTCGTAGGGGGTCGTCAGGGGCTCGCCGGGGAGCATCCGGACCTTGGCGAGGCGGACCTGGTTGGCGAGGTCGGTCAGGAGTTGTTCCTGGGTCACTTCATTGCTGAAGGCGCTGTAGATTTGGGCGAAGGTCTCGCGGTTGATCCGACCGCCGGTGACGGCGCGGAGCCACTCGCGGCCGACGACGGCGTCGGCGGGCATCCCCAGGCGGTCGGCTTCCTTTTGGAGGATCAGGGCGTCGATCAGGTCGCGTTGCTTGAGGCCGCCGAAGAACTCCCGGGAGAACATGTCCATGCCGAGCAGGGAGGCGACGTGGTTGGCGCGGGAGCGTTGGCGGGCCATCAGGTTGAGGTCGCTGAGGCGGACCGGCCGGCCGAAGATGGTGGCGACCTCGACGTCCTGGGGGGCGCGACCGAAGTCCAGGAGTCGCGGCAGGCTGTCGGCCAGGACGAAGCTGACCATGGCGAGGAGGGTCAGGGCGACCAGTCCCACCTTTTGGTTGCGGCGGAAGACCTCGAAAGACATGGAATCCTCTAGGTGCTTGCGAGAGGCGTCGGGGGAGGCCTCCCGGGCGTCCCCCCCTTGACAGGCCCCGTTACCCTAGCTTATGCCGCTATTGGGTTTCAATCCACCCTTCGCCTCGGAGGCGGAGGGAACGAGGTCGCGACCGATCGATTCGGAAGTCCCCATCGTAGCAATTTCACCGTCCGGGGCAACATCGGAGTCTCCGCCGGCGGATCCCGGCGGACAACCGACGGAACGACGCATCCGGCATCCAGGACAGATCATAGGACGAAACCGTGCCGCCAAAATCCACCGCCAAGACCGCAGCCGAGAACGGCGACGCCTCGGACGCCGCGACCAAGAAGCCCAAGGCCGCCGCCAAGAAGCCCAAGGCCGCGGCCGGTACGTCGAAAAAGGCCGCGCCCAAGAAGGCCGCGGCCAGGAAGGCCGCCCCCGGGAAGTCCGCGGCCAAGGCGTCGCCGGTCGACCTGGGCCCCGCGGGGGGCGGGCCGGCCCTGGTGATCGTCGAGAGCCCCAAGAAGGCCAAGTCGATCAACAAGTTTTTAGGCCGCGGCTACATCGTGAAGGCCAGCATGGGCCACGTCCGCGACCTTCCCAAGCGGACGCTGGGGCTGGACGTCGCCGACGGCTACCGGCCCTCTTACGAGATCGTCCCGGCCAAGGTCGACACCATCGGCGACCTGAAGCGCGACGCCCACCGCGCCGACGTCGTCTACCTGGCGACCGACCCCGACCGCGAGGGGGAGGCGATCGCCTGGCACCTCCAGCACGCGCTCGACCTGCCCGACGAGCGCGTCCGCCGGGTGACCTTCCACGAAATCACCGAGCGGGCCGTTCGCGACGCCTTCGGCAAGGTCGGCCCGATCAACATGGACATGGTCAACGCCCAGCAGGCGCGGCGGTTCCTCGACCGCTTCGTCGGCTACCAACTCTCCCCCTTGCTCTGGAAGAAGGTCGCCCGCAACCTCTCCGCCGGCCGGGTGCAGTCGGTCGCCACCCGGCTGATCGTCGACCGCGAGCGCGAGATCCGCGCCTTCGTCCAGGAGGAGTTCTGGCGGATCACCGCCACCGTCTCCCCCGCCGGCTCCACCAGCGAGGACGAGCGGTTCGAGGCCGGGCTCTCCGAGTACGACGGCAAGAAGTTCGAGGCCAAGACCGAGGCCGACGCGCAAAAGATCCGCGACGTCCTGGCGTCGGAGAACTACCTCGTCTCCAAGGTCGAGGAGGCGGAAAAGCTCGACCGGGCCGACCCGCCTTTTAAAACCAGCACGCTCCAGCAGCAGGCCGCCGTCCGGCTCCGGTTCTCCGGCAAGAAGACGATGAAGCTGGCCCAGGAGTTGTACGAGGGGATCGACGTCGACGGCTCCGGCCCCACCGGCCTGATCACCTACATGCGAACCGACAGCCTCCGCGTCTCCAACGAGGCGCTCGACGCGGTGCGCGACCAGATCAAGGACAAGTACGGCGACAAATACCTCCCGGCCAAGCCCAACCGCTTCGCCGCCGGGAAGAACGCGCAGGAGGCCCACGAGGCGATCCGCCCCACCGACCTGGCCCTCTCCCCGGAGCAGGTCCGCGACCGCCTCAACCACGACCAGTTCCGACTCTACGACATGATCTATAGGCGGTTCGTCGCCAGCCAGATGACCCCGGCCGTCTTCACCGTCACCGACGTCGCCGTCACCGCCGGGCCGGGGCTGTTCAAGGCCCAGGGGAAGATCCTCCGCTTCGACGGCCACCGCCGGCTCTGGCCCGCGGCCGGCAAGCAGGAGGACGCGCTCCTGCCGCCGATCAAGGTCGCCGACCCCCTGGACCTGCAAGACCTGGCCGCCACCCAGCACTTCACCCAGCCGCCGCCGCGGTACAGCGAGGCCACGCTGATCAAGGCGCTTGAAAAGGAGAACATCGGTCGGCCGTCGACCTACGCGCCGATCATCCAGACCATCCAGGACCGCAAGTACGTCGAACACAAGGACCGCCGGTTCTTCGCCACCGAGCTGGGGATGGTCGTCACCGACGTGCTGGTGAAGCACTTCCCCAAGATCCTCGACCTCAAGTTCACCGGCCACATGGAGGACGAACTCGACGGCATCGCCACCGCCAAGGAAGACATGGTCAAGGTCCTGGACGAGTTCTACCACCCGTTCCAGGAGGCCCTCAAGGCGGCCGAGACCGGGATGGAGCGGGTCCAGATCCTGACCGACGAGGTCTGCCACGTCTGCGGCGCGCCGATGGTCATGAAGTTCGGCCGCACCGGCGAATTCCTGGGCTGCTCCAAGTACCCCGAGTGCAAGGCGACCCGCCCCGTCGGCGGCGCGCCGCGGCCGGAGGCCGTCGACAGCGGCCACGCCTGCCCCAAGTGCGGCAAGCCGCTGTTGATCCGCGAGAGCAAGAAGGGGGAGAAGTTCCTCTCCTGCGCCGGCTACCCGGAGTGCAAGGAGTCGTTCGACATCGGCCCCGACGGCGCGCCGGTCCAGAAGACGCGGGAGACCGAGTACGTCTGCGAGAAGTGCGGCAAGCCGATGATCCTGCGCGACGGCCGCCGGGGGCCCTTCCTGGGTTGCTCGGGCTATCCCAAGTGCCGCAACATCGTGGCGGTGGACGCCGAGGGGAAGCCGCTGCCGACGATCAAGATCGACGTGAAGTGCGAGAAGTGCGGCAAGCCGATGGCCGTCCGCCAGGGGAAGCGCGGGCCGTTCCTGGGCTGCACGGGTTATCCCAAGTGCCGCAACGCCGTGCCGGTCCCCGACGAACTGAAGGACGAGGTCGCCAAGATGGCCCCGCCCCCCGCGGCCGCCGCCAAGGGCCCGGACTTCAAGACGCTGCAACTCGACGAGACGTGCGACGACTGCGGCGGCCCGATGATCCCCCGCAAGGGCCGCCGCGGCTACTTCCTGGGCTGCGCCAAGTACCCCAAGTGCAAGGGGACCAAGGAGCCAAGCGCCGAGACCCTGGAGAAGATCAACAACCTCGTCGCCTCCTTCGAGGCCGCCTCCGCCGCCGAATCGGCCGAGGCCGCCGCGACGGAGTGACGACGAACCGCCCGCCCTCACGCCTCCGGCGTCGGCCCCGATCGGCCGACCGCCGTGGCGTGGGCGGTGGCGTGGGTTCGGCAGTGGGCCATGGAGAGCCACACGTCGGCGACCCCGCGACGGCGGACGACGTGCTTGGCGGGACCGCCGACGTGGACCGTCGCCCGGCCGCGCGGGTCGACGCGGATCTCGAAGTCGGACCAGGCGACCCCCTCGAAGGGGCCGGTCCCAAGCGCCCTCATCACCGCCTCCTTCGCCGACCAGTGCGCGGCGAACCATTGCAAGGCGCGCGGGCGGCAATGACAAAAGCGGATCTCCCGCTCGGTATAGACGCGCTGCAAGAACAACTCGCCGTGGCGCTCGATCATCGCCCCGATCCGGGCGCACTCCACGATCCCCGACCCCACCCCGACCATCTCCATCCCGGCTCTCCACCTCACGCCGCGCCCTGGTGACGATCCGAACCGCCCGCCCGTCCCCTCTCCCATCGGGCTGACGACCCGACACTTTTTCGCAAGCCGTCGCCAAACGGCCTTCTCCCCT
>CALCIB010000202.1 GCA_937907525.1 uncultured Planctomycetales bacterium | reverse complement strand
CCGCGAGGGGGGAAGGCCGTTATGTCCACCACCCCCAAAATCCGTGACGGTCAGTAAAAAAGAGTGATGCCGAGCATCCCTTCTCCCCTTGTGGGAGAAGGTGGCCGAAGGCCGGATGCGGGGATGACCAGCGTCGCATCTCGCGTCGGGCCATGACTTTGAAATTTACCGCTCTTGGTCGCGCCCCCCTCATCCACCCCTTCGGGGCACCTTCTCCCACAAGGGGAGAAGAGATTCAGCATGCTCGCTCGCGGTGGTTTTCGACGGAGCACGCGGGACTCAATTTTCCGATGGTTGTTGGCGTGTCGCGAACGATTCCGCGATAATCGCCCCGAGGGCCGCGGCGGCGCGGCCGGAGACGGCCCGTTCGGGGACGCGTCGCATGGACGGGGGCGTTGAGGATCAGACGCGGGAGTTCTCGACGTCGGCCCCGGACGGGGGCGCGGACGCTCGCGCGCGGTTCGAGACCGCCTGGAGAAGCGGCGAACGGCCCCGGATCGAGGACTCCCTGGCCGAGACGGCGGTCGGGCCCGTGACCGATTCGGTCCTGTCGCGGCTGCTGGCGCTTGAGGTGTCGCTGCGGCTGGAGGCGGGGGAGTCGCCGTCGCGGGCGGAATACCTCGCGCGGTTCCCCGACGCGCGCGGGCTGGTCGAGGCCGTTTTCGACGATCCGACCGCCACGGGCGACGACGTCGCGGCCGAGCTTCCCTCGACGTTTCGATCCGCGGCGACGGACGAGACCCAGCGGACGACCGAGTCGGAATCGACCGCCCCCGACGACGAGACCGCGGCCGCGGGAGGCGCCGCCCGGGACGGCGCCCCGAACGCCGGGTCGGTCGGGGGATGGTCGGCCTCGCGATTCGAGGTGCTGAGCTTCCACGACGCCGGGACGCTGGGCAAGGTCTTCATCGCCCGCGACCGGGAACTCAACCGCGACGTCGCCCTGAAACGCATCCAGGAGCGATTCGCCCGGCATCCGTCCCGGCGCGCGCGGTTCATCCTGGAGGGGATGGTCACCGGGGCGCTGGAGCATCCGGGGATCGTGCCGGTGTACAGTCTGGGCGTCCGCGAGGACGGCGAGCCGTTTTACGCCATGCGGTTCATCCAGGGCCCCAGCCTCCGCGAGAAGCTCAAGCAGCTCCACGCCGCGGCCGACGCCCCGCCCCTGGCGCCGGGAGAGGAGCGGCCGACGCTGCCGCGGCTTTTGCGGCATTTCGTCCAGGCCTGCCACGCCGTCGCCTACGCTCACGACCGCGGCGTGATCCACCGCGACCTCAAGCCGGAGCACGTCCTTTTGGGCCCCTTCGGAGAGACCCTGGTGGTCGACTGGGGCCTGGCCATTCCGACCCCCGCCGCCGACGGCCGGGCCGGCTCGGCGTTCGAGACGCTCGCCGGCGACGCCTCGCCGGAGCGCGACGGCGTGGTCGTCGGCACGCCGTCCTACATGAGCCCGGAACAGGCCATGGGGTTTCAAAGCGCGCTGGACCGCCGCAGCGACGTCTACGCGCTGGGGGCGATCCTCTACGCGCTTCTGACGGGCCGCGCGCCGATCGCGGGAGGGACGTTCGAGACGGTGCTCGCCAAGGTCCGTCGGGGCGAGTTCCCCCGCCCCCGCGCGGCGTCGGCCGCGGTCCCCGCCGCGCTTGAGGCCGTCTGCCTCAAGGCGATGGCCCTCGACCGCGACGACCGTTACGCCGCGGCGGGCGACCTGGCGCGGGACGTCGAGCGCTGGCTGGACGACGAGCCCACCGTGGCCTACGACGAGCCGCTGGCCGTCCGCGTCGGCCGTTGGGGACGCAGGCACCGCGCGACGGTCGCCGCCGCCGGCGTGGCGTTGGTCTGCGCCACGATCGGCATGACGGCGCTGTATCTGAACGCGACCGCCGCCAACGCCGAGATCCGCCGCCAGCGCGACCGCGCCGAAACCGCCGCCTTGCAGCGCGAGGCCAACTTCCGCGCCTCGCTGGAGGCCGTCAACGGCTATCTCCGCCGGATCGGCATGGAGGATCTGCCGCTGGGCCCCGGCACGACCGCCCTCCGCGGCGACATCGCGGCGGTGACCGCCAGGCTCCTCGACACTCTGCGGCGCCAGAAGCCGGAAGATCCCGAGGTCCGCTACATGGCCGGCCACGCCTACCGCGAGCACGCCAACATCCTGCGCCTGCTCGGCCGCGACGCCGACGACTCGTACCGAGCGGCCGTCGAGCTGCTTCGGGCCGCCGCCGCCGCCAGACCCGGGGAGCCGAAGTATCGCGACACCCTGTCCGAAACCCTCAAGGACGCCGCCGGCCCCTTTCTGCTCGCCAACCGCCCGGCCGCCGCCGCCCCGTTCCTGGCCGAGGCCATGGATCTGGCCGCGCGACTTCGCCGCGAGCGCCCGGACGAGCCGAAGTACGCCCGTTCCGAGGCCCGCGTCGCCGCCTCCCTGGCCGACAACCTGCTGCTGACCGGCCTCTTCGCCGACGCCCGCGCCCAGGCCGAGCGCGCGCTCGCCCTGATGAGGCCCCTGGCCGACGGCGACGCCCCCGGCCCGACCGATCGCCTGGAGGTCGTCGTCTACCTCTGCGCCCTCGGCGAGGCGTTGATCGGCGAAGAGAAGCCGGCCGACGCCGCGCCGGTCCTGGACGAGGCGATCCGCCGCGCCGCCGTCGGACTCGCCGGCAGTCCCGGCTTCACCGACCTGAGGTTTTTGACCGCCTACGCCCGAATCCCGCGGACGCGCGCCCTGTCGAGCCTCGGCCGCGACGACGAGGCCAAGACCGCGATCGACGCCGCCGCGGCCGACCTCGACGCCCTGGCGGCCGAGTATCCCGACGTGGTCCACTACCGCGGGAAGCTGGCCGAGGCCCTCCTCGTCCGCGCCCGGCTAGGCGCGGACGCCGACGCCCGCCGCGACCTCGACCGCGCCCGGGCCCTGGTCGCGGGGCTGCTTCGAACCGATCCCGAAAACCTCGTCCACGTCGGCCTGCTCGGCCGGATCGAGGGGCGGCTGGCCCTCGCGGTCGTCGGGACCGATCCCGAGGAGGCCCGGCGACGATTGACCCGGGCGATCGCCTCCCAGCGCCGTTGCCTGGAAGCCAACCCCGAATCGCCCCCGGACCTCAAGGCCCTCAAGGAGTGGGAGGCCGCCCTGGCGGCGCTCCCGTCCGCCGCCGAATGAGGCGACGCGCGCCGGTCAGCCGGTCCAGGTCTCGTTGATGGTGTAGGTCACCGGCGGCTTGGGCGGCGGCGGCGGCGGCGGCGGCGGCTTGCCGGGTTGCGGCGGCTGCGGCGGTGGCGGCGGCGGGGGGTAGTTGGTGATCGTCGTCAAAAGCTGCGCCGTGACGGCCCCGTCCGTCGTCGCGCCCTCCGACGAGGACGCGGTGAAGTTCCCGTCGGCGTCCGCGTACTCGCCCTGGATGATCAGGGCCGCGGCCGTCGCGCCCGCCACCGGGACCAGTAGGACGTTCGTGGTCTGAAAGGGGCGGGGGTTCGCCATGTCGCCGTCGAGAAACACCCACCCGGAACCGGGCGCGACCGTCCCGGCATCCTCTAGCAGCGCCTGAAAGACCACCGAGCGCGATTCGAGAAAGAACTGGACGGTGCCGTCAAGCTGCGCGTTCGGCATCGAAACCTCGTTTTCTTGAAGAAGGTCGGACGTCAAGTCCAGAATGATCGAACGCGCGAGAGTTTCGCAAGCGAATTCTCGAAACGTCACGCGGTTTTCGCGACGGTTCGTCACTCGACGCCGGCCATCGCCTCGAACTGGGCCTCGTCGAGCACGGTCACGCCCAGGGCGCGCGCCTTCTCCAGCTTGCTCCCCGGATCGGCGCCGGCCAGGACGAACGACGTGGACTTGGAGACCGAGCCGGTCGTCTTGCCCCCCAGGCTTTTGATGAGCGCCTCGGCCTCGGCCCGGGCGCGCTTGGGAAGCGTGCCGGTCAGGACGAACGTCTTGCCCAGAAACGGCAGGGCGGTCGACGTCGAGGCGACCGGCAGGTAGGGCGCGGGGTCGACCCCCAACGTGACCAACTCATCGAGCAGCCGTTGGTGGTCGGGATCCTGGAGGAACTCGTACACGCTCGCCGCGACGACGGCGCCGACCTCCGGCACCGCCTCCAATTCGGCGAGCGTCGCGGCCCGAAGCGCGGCCAGGGTCGGAAACCGCTCGGCCAGGACCTCCGACGTTCGGACGCCGACGTGTCGAATCGCCAGGCCGGCGAGCAGGCGGTCGAGGGTCTTCGTCTTGCTCTTCTCGATCGCCGCGGTCAGGTTCTCGGCCGACTTCTCCCCCATTCGCTCCAGGGCCGCCAGGGTGGGGACGTCCAGGCGGTAAAGATCGGGAATGCTATGGACCAGCCCGGTCTTCACGAGTTGGTCGACCAGTTTGTTCCCCAGGCCCTCGACGTCCAGCGCGTCGCGGTGGGCGAACTGCCGCAGCCGGCGGCCGAGTTGGGAGAGGCACGCGGAGGGCTTGTTCGAGCAACGGTAGTCGACCTCGCCGGGGTCGCGGACGACGGCCGCCTCGCAGCTTGGGCAGCGGTCGGGGAACTCGAACTCCTTCTCCGTGCCGTCGCGGGCCTCCTTCTCCACCCGGACGACCTGGGGGATGATCTCGCCGGCCTTCTGGACGACGACCGCGTCCCCCTCCCGGACGTCCTTGCGTCGGATCTCGTCGGCGTTGTGGAGCGTCGCCCGCTTGACCGTCGTGCCGGCCAGGCGAACGGGCTCAAGCTCCGCGACCGGAGTCAATTTGCCGGTCTTGCCCACCTGCACCGTGATGCTCTTGATCCGAGTGACGGCCTGCTCCGCCTCGTACTTGAACGCGATGCACCACCGCGGCGACTTGCTGGTATGCCCCAACCGCGCCCGCTGGCCGCGGTCGTCCACCTTCACGACCAGGCCGTCGGTCTGGTGGTCCAGGGTGTTGCGGCGCTCCTCCCACTCGCGGGCGAGCGCGATCACCTCCTCGATCGTCTCTCGCCGCGCGATGTATGGGCTGACGGGTAGTCCCAGGGCCTTGAGCTTCTGGAAGGTCTCGTAAAACGACGAGTCGTCCAGCCCGCGAGTCTCCCCCAACCCGTGCGCGACGAACCGCAGCCGCCGCTGGGCGCAGAGGCGGGAGTCCAGCAGCTTGAGCGAGCCGGCGGTGGAGTTGCGGGGGTTCTCGAACGGTTTCCCGCCGGCCTCCCGGCGGATCTCGTTGAGTCGGGCCAGTTCGGCGTTGGTCATGTAGACCTCGCCGCGGACCTCCAGGACGTCGGGGACCTCGCCCTTGAGTTTCAACGGGATCTCGCGGACGGTGCGGAGGTTGGCGGTCACGTCGTCGCCGCGCTCGCCGTCGCCGCGGGTGGCGCCCAGGACCAGAACGCCTTTTTCGTAGCGCAGGGAGACCGCCACGCCGTCGACCTTGAGTTCGACGACGTAGCAGACCGGCTCGCCGGGGTTGAGCCCGCGACGGACCCGCGCGTCCCACTCGCGGATCGCGTTGAAGTTGTAGGTGTTATCGATCGAGAGCATCGGCGCGGCGTGGACGACGGTCGCGAACTGGGCCAGCGGCGCGCCGCCGACGCGACGGGTCGGACTGTCGTCGACGGCCAGTTCCGGATGTTCCGCCTCGATCGTCTTGAGCCGTTCCAGAAGCCGGTCGTATTCGCGGTCGCTGATCTCCGGCGCGGCCTCCAGGTAATAGAGGCGGTTATGCCGCTCGATCTCGCCGCGCAGAGCTTCGGCCTCGCGCTCCAGGTCGTCCATCGCCATCGTCGGGCCTCCGTGGGATTCCCTATTATCGGCCCGAGGCCCGGCCGACGATCAAGGCGTCGCGTCGGCGCCGGGGAAGAGGAAGGCGACCATCATCCATGTAGCCAGAACGACCGCGACGGCGAGCGCGGCCCGGCCGATCGCGGTCCACGACACGAACAGGAGCACGCCGCGGTGGTCGACGTGAAGCTGAGACCGCGACGGCGGCTCGATCGTCGTCGCCGCGTCCGCGGGGGTGGGCGGCGAGAACGGCGGGCGAACGCCGACTGGCGGCTCGACCGGCGGCCGGTTCGCGGTTTCCTCGTCCTTCCTCGCCCCGGCGCGTCGCAACTCGTCGGCCAGTTCCCGCGTCGCGGCGACCTCGGCCGACGGCGGCGGAACGGGCGTCGCGGCGAGGGCCGGTTCCGCCGCCGCCTCCGCCGGTTTGGGAGCGGTCCCGCGGGCCGCGGCGAGTTTTTCGGCCATCGAGAGGGGCTTTTTCGGCGTCACCGAGTCCGTCGGGGAGGCGGGCGGCTCGGCCGAGTCGTCCTTGGGGGGGCTCGGCGTACCTCGCCGGGCGGCTTCCAGGATCTCCCGCATGCTGGGGCGTTCAGGCATCGTTCGCTTATGCTTTCGACCTTCGGGCGAGCGCTCGGCGTCGCGACGGCTCGGATTTCAAAACCACCATCATACAGAACGCCCCCGCGGCCTCCAGCGGGGTTTCACCGGGACGACGGAAGCGTATTCGACGTTCCGTCGCTTCGGTTGCCCTTGCATCGGCGGGGATCGCGCCGCACAATACACCTCACCAGACGCCCGTCCGCGGCGGGGGTCCGGGTGAGCCGGGGGGGACCCGGGCAATGGGGGATTGCGAACCTGGTCAGGGCGGGAACGCAGCAGCCATAAGCATCACCCTCATGTGCGCGGGAGAACCTCCCCGGCTCTCCCAGGCCCCCGCTTCCAGGATGGGCCCGACGGACGGAACCGAATCGAGGTCGGGGCGCTTGCCAAGGGGCGGCCGAAACCGGCCTCGCCAGCAAGGGAGCGCCGGGACGTGTCGCAAGGCCCCGCCCACGCCGACGGCTACACGGTCGTCGCCCGTCGCTACCGTCCCCAGCGGTTCGAGGACGTCGTCGGTCAGGACCACGTCGTCCAGGCGTTGCGCAACGCCATCAAGCTGAATCGGCTGGCCCAGGCGTATCTGTTCTGCGGCACCCGCGGCGTCGGCAAGACGTCGATGGCCCGGATCTTCGCCAAGTGCCTCAACTGCGTGACGGGACCCACCGACGAGCCCTGTCAGGTCTGCGACATTTGCCAGGCCATCTCCGTCGGCCAGGACGTCGACGTCATCGAGATCGACGGCGCCAGCAACAACGGCGTGGAGCAGGTCCGCGAGCTTCGCCAGAACGTCTCGCTCCGCCCCAGCCGGTCGCGGTTCAAGATCTACTACATCGACGAAGTCCACATGCTCTCCACCGGCGCGTTCAACGCGCTTTTGAAGACGCTGGAGGAGCCGCCGCCGCACGTCAAGTTCTTCTTCGCCACCACCGAGGCGAACAAGATCCCGATCACCGTGTTGTCGCGCTGCCAGCGGTTCGACTTCGCCGGGATCACCCCCGAGGCGATCGTCGACACGCTCAAGGAGATCTGCGACCGCGAGGGATTGGAGGCCGACGCCGACGCCCTGCAAATCGTCGCCCGCCGCGCCAACGGCTCGATGCGCGACGCCCAGTCGCTTCTGGAGCGGATGCTTTCCTCCGGCGGCGAGCGGCTGACCGCCGACGTCGTCCACGGCCTGCTGGGGACCGCCAGCGACGAACGGCTGCTGGAGATGATCGAGGCGCTTTCCGCCGGCGACTCGGCCGCCGCGCTGACGTTGCTCGATCGCGCCGCCACCGAGGGAGTCCAGCCGACCGAGTTACTGGCCGGGACGATCGACTTCCTCCGCGACGCCATGGTCCTGGCGATCGGCGCCGAGGCCCTGACGCTCACCGTCGCCCCCCGCCAGAAAGACCGCCTCAAGACCGCCGCCGGTCGCTGGTCCACCGACGCGATCCTCGCCGCGCTTCAGATTCTCGCCGAGGCCCGCGGCCGGATGCGAGGCGTCGCACACGGCCGACTGCTGGCGGAACTGGCCCTCGTCCGGGTCGCCCGGCTGGAGGACCTGGACGAACTCGCCGAGGTCGTCCAAAGGCTCAAGGCCCTGGAGGCCGGCACCCCCGCGGCACCCAGGGCTTCGGCGTCAAGCGCGCGCAAGCGGCTGTCCCAGACCGACTCCGTCAGGGCTCTTGACGCCGACGTCGGCAAGCCCGCGAAGGCCGCCGCGCCCGTCGAACCCCCGCCGCGAAGCCGCCCCGAGCCCGCCATCGACGGTCGCGCCGTCGAGCCGCCATCGGCCCTGACGTTGGAAGCGGTCCAAAAGGTCTGGCCGGAATTGCTCGAAAAGGTGGGCGCGGGGCTGTCGTGGCGACTCCGCCAGGGCTTGCCGATCGCCATCGACGAGCCCGACCTCGTGACGATCGCCGCCAGGCCCGGCCTCCACGACGCCGTCGCCCCCTGCGGGACCGACGACGCCCGTCGCCACATCGCCGAATGTCTCGCGCGCCTGCTCCATCGATCCGTGACCGTTCGTTACGAATCGGCCGCGGCCGCCGACGGCCCCCGACCCGACGGCCCCGCCCCCCTCGGCCGCCGTCCCGACCAGTACGCCGACGACCCACTGGTCCAGAAGGTCGTCGAACTCTTCGAGGCCCGCCTCGCCCACGTCGATGCCGAAACCCGCGACGAACCCTAGACGTTCGTTCATCGCGATGCGATAATGGCCAACGGGGAATCACGGGACGAGGCGGGACGTCCCCTCTCCCGCCGGGAGAGGGTCGATGCGCTTCGGAGACGCCTGGTCTTCACGGCGCGCTGATCCGAACGGCGCCCGCGAAGCGCCACGACCCCCACCCGCCGCTGGCGCGGCCGCCCTCTCCCGG
>CALCIB010000201.1 GCA_937907525.1 uncultured Planctomycetales bacterium | reverse complement strand
GGGGGGGGGGGGGGGGGGGGGGGGGGGGGGGGGGGGGGGGGGGGGGGGGGGGGGAAGTCCTGGTCGTAGGGGTCGGCGAACCGGGAGAGGGCCGGCGGCTCGACCGAGAACGTGTCCATCCGCCAGCGGGGGTCGCGGGTCTTCTCGAAGACGGCCTCCGAGACGTCCTGGTTGGCCCAGTTTCGGAAGAACTCGCGCGAGCAGCCCCACTGGGTGCAGAGCACGGCCAGGAGCAACGCCGGCGCGACGGCGTACTTCTCAAGCGAGCCGCCGGGTGGATTGGGTGTTCTTTCGGGCATTCTTCTCGCCTCGACTGGCATCCCCTTCGGATCGTCGCCCCGCCAGGGCGCGCCGCGACGTCGCGGCCCGACGTCGGGTCCGGACGGGCCGATCCGCGCGGGATCGGCGGTCGCGTCACGGGTTGTATCGGAGATGCGGGACGCGCGGGTTGAGCCGAAGGCGCGGGCGGTCGTCCGATCGGGGGGCGTTCGCGGGGGATTGGGGTCGAGCCGAAGCCGCGTCAAGGCCGAAATCTCAAGAGTCGATCGGGCCCCCAGGCGCTTTTGGATACGCGCCGAGTCCGCCTCGCGACGACGGCGCCGCCGTCTGGCGGGGGGGATGGCGAGGGAAGCCCGCCGCGAGACGCCTCGCGCGCCGAACGCGGAACGAAGCTTGTGGAGAAGGGAGTCTCCCGATGATCTACGGCAAGCGCGAATCACGTCCCGGCGCGCGGAGGAAGGCCGTCCGCCGCCAGCCCCTGAGCGAGGCCCTGGAGCCCCGGGTGCTGTTGGCGATCGACCTGGGGGGGACGACGCCGCCGACGCTGCCGACCATCGCCAGCGCCAACATAGGCGTCGCGATGGTCGGCCAGAGCACGGCCCTGCAAGAGGCCGGGACCAGCGTGGCCAACCTGGGCAGCGCCAACGGCAGCGGCTTCGACAGCTTCCTGATCGGGGCGCCGACGCCCAACGCGACCGGCACGAGCACGACGTCGGCGGCGTACCTGGTCTTCGGCTCCCAGGCCCTGACCACCGGCGGCGCGGTGACGGCCGACTGGCTCTCCAACGTCCCCAACGGCCGGGTCGGCAACTTCTCGCAGTTGGGCGACTTGCTGCAGACCAACCCGATCACCCAGGTCCAGAACAACTCGTACAATTTCAACGGCGTCACCTTCATCACCAGCCAGCAGCCCAACTCGCTCCTGGGCGCCTCGGTGGCCGACGCCGGCTTGATCCGGGGCCGGCAGGCGTTTTTGATCGGCGCCCCGGGCGGCCAGGCCGCCGGGTCGACCGGCGGCACCGGCGGGACCGGCCGGGCGTACCTGGTCCTGGGCGCGGCCAACAACGGCGCGCTGGCCCAACGGACGATCGACCTGGACAACCCGACGACCGCCGCCCAGGCCGGCGTGACGGTCATCACGTTCGTCAGCTCGGCCCAGGGGGCCCAGCTCGGCGCCTCGGTGGCGGGGATCGGCAACTTCCTCAACGACGGCTCCAACGCCATCGCCATCGGGGCCACCCAGGCGTCGATCAGCGGGTCGACCACCTCCGGCGCCGTCTACGTGATGACCGGCAACAACATCCCGACGACGCCGACGACGATCGACGTGACCGCGATCGGCCAGGGGAGCGTCCCCGGGCTGGTGATCGCCGGCCCCAGCGGCGGTTCCCGGGCGGGCTTCTCGGTCGGCGGCTCCGGCGCGGACGTCAACGGCGACGGCGTCGCCGACGTGGTGATCGGCGCCCCGGGGACGGTCGGCAACTCCGGCACGGCGTATGTGGTCTACGGCGGCAACCTGGGGCCCCAGACGATCGTCACCAACGGCTACCGCTCGTTGTCGCTGGCCCGGGTGGGGACCGCGGCCGGATCGACGCCCGCGCCGGTCGCCGGCGCCGCGATCTCCGGCTCGGCCAACGAGCAGTTCGGCTTCTCGGTCGCCGGCGCGGGCGACTTCAACAACGACGGCGTCGGCGACGTCATCATCGGCGGGCCGGGCTACAGCACCGCCACGGGGCGGGCCGTCCTGTTTTACGGCGGCCGCAACAACGTCCTCTCCGGCGTCTTCACCGTCGACGCGACCCCCGCCGCGATCAACTCGTTCATCGTCACCGGCACGGCGGCGGGGGACGCGGCGGGGTCGTCGGTCTCGGCGGCCGCCGCGGTCAGGAGCGGCCAGCCCAACGGCATCCTGGTCGGCTCCCCCGGCTACCTCTCCGACCGCGGCGCCGCGTACTACCTGCCCGGCCACGGCGGGTTGTGGGTCGGCACCTTCTCGCTCTCCCAGGCCGAGGACGCCAACACCCTGGCCGGGCTCCAGATGACGGCCACCACCCCCGGCTTCTCGGTGACCACCAACGCGCCTCGGTTCGGCGCCTCGGTCTCCGGCCGGCTCTTGAGCTCAGGCCAGACCCGCACCGCCGACGGCGACCTTTTAGGCGACTTCGTGGTCGGCGCCCCGGGGTTCACGATCATCAACTCGGCCAACCTGGCCGGCGCCGGGATGATCGTCGAGGGCGCCAGGATCGCCGACTCGGTGGGGATTCCGCCAGCCTCCAACGTGATCGTCGCCCAGATCGTCAAGATCGACGAGTCGACCACCGCGCCGTTCGTCATCAACGCCACCACCCCCGCGGCGATGACGATCGTCCTGGCCGGCGGCACCACTCCCGGCGGCCAGACGTTCAACCCGGCGACCGACATCGACCCGACGACGATCGTCGTCAACGGCGTCGCGTTCCCCAACGCGACGATCGCCGTGGACCCGTCGAACCCCAACCAGGCGATCCTCACGATCTCGCCGCGGTCGAGCCTCAACATCCCCTCCGGCGTCTCCACCCTGACGGTCTCCGGCCGGACCCTCGCCACCGCCCCCGCCGCCAACCAGCCGTTCAGCGCCACGGCCCAGGTCACCACCGGCGGCGGCCCGACCCCGCCGACCCCCGGCGGCGGCGCCGTGGTGACCTTGCCCCCCGGCGCCTTCAAGCCGGTCACCCACACCCCCGCGTTCGGCGGCTCGATGGTGCCGAGCGTCGAGGCGCTCTCGCGGTACAACTACGCCCCGATCCCGCTGCGGGTCGCCCTCAACCAGTACATGCCCAAGGGGGGCTTCCGGGCGCGGCTGATGGCCTTCCACGGCCAGGCGATCCAGGGCCGCCAGACCAACAGCGGCAAACTCAACAAGGGCCAGAACTTCTGGACCAACGGCAGCCGCGTCTTCAATACCAGCAAGTTCCAGCGCAACCAGGCCTACAAGTGGACCCACCCCGGCCGGGTCGTGCCGGTGCAGCTCAAGACCCAGACCTACGTCAACCGCAACGTCGCCGCGGTCAAGAGCCACTGACCGACCGCGGTCGCGTCGGGATCCGTCGCGGGCCGGCCCCTTCACCGGGGGCCGGCCCGTCGGCGTTCGAAGGGCCCTCAACGGCCGTCGGACTCGCCGCGGACGACCTTGCTCAGCCGCGAGGTCAGACGTTCCAGGGCCGGGCTGTGGTCGAGCTTGTCCAGATGGACGTTGACGACGCTGAAGCTCGCGGTGTTCGCCCACGCCGCGATCAGGGCCTCGTCGAGTTCGCCGGCCGTGCGGACCTCGAAGCCCTTGCCGGTCCCCAGGACCTTGGGGATCTCGTGGAACCGCCACGGGTGGACGTCGTTGAACGAGCCGTCGAGCAGGAACCGCTCGGTGGTGTAGCCGTGGTTGTTGAGGATCACGACGATCGGGTTGAAGCCGTGGCGGGCCGCCGTGGAGAGTTCCATCCCGGTCATCTGGAACGCGCCGTCGCCGACGATCACCACCACCCGCGAGGAGGGGTTGGCGACGTTGGTCCCCACCGCGGCGGGGACGCTGAAGCCCATCGAGGCGTAGTAGGCCGGGCAGAGGAACTCGGTGCGACGGTCCATCTCCAGGTCGGCGGAGCCGAAGAGGCTGTCGCCGACGTCGGCGATGACGGTGGTCCCGGTCGTCTCGGTCAGGAGCCGGTTGATCCGGGCGAACACCTTCGCCGACGTCGTCGGCGAGTCGGCCGCGCCCATGTCCACGTCGGCGAACGGGTTGACCCGCGGCGGCGGGGGCGTCCTGGCGACGACGAGCTTGCGCTCGATCAAGCCCTGCATGAAGTCGTCGAGCCGGACGTCGGGATACTCGGCGCGGCGGATCCGCACGTGCTCGCTGGTCGCGTCGATGCAACGCGAGGGGTCGAGCTTGGCGGTGAACGCCCCCAGGTTGATGTCGGTCAGGAAGCAGCCGAGCATAAGCAGACAGTCGGACGACTCCACGAACTCGGTGACCTCGGCGCGGCCCATCGCGCCTTCGTACATGCCGGCGAACAGGGGGTGGGACTCCGAGGCGACGCTCTTGCCCAGGATCGTGGTGGCGAACGGCATCCCGGTCGACTCGGCCAGGTCGATCAAATCGTCCTGGAGGTGGAAGCGGTGGACCTCCGCGTCGGCCAGGATCATCGGCCGCTTGGCGGCGGTCAGCATCGCCCGGGCCTCGTCGAGCGCCTCGCGGAGGGCGCCGGGGTCGCTCTTGGGGACGACCCGCTCGCGACGATGGGGCGCGCCCGGGACGACGTGGACCAGGTCGCGGGGGAGTTCCAGGTAGACCGGCCGCTTGTACCGGACGGCGGCGTCGAGGACGCGGTCGATCTCGGCGAACGCGGTCTCGGGTCGGTCGAGCACGGCCGAGGCGGCGGTGAACTGGCGGAAGACGTCGTACTGGGTCTCGAACGTCTTGACCTTGTGATGCAACAGCGGGTTCCGCGCCCGCTCGTTCAGTCCCGGCGAGCCGCTCAGGACGATGACCGGCGACTTCTCGGCGAACGCGCCGGCGACGCTGTTGGCCGCGGAGAGGCCGCCGACGCAATAGGTCACGCAGACGCATCCCAGGCCCTTGATCCGCGCGTAGGCGTCGGCGGCGTAGCCGGCGGCGTCCTCGCGGGTCGTCCCCACCAGCTTGATCGGGCTCTCCGTCTCAAGGATCTTGTACAACCCCAGGACGTAATCGCCCGGGATGCCGAAGACGTGCTCGACGCCAAGGCCGGCGATCCGATCGACGAGGTAACGACCGATCGACGCGGTCTCATGGTTCGACTGGGACATGACGGCCTCCTCGGCCCCGCCGGCCTCAGCGTCTCGCGGGGCGGTTGACGACGTTCGCCAGGTCGTGGAACAGCGATTCGAGGACCAACGGCATGTACAGGTTGCGCTGGACGTGGAAGTCCGCCTCCATCGCGCGTTCTGCTAGAACGTATACGTCCTCCGGCTCCAGACGTTCGGCGAGCCTGGCGATGGCCCGGCGGTCGTCGGGATCGGGGGAGGGGGGCTCCAGCCCGGCGGTCTGCCAGAGCACGCCGCGGAAGAGCCTCGCCAACTCCCAGAGCATAAGCCGTACCCGTCGCCTTTGCGCGGCCGATTCCTTCCCCGCCTGCTTGGCGAAGGCGTCCAACCGCTTGACCTGCTCGGCCGGATCGATCCCCCCCTCCGAGCTTAATCCGTCGATCAGGTCGCGGCGGTAGCGGTCCAGCTCGGGATCGGCCAGGCCGACGGCGCGGCCGACGCTGCCGTCGGCCAGGGTCGCCAGCTTCAGCGCCTCCGCCGGCTCGCTCGCCACCCCCCGCTCGACGAGGACCGCGGCCAGGTCGTCGGCCGGCAGGGGGTCGAACCGGACCACCTGGCAGCGCGAGACGACCGTCTCCAACTGCCGTTCCGCCGATGTCCCCAAAAGGATCAAGACCGCGCCCGGCGGCGGCTCCTCCAACGTCTTCAGGAAGGCGTTGGCGGCCTCCTCGTTCATGGAGTCCACGTCGTCGACGATCGCCACCTTGCGACCGCCGCGGGCGGGCTTGAGCGCGAACTCGTCGCAAAGGTCGCGGATGACCTTGATCGGCAGTTCCTGCTTGTCCTCCGGCCTTCCGGCGGTCAAGAGGTCGGGGTGGGTGCCGGCCTCGGCCTGAAGGCAGCCGGGGCAGCCGCCGCAGAGTTCCAGATCGGCCTCCGGCCGTTCCTCGCACAAAAGCGCCTGGGTCAGCTTGAGCGCGAACGTCCGCTTGCCGACCCCTTCCGGGCCAACGAACAGAAGCGCGTGCGGGAACCGTCCCGACCGCGCGGCCGCGCGCAGTTCGTCGGCGACGCGGTCATGGCCGCGGATCGAGTGCCAGGGCACGCTTCACCTCCCGCTGGACCCTCGCGAAGACCGCGCCGGCGTCGGCGCCGGCGTCGACGACGATCACGGGCGCCTTGTAAAGTCCCTCGGCGTTGAGGAACCCGGCGCGGACCTTCGCCTGATACTCCGCCGGCCGTCGCTCGATCCGGTCGCGCGCCGGCCCCACGCGCTGGCGGGCGATTTCCGGGCCGACGTCCAGGAGGAGCGTCAAGTCCGGCAGCAGCCCGCCGACGGCCGTCTCGCCGACCCGCGCGACCTCGGCGGCGTCGAGCCCGCCGGCCACCCCTTGATAGACGATGTTGGAGAGCAGGAACCGATCCGAAATCACGATCCGCCCCGCCGCCAGGGCCGGTCGAATCACCTCGTCGACGAGTTGCGCCCGACTCGCCATGTAGAGGAGCATCTCGGCCCGCATGGTGGGGTGGACCGATTCGTCGGTCAGGATCACGCCGCGAAGCCGTTCCCCCAGGGGAGTGCCGCCGGGGTCGCGACAGACGACGACGTCGAAGTCCAGCGCGCGCAGCCATTCCGCCGTCCGCGCCGCCAGCGTGGACTTGCCGCCGCCGTCGGGCCCCTCCAGGGCGAGGAAGAACCCCGGATGCGGCCGGGGCGGGTTGTCGGCGTCGGTCGGCACGGCGTGGCCCTCCTTACAATAAGATAGATCCTACCCCGGAAACGGGTCGGCGGCGAGTAACTCGCCGACCGTCCGCTCCAGTAGGCCCGTCCCGCCGAAGGTCATGCCGAGGGACCGGATGCGGTCGGTGACGATCACGTTTTTCGGTCGGCCGGGTTCGCCCTCGATCGTCCCCGAGGCGCCGGAGAGGCGGCGGGCGATCGTGGCGACCTCGTGGTCGGAGATGTAGCGGTCGCAACAGTTGAACGCGAGGCCGGCGACGGCGGGGGCCTCGGCGGTCAGGAGGATCGCGACGGCCCGCGCGACGTCGGCGGCGTGGACGACCTTCGCGCCGCGACGGCATTCCACGGGGCGGCCGGCGGCGACGTCGCGGACCAGGCCGAACCACTTGCTTTCGCTCGCGGGACGGGCCAGGCCGTAGACGCCGCAGGGGCGCAGGGCGCACGCGGCCAGCCGGCCGGAAAGGCCGTAGTCGATGGCGAACGCCTCGACGGCCGCCTTGCTCGCGCCGTAGTGGCTCTTGCTCCAGTTCGGGTGGGTCTCGTCGAGCGGGCGGTCGGGTAGAATCTCGTCGTGGACCGCGCCCGAGGAAAGGAAGACGAACCGGCCGACGCCGGCCTCGCGGGCGCGCTCCATCAGGCGAACCGACCCGGTGACGTTGCGGTCGACGAACTCCGCGACGTCCCCCTCGGCGCCGATGAAGCCCTCGCCGGGGCGGTCGACGGCCGCGTGGACGACCGCGTCGGCGTCGCGGACCAGTTCGCGCGCGGCGCGGTCGTCGCCCAGGCCGCCGTCGATCCATCGAAGCGCGTCGGGCGTAAGATTCTCGGGAAACCCCGAGACGTCGCTGGTCGGGCGTCGCCAGGCGACGACCCGGTGGCCGCCCGCCAGCAGATTCGCGACGATGTAGCGGCCGACGAACCCCGTCGCGCCGGTCACGGCGATATTCATCCCACCCTCCCGGCCGGTTCGACCCGACCCACTCGGAGACGACGACGTGGAGCCATCCCGCACGCCCGACCCCGCCCCTCGACCTCGCCCCGCCTCGATCCGCGTCCGCTGGTTCAAGCGGTTCATCATACTCGCCACGCTGGCGGCCGTCGCGGGCGTGACCGCCTCGTTCCGGATCGGCCGGCACTACGCCGTCGAGGGCTATACGGCGGCCAGGCGCGCCGTCATTTACCAGCTTACCGGCCTGGGGCCAGACCGCGCCGAGATCGAGGCCGACTGGGCGCGGCGACGGGCCCTGGGCGTCGCTCGAACCACCGAGGTCCTGACCAAGTTTTATGACCACGCCGACCCGGCCATGAAACGCCTGTTCGACGTCGCCGGCATGGACCCGGAACACGGGTTGGTCCGCTACGGCCGCGGCGATCAGGCGTTTTTGATCTCGCCCCAGGTCTTCGAGCGCGACGACTCGGGACGGTCGTACCGCTTCCGCCCGAACATGAAGTCGGTCTGGCTGCGGCAGATCACGCTTCGCGACGGTCCCTTCGGGCTGTTCCTGGTGCCGGACGATCCGGCGCATCGCGAGGCGGCGACGAACGCCGGGGCGATCGTCGACGAGCCGTCGATCACCACGACCAACTCGTGGGGCCTGCGCGGGCCCGAGCCCGACCCGGACGCCCCGCTCCGCGGCGTGGTGCTGGGGGACTCGTTCATGCAGGGGATGTTCAACCCCGACGACCAGACCCCGCCGGTGCTGCTAGCGAAACGGCTCGGCGAGCTGGAGGGCGAGGAAGTCTCGATCGCCAACACGGGGCATCTGGGGTACTCGCCGGAGCAGTATTACTTCTCGCTCCTGGAGTACGGCCCCAGGATGAAGCCGAGATTCGTGGTCGTCAGCGTCTGCCCCAACGACTTCGGCAACGAGTTCGACATCCTGTACGGCCGCCCCGACTGGCTGGACGAGGCCGCCTACTGGCTCGATCGGATTTACGGTTGGTGTCGGGCCAACGACGCGATCTTCCTGCTGGTGCCGGTCCCCAGCTTCCCCCAGGTGGAGAGTCGGCGCGAGGACGGCTTCTACCCCGGGCTGGTCTGCAACGTCTTCAACGGGCCGCCGAGCCGTTACCTCGACCCGCTGGATCGGTTCGTGGACGAGAACCTGCGGCTGAAGCTGGAGGCGCGGAGGGCTGGCGAGAGCTACGCCCGCTGCAAGCTCTACAATCGCCACATCGACGACGACCACTTCTCCCCCCTGGGCGCCGCGATCTGGGCCGACGCCGTCGCGCGCCGGCTGTCGCTGATCATGGCGACCTCCGGATGACGGCGCCGATGGGGATTCCGTGACCGGTAGTAGACCGTCGCGCTTAAGAATGTGGATGCTCCCGTAGGCTGGGTATGGACCCAGCCCTCGCGCGCCGACGCTTTCTCCAAGCTGGGTCTCGACCCAGCTAGACCGTCGCGCTTAAAAAGGCGGGTCGCCTATGTGGTCTTCGTAGTAGACCTTCGCACTTAAGAATGTGGGTGTTTTTGTAGGCTGGGTCTGGACCCAGCCCTCGCGCGCCTTGGCTTTTTCCAAGCTGGGTCACGACCCAGCCTACAAAGACCAGGCGACCGCCCCACGATCTTAAGAGCGACGATCTAGTAGGCTGGGTCGTGACCCAGCTTCCGAGTACGCCGGGCTTTGCGTGGGCTGGGTCTGGACCCAGCCTACAAGAACACCCACGTCCCGATCCCGGTGGTGATTCGAGTCGTCGAGTTGACCCGCTGCGTGGATGTCTTACGGTATGCCGAGGACGGGCCCCTCAGGGAGGATTCGGGGCCGTCGGGCGTCATCGAACAGGACCGTCGGCGGGCCGGCGACCGGCCTCCAGGAGAATCCTCGCCATGCCATCCAGGAACCCCACCCGCCGCGAATCGGCCGGGACTCCGCTTCAGATCTATCTGCAGGACATCAACGCCACCCCGCTGCTCTCCGCCGAGGAGGAACGGGGCCTGGCCGATCGCATCGCCGACGGCGACCCCCACGCCCGCGAGCACATGGTCAAGGCCAACCTGCGGCTGGTCGTCAACATCGCCCGCGGCTACCTGGGCAAGGGGCTGAACCTCGAAGACCTGATCGAGGAGGGGAACCTCGGGCTGATGCGCGCCGTCGAGGGCTACGACGGCATGATGGACACGCGGTTCAGCACCTACGCGAGCTACTGGATCAAGCAGTCGATCCGCCGCGCCGTGATGAACAACGGCAAGCCGATCCGCCTGCCGGCCTACATGGTGACGCTTCTGGCGAAATGGAAGCGGGCCTCCAACGTCCTGGCCGAGCGACTCGGCCGGCAACCGACCCACGAGGAGATCGGCAAGGCGCTTCGGCTCTCCAAGAAGAAGGTGGCCATCGTCGCCAAGGCGATCCGGGTCAACGCCCTGACCCATCAGCCGGAGCATTCCGACGACGACGACCAGACCCTCGGCGACGTCCTGACCGACGGCGGCAAGGCGCCCGAGGAGATGATGATGGATCTGGACGACCTGGAGCGCGTCCTCGGCCGTCTCGACGAACTCGACGACCGCGAGGCCGACGTCCTCCGGATGCGCTTCGGCCTGGAGCCGTTCGACCCGATGACCCTGCGCGAGGTCGGCGAGCGGCTCGGCCTGACCCGCGAGCGCGTCCGCCAGCTTGAGAACCAGGCCCTCCGCAAGCTCATGCGCGAGGTCGACGACGTGGCGCGGGTTTGACGCCCCGGCCGCCTCAGCCCAGGACCAGCATGGCGTCGCCGTAGCTGAAGAAGCGGTAGCGGCGGCGGACGGCCGCCGCGTAGGCGGCCCTGACCAACTCCGGGCCCGCCAGCGCGGAGACCAGGACCAGCAGGCTGCTCCGCGGCAGGTGGAAATTGGTGACCAGGGCGTCGACGGCGTGGAAGGCGTGGCCGGGGCGGATGAACAGGTTCGTGCGACCCTGAAACGGCTCGATCCGGCCCGAGGCCGCCGCAGTCTCCAGGGTCCGCGTGGAGGTGGTGCCGACGGCCACGATCCGACCGCCGCGCGCCTTCGCCTGGTTGAGACGAGCCGCGGCGTCGGCGGAGAGGTCGGCCCATTCGGAATGCATCCGGTGGTCCTCGACCGTCTCGGCCTCGATGGGCCGGAACGTGCCGACGCCGACGTGGAGCGTGACGTCGACGGTCGCGACGCCCCGCGCGGCCAGGCGGTCGAAGACGTCGGCGGTGAAGTGGAGCCCGGCCGTCGGCGCGGCGACCGAGCCGGGCCGTCGGGCGTAGACGGTTTGGTAGCGTTCCCGATCCGCCGCGTCGGCCCGGCCGCGGCGGATGTAGGGGGGCAGGGGGGGCGCGCCGAAGCGAGCCAGGAGTTCGAGCGTCGTCGCGGGGGTTTCGGGCGAGGGGCGGGCGATCCACGAGCCGCCCTCGCCGCGGCCTTCCAGGACCAGGGACAGGCCGGGAGGTTCGCCGATCGCCACGGATTCGCCGAGGGCCGGTCGGCCCCGGGTTCGGGCCAGGACTTCCCAGACGCCGTCGTCGCGGTCGTTCAGGAACAGACCCTCCCACTTGCCTCCCGTCGCCAGCCGTTGGCCGATCAGGCGGGCGGGGATGACGCGCGAGTCGTTGCGGACCAATACGTCGCGCGGGTCCAGAAGCTCGGGCAAGTCGGCGAAGCTCCGATGCTCGATCGTCCCGGCGCGGCGGTCGACCACCATCAGCCGCGAGGCGTCGCGGGGCTCGACCGGATGCTGGGCGATCAGTTCGTCGGGAAGGTCGAAGTCGTAATCCGAGGTCAACACGGGCGGGGGCTCTGGGGCTGGGCTGGACGATGGTATAACGGCTTCACGCGGCGCGGCGACGGTCGCCTCGTCCCCTCTCCCGCCGGGAGAGGGTGGCCCGAGGAACGCCGCCGAAACAACTTCCCGTGAACAACCTGGGAGAGAATATCCACAGATTTCGCAGATTAACACAGATTACATTAAATTGTCCGATCCGAATCCGCGTCAATCTGGGAAATCCGTGGATGAATTCCTCGACGGAGAAGGCGGCGCGGGA
>CALCIB010000200.1 GCA_937907525.1 uncultured Planctomycetales bacterium | reverse complement strand
TGGTCAAGCGTCGCGGCGTCTCGGTGATGAAGAAGTCGCCGAGCATCCTGATGATCATCAACGTCTACTCGCCCGACGGCTCGCGCGACAACCTCTACCTGAGCAACTACGCCACCATCCAGCTTCGCGACGAGCTGGCCCGGCTCGACGGCATCGGCGACATCACCTACCTCGGCCAGCGCAACTACAGCATGCGGGTCTGGCTGGACCCCCAGAAGATGACCTTCCGCGGCCTGAGCGCCTCGGACGTGACGCGGGCGATCGAGCAGCAGAACATCCAGGTGGCCGCCGGCCAACTCGGCCAGCCGCCGGTCGACTCCGGCCAGGCGTTCCAGTTCACCATCACCACCCTGGGCCGCCTCACCGACGCCGAGCAGTTCGCCGACATGATCCTCAAGGCCGATCCCATGGGAGGCGTCGTCCGGCTCCGCGACGTCGCCGAGGTCGAGCTGGGCGCGCAGGGCTACGACCAGATCTGCACCCTCGACGGCCGCCCCACCGTGGCGCTTTCGGTCTACCAGCGGCCGGGATCCAACGCGCTGGACGTCGCCGGGGCCGTCCGCGACAAGATGGAGGAACTCAAGGAGCGGTTCCCCGAGGGGCTCGACTACGCCATCGCCTACGACACCACCCCGTTCATCACCGAGTCGGTCAACGAGGTCTTCAAGACCCTTCGCGACGCCGTGATCCTGGTGGCGATCGTGGTCTTGCTGTTCCTTCAGAACTGGCGGTCGGCCTTGATCCCGTTGATCGCGGTCCCGGTGGCGGTGATCGGCACGTTCACGGTGATGTCGGCGATGGGGTTCAGCCTCAACAACCTGACGCTGTTCGGGCTGGTGCTGGCGATCGGGATCGTGGTCGACGACGCGATCGTGGTGGTGGAGGCGGTGGAGCACCACATCGAACACGGCATGGCGCCGCGGGACGCGACGATCCGGGCGATGAACGAGGTCTCCTCGCCGGTGATCGCCGTCGGCTTGGTGCTGACCGCCGTGTTCATCCCCTGCGCGTTCATCACCGGGATCACCGGCCAGTTCTTCCGCCAGTTCGCGCTGACGATCGCGACCTCGACGATCATCTCGGCGTTCAACTCGCTGACCCTGAGCCCCGCGCTTTCGGCGTTGCTCCTGAAGCCGCGGGTGAAGGGGGTGTTCGACGGCCTGCCGGCGTGGGCCTACGCGATGATCGGGGCCTGGGCGGGGGCGTCGTGGCTGGGGCCGTCGGCGGCCGGGGTCGCCGCGCCGTCGTTCCTGGCCGATTCGGCGTTCTGGACCCCCGACCGCCTGGGGATGGTCCTGACGGGGCTGTTCGGGGCCCTCGCCGGAGCGCTCCTGACCTATCCGCTCAACCGGCTGATGGGAGGCGGCTTCGCGCTGTTCAATCGCGGCTTCGACGCCGCGGAGACCGGCTACACGCGGGCCGTCGGCGGGTTGTTGCGGGTCAGCCTGCTGGTGCTTCTGGTCTACGGCGGACTGCTGGGGGCGACCTGGTGGGGCTTCACCCGGACGCCGACCGGCTTCATCCCGTCGCAGGACAAGGGGTATCTGCTGGCCAACGTGCAACTGCCGGATTCGTCGTCGCTGGAGCGCACCGGCGCGGTGATGAAGCAGGTGGAGGCGGTGGCGCGGCGGATTCCGGGGGTCAAGCACAGCCTGGCGATCGCCGGGCAGTCGATCCTGATGAACGCCAACGCGCCGAACTTCGGCGCGATGTACGTGATGCTCGACGACTTCCACCGCCGCGCCGCGGAGGGCCTCTCCGGGCCGGTGCTGGCCGCCCGGCTGCAAGAGGCGATGCGCGAGCAGATCCACGAGGGGGACGTGAACGTCTTCGACGCGCCTCCGGTCGACGGTCTGGGGACCGCCGGCGGGTTCAAGATCGTGATCGAGGACCGCGGCGATCTGGGCCCCAAGGAGTTGGAGACGGTCGCCCGCGGGGTCGTCGCCGCCGGGACGGCCTCGCCGATGCTGGAGGGCCTCTTCACCAGCTTCCGGGCCGACACCCCCTGGCTATTCCTGGACGTCGACCGCGAGAAAGCCAAGCTCCTGGGCGTCTCCATCTCCGAGTTGTTCAACACGCTGCAAGTGTATCTGGGCTCGCTCTACGTCAACGACTTCAACCGCTTCGGTCGAACCTGGCAGGTCAACGTCCAGGGCCAGGCCGACTTCCGCCGCCAGCGCGACGACCTCTCCGGCCTCCGCGTCCGCAACGACAAGGGCGGAATGGTCCCCCTCGGCTCGCTGGCTCGGATGCGCGACGTCAGCGGGCCGATTTTGATCCTCCGCTACAACCTCTACCCCGCCGCCGCGATCAACCTCCGACCCGCCCCCGGCGTCTCCTCCGGCCAGGCCCTCGACGAGATGCAGCGGGTCGTCGCCGATCAACTCCCCCACGCCATGCGCTCCGACTGGACCGAGCTGGCCCTGCTGCAACGTCAGACGGGGAACACGGCGATGTTCGCCTTCGCGCTGGCGGTGGTGCTGGTGTTCCTGGTGCTGGCCGCGCAGTACGAAAGCTGGGCCTTGCCTTTGGCGGTGATCCTGGTGGTGCCGATGTGCCTGCTCTGCTCGACCGTCGGCGTGAACATGGCGCGCATGGACGTGAACATCTTCACGCAGGTCGGCTTCATCGTGCTGGTGGGGCTGGCGTGCAAGAACGCGATCCTGATCGTCGAGTTCGCCAAGATGCGGAGCGAGGCGGGGGCGTCGGCGGTCGACGCCACGTTGGAGGCGTGCGCCTTGCGGCTGCGACCGATCATCATGACGTCGATGGCCTTCGTCCTGGGCGTGGTCCCCTTGATGCTCGCCACCGGCGCCGGCGCCGAGATGCGCCGGACGTTGGGCGTGGCCGTCTTCAGCGGCATGCTGGGCGTGACCATCTTCGGCGTCTTCCTCACGCCGGTCTTCTTCTACGTCATTCAGCGCCTCGGCGAGCGTCGCCGGGCCGCGGTCGGGCTAAAGGACGACCATGGGGACGACCCGTCGTGAGCGCGACCGGCGCGCCTGGATCGACGCTCGCGAAGAAAGACAAGGACGGTTAACCCATCCTGTATTGGCGCGCCGAAGAATTATCCCCGGGTGTGCGTCACGTAAGTAGGTAATCAGGCGGCGCGGGCCGGTTGGTCCCAG
>CALCIB010000199.1 GCA_937907525.1 uncultured Planctomycetales bacterium | reverse complement strand
TGCCTATCCTTCCCAGATTCCGAGTCGAAAAGTTGTGGCCATACCTATGCCCGCGCGGGGGGGGAAGGACGATTCGCGAATCGCGGTCACTCGCCCTCGGCTTTCTTGAAGTCGCCGGCGGTGACGACGGAGAACTTCGAGAAGTCCAGGTGCTCGCGCAGGGCGGCCTCGACGGCGTCGGCGTCGAGATCCTTCACCTTGGCCTCGACGTCGGCGTCGAACCGGAGCGTGCGGTCCAGGAACAGGTGCGAGGCCAGCGAGCCGGCCAGGGAGCCGTCCTCGGTTCGGTTGATCTCGCGGGTCTGCAGCCAGCCGTCCTTGGCGATCTTCAACTCCTCGGCCGTCACGCCGTCCTTGAGGATCCGCGCGATCTCCTCCTTCACGCCGGCCTCGACCTTGTCGACGTTCGTCGGGTTGTAGATCGCGTAGACCATGATCGTGGCGCGGGGGTCCAGCGACGAGGCGTTGAACATCGACGCCGCCGAGTACGACAGCCCCCCCTTGCCGCGGAGTCGGTCGGCGATCCGCGACGAGATCGCCCCGCCCCCCAGGACGTAGTTGCCGATGGTCAACGCCGGGTAGTCGGGCGCGTCGTCCTTCATTGGGAAGACGGTCCCGGCCACGTACATCGCGTTGGCCTTGTCGGGGGTCTCGATCGTCTCGGACTTGGGCTCGATCCCCTCCTGGCACGGCCGCTCGATCCGGGCGTAGGGCTTGCCGGACTTCCAGCCCTTGAGCGTCTCCCGGAGGATCGGCGCGATCTCGTCGGGCTCGAAGTCGCCGACGACGGCCAGCTCGCCGACGCTCGCGCCCAGGTACTCGTCGTACAGCTTCCTCACCTGCTCGATGGTCGCGGCCTTGACGCGCTCGACGTTCTCCTCGGGGGTGGGAGTGTAGCGGACGTCGTCGGGGGGATAGTTCGAGAGGAGCCGTTGCAGGCGGTTGGACGCCAGGGTGGTCGGCTCGGTCTTGGACGATTCGAGCTGGGCGAGCCGGCCGGTCTTCTGGATCTCGAACTCCTCGGCCGGCAAGAGCGGCTCGCGAAGGACCTGGCGGAGGATCTCAAGCGCCGCGGGGAGGTTGGCCCGCTTGGTCTCCAGGTTGGCGGTGACGGTGCCGGTCCCGCCGCCGACGGAAAGCTGGGCGAAGTTCTTGTCGAGTTCGTCGCGGACCTCTTGCTTGGAGAGGTTCTTGGTGCCGCCGCGGCTCATCAGGCCGCCGAGGAAGTCGGCCGCCGTGGTCAGGCCCTTGAGGTTCTCGGCGTCGCCGTAGCGGAGCGTCAGCGACAGGTTGACGGTCTCGCCGCGGGTCTTCTTGGGCAGAAGCGCGACCTTCACGCCCTCGATCGGCTCGGGACGCTGGACGCGGGCCTCGATGGCCTCGGGGCTGGCGTCGAACGCCTCGCCGGCCGACTTGGCCTCGCGACCCTTGTAGTCCTTGACCAAGGCGGCGACGTCCGGGGTCTCCGGGATCGGCGTCCGCTCGGGCTTCTCCGACGGCAGGAAGTAGCCGACGGTGCGGTTGCTGGTCTGGAAGTACTTCTCGGCGACCCGCTGGACGTCCGCGGGCGTCACCTTCTCCATCCGGTCGCGAGCCAGGAAATAGAGCCGCCAGTCCCCTTGCGCGGCCCACTCGGAAAGCTCAAGCGCGATCGAGTTGGGGTCGGCCGCCTCCATCTCGAAGTTCTTCAGGTAGCGGCGGACGGCGCGCTCGACCTCCTCGTCGGTCACCCCCTTCTCGGCGACCTTGGCGAGTTCCTCGTAGATCACGTCGCGGATCTTCTCAAGCTCGGCCCGTTCCTTGGTGTCGGCCCTGGCGAAGATCATGAACAGGCCGGGGTCGTGCTCGGCGCCGGCGAAGGCGAAGACGCTGGCGGCCTTGCGGGTCTCGATCAGCGCCTTGTACAGCCGGCCGGAGGGCTGCGAGGTCAGGATGTCGCTTAAAGCGTCGAACGCCGGGAAGTCGGCGTGCGGGCCGGCGGGGACGTGGTACGCCAGGCCGATGACGCCGACGTCGCCGACCCGTCTGAGGGTGACGACCCGCTCGCCGTCCTGGGGAGGCTCCTCGGTGTAGGTCCTGGGAAGCTCGCGGTCGGGTTTGGGGATGGCGCCGAAGTACTTGACGACCAGTTCCTTCGCCTTCTCCTCGTCGAACTTGCCGGCGACGACGAGCATCGCGTTGTCGGGCTGGTAGTACTTCTTGTAGAACGCGCGCAGGCTGTCCGCGGGGACGCGCTCGATGTCGCTGCGGTTGCCGATGGTGGACTTGCCGTAGTTGTGCCAGTCGTAGGCGGCGGAGGCGACCCTTTGCATCAGGATCCCCATCGGGTTGTTCTCGCCGCGCTCGAACTCGTTGCGGACGACGGAGAACTCGGTCGCCAGGTCCTCGGCCTTGATCGGGCTGTTGACCATGCGGTCGGCCTCCAGCCGGATGGCGAACTCGAGGTTGTCGTCGGTGGCGTTCAAGGTCTCGAAGTAGTTGGTGCGGTCGTCGCTGGTGGTGCCGTTGAACTCGGCCCCGCGCTCCTTGAAGGCGCCGGGGATGTCCGGGTGGTCGGGGGTCCCCTTGAAGACCATGTGTTCCAAGAGGTGGGCCATGCCGGACTCGCCGTAGCCCTCGTGACGGGAGCCGACGAAGATCGTCAGCGCCACGGTGACCTTGGGCTTGGACGAGTCCGGGAACAGCAAGACCCGCATGCCGTTGGGCAGGCGGTACTCCGTGATCCCCTCGACCGAGGCGACCGGTTCCAGCTTCGGAGTCTTGTCCTGGGCGGACGTGGCTCCGGAAAGGGCGATCGTCGCCCCCAGGGCCGCGGCGATCGTCCAGACCGCGCGGCGCGTCGTCGTGGTTCTCATGCGCGTTCGACTTCCTTTTGGACTTCGGTTCCCGTGGTAGACCGTCGCACCGAGGGACATGGGTCCGCTTCGTCGCCCCCCGAGGGAGGGCGATGGCAATCATCCCTTCTCCCCTTGTGGGAGAAGGTGCCCCGAAGGGGCGGATGAGGGGTGCCATAACCGAAAGCCTCGGGATACGCCCCCCTCATCCGGCCTTCGGCCACCTTCTCCCACAAGGGGAGAAGGGATTACACACGTCTGCTCGCGGTGATTTTCGATAAAGCGAGATCCACATTGTTGAGTGATGGCCCGCCGCGGAGTTAGCCTCGAAATCAAGCCGTGATGAAGCGTCAATCCGGTTCGCGCGGGGCGACGATCATTCGGCCGTCCTCGATCTTCACCGAGTCGAGCTTGCGCAGGAAGCCCTTGAAGCGGCGTTCGCCCTCGGAGTCGGCGGGGTCGTCGTCGTCGCTTTCCAGGACGAAGTCGGAATGGGTCAGGACGTTGCAGACCATCTGCGGCAGCTCCTTCCCCTCGGCGCGCATGGAGAGGACCTCCAGCTTGAGCCGGCCGTCGTCGAGTTCGAGCTTCAGTTCGGCCTCGCCGTTGAGGTAGCGGCCGCGGGTGAGGCTGAAGTCCTGAAGTTCGGACAGCGGGATCGAGACCCGGGCCTTGACCCGGTCGTCGTCCAGGGAGAGGTAAACGCGGTCCTTAAGCCGCGGCGACTCCTGGACCAGCGCGTTGAGGTCGTCGCCGGAGAGGGTCAGCGGCTCGACGTCCTCGCCCGCCTCGACGGCCTCGCGGAACGCCTCGACCCGCGCCGCGATCCGCTGGCGCTCGCGCTCGGAGGTTTCGATCTTGGGGAGCGCGACGGGGGTGGTGGACGTGTACATGTCGCGGTAGCGGACGAACGTCCGGTAGCCCACCCAGGCGGTCAGGGCCATGGTCAGCATCAGCGCGACCGAGACGATCGCCAGGCCGACGAGGCCGTAGAAGAGGCAGCCGCGGCGGCGGGGCTCGGCGTCGCCCGGCGCGAGGGTCTCGCCGCGGTCGGGGTCGTGGCGGAAGTCGGGATCGTAGCTCGCCAAGGGTCCCTCGGAGCGAAAGTCTCGCGGTCGGCCGCCTCCCGACGCGACCCGTCCCCGGCCTCCGGCCGATCCCCGATCATCGCCGAACCCGCGCCGGAAGGGAAGGGGCCGACGATCATCCCGCCCCGCCGTCCGACGGCGGGGACGGGTCGCTCTTGTACCGGTATCTCACGCCCCAACCGAATCCCTCGTCCCGGATCTCTTCCGTCGGTCCCACGGGCGAGCCGTCGATGCCGAGTTTCAGCGAGCCCGCCTCCAGGTCGAGGATCGGCGGGCCGAAGGACGCGCTTTCGATCCGGGCGCCGAGGATCCGATCGGTCCTCGCCTTCAATCGCGCGATCGGGAGGGCGGCCCCCGGACGCCCCGTCGGGTCGCAACCGACGCAAAACTCCGCGTGATCGGTCTCGATATCCAGGTCCGAATCCGGCGGGACCACGAGGTAAAGCGCGGTCGCCACCAGGTTGCCCGGCAATTCGACGATCCGGACGACGTCGCCCTCCCGCTCGAAGCTCGCCCCCGGGGAGGCGCGGACCCTCTCGTCGGCGACGGCCTGGGAGATCTTGCTGACGATGGCGAGGCGGAGTCTGGCCTCGATCTCGCCGCGCTCGCCGCGAATCACGCCGATGTTGGTCGCGCTCGTCAGGCGGACCACCACCTTCGGCCGCTCACCGACCCGCCAACGCTCCTCGACGCGCCTGGATGCGTAATACAACGGCTCGTCGAACCAGCCGCACCCGCCGGCCGCGACGACCGTCAGAAAGACGCAAGTCACGGCCCGAGTCATTCGCGCGGCCCCTGGAACCGCGTGATGCTCGGCCCGAAGCTCGGCGACCATTTCGGCGATCCGGGCCTGACTCTCCGAAGACTCGGAGGCCAGGACTTCCTCAAGCGGAACCGGCATGAACATCCTTCCCGCCGCCGTCTTCCTGGAACCGCGTGGGGGCGACGAGGGCGGCGACGCCGGCGGAGATGAACAGCGCGACCAGGGCGCGGGCGACCAGGCGGGACTCGCGGGTGCTGGAGATCGGCTGGGTGGTGTCGGCCATCGGGAAGGCGACCGCGCCGAGCATCTCGAAGGCGACGGCTCCCAGCAGGCCCCCGAGCGCGCCGCCGATCAGGCCGGCGACGATCCGACGCCTCCCCCCCATCCCCAGGCCGAAGGCGATCCCCCCCGCGGCCCCGGCGGCGCCCCAGACGGCTCCCAGGGCGAGCATCGCGAAGAGCAGTTCGTATTGGGGTCCGTCGGGACGGTCCAGCGCCCGATCGTAGGCCGGAACCACGCCGAGCGTCACCGCGCCGCCGGCGGCCATCCCCAGGGCCATCCCCACCAGCGCCGCGGAGACGCCCGCCCGAAGCGAGGGCCGGATCATGCCGCCGGCGAACCCCAGAAAGCCCCCCAACAGCGCGCCCAGAAGGCCGAACGCCAACGCCGCGTTCTCGACCGCGGCGGCGCGCGTGGTCGCGGGCGTGGGGGCGTCGGGCCCTCCCATCCGGCCCCCGGCGGCGGCGTCGCGCAGCTCCGGCGAGAACCAGTCCAGCACGTACTCGCCGGCGATCCACGCGACCAGCCCCGCCGTCCCGCCGCCGACCAGCGCCCAGGTCCAGACCTGCGCCGCGCGGGGGCGGTCGACGCCGGTATCCTGAAGCGGGCCGAGCGTCAGCTTCAAATCGACGGCCGACGGCGGCGCCATCTCGGCCCTGGCCGCGGCCTCCGCGGCGGGGGCCACGACCTCCGCGGCAGGCGGGTCCTCCGGATCGAACTCGGGCGCGGGCGGGGCGTCGCCCTCGGGCGTCTCGGCCATGGCGTCGTTCCTGATTCGACGGAGACGGGCGCACGTCGTCGCGCTTGATTACGACGCGACGAGACGGCGGGGTCAAGGGGCCGCCGCCACGCGCGAGACGCGCGGGAGGCGGCGACGCGGCTCAGATCATCTTGGTGAACCCCGGCACCGGTACCGGCGGCACGGGCAGGGGGACGTCGTCGAAGGAGTAGGACGACGGGCCCAGGTCCTCGGTCGATTCCAGGACCGTTTCCGGCGTGATGACCCCGCCGGTGTACGCCGCGGCGCGACCCATCAGGCCCAGGAGCGTCGAGGTCGCCGCTTGCTCGCCGTTGTTGAGGATCTTCCCCTCGCGAAGCGCGGCGTACATCTCGTCGTGTTCGACCTGGTACATGTCGTAGGTCTTCTTGTCGCCGGTGTCGCGCTTGTAGTTCCACTTGTTCTTGCCGGCGATCGAGTTGCCGAAGACGTCGCAGACGCCGTCGGCGCCCAGGACGTAGTCCTTCACCTGGTTGGCGGTGTTGACCCAGTGGCGGCACTGATGGTAGCCGCGGACGTCGTTCTCGTATTCGAAGACCAATGAGAAGTGGTCGTAGATGTTCCCGTACTTCGGATCGGTGCGCGTCTGCCGGCCGCCGACGCCGAAGCAGCGCGTCGGGAGCTTGTCGCCCATGGCCCAGGCCATGGTGTCCAGGCCGTGGATGGCCTGCTCGACGATGTGGTCGCCGGAGAGCCAGCAATAGTAGTACCAGTTGCGGAGCTGGTACTCCATGTCCGAGCCGCACTCCTCGCGGGTCTTCCGCGGCTCCCAGACGCCCTGGGAATTGTAGGTCGTCTCGATGGCCCGGATCTCGCCGATCGCGCCGTCGAAGACCCGGTTCATCGTGGCGCGTCGGGGGGGGTGGTAGCGCCAGCAGAAGCCGTTGACGATCGCGACGTTCTTGGCCTTGGCGTCCCGGGCGGCCTTGAGGAACGTGCGGAGGCCGGGGCCGTCGACGGCCATCGGCTTCTCGACGAAGGCGTGGACCCCCTTCTCGACGGCGTAGGCGGCGTGCAGCGGCCGGAAGTGGGGGGTGGTGGCCAGGACGACGACGTCGACCTCGTCGATGACCTGTTTGTAGGCGTCGAAGCCGACGTGCTTGTGGTCGTCGTCGATCGTCACCTGCTCGCCGACGCCGGAGCCCTTAAGCGCCGAGAGCGACTCCTCCAGGCGGTCCCCGAAGACGTCGGCGACGGCGACGAGGCGGTTCCCCTTGTCGGCCTTGAGGGCCTGCTCCGCGGCGCCGGTGCCGCGGCCGCCGGCGCCGACGAGGCCGACCTTGATGACGTCGCTTCCGCCGGCGTGGACCAGGGGCGCCCACGACGTCGCGACCGCCGCCGCTCCGGCGACCGCCGCCGATCCTTTCAAGAATGTCCGCCGACTGCCGCCGTCGTTCGCGCTGGGTCGCTCGGTCACGGTGTCGTCTCCCGATGGGTGCTTGGGCGGGGCCCGCTTCGGCCCTCGTCGCGCTTCATCGTAACCGCGCCCGCGCGGCCCCGCCAATCCCCAACGACCCCGGCCGCGCTCGTGGTCGTTGACGCGGCGCGCGCCGGGGGTGAGAATCGCCGGGGTCGCTCCCGCCGCCGTCCGCCCGTTCCGTCCCTCCGGAGGTCTCTCGATGCGGCCCTTCCTCCTCGCCCTGGCCCTCGCCTCGACCGCCGCCGCGGCCCTGGCCGACGACGCGACGCTCACCCTCCAGGCCCGGTGGCGACGGCCGTCGGCGACGGACCCGAGCGGCTTCGCGGTCGTCGAATCGACCGTGACCCGCGACCCCGGGAAGACCGCCCTCATCATCTGCGACGTCTGGGACGACATCTACTGCAAGGGCGCCGCCGGACGCATCAACGAACTGGCGCCGTTCATCAATCGAATCGCAGCCGCCGCCCGCGAAAAGGGCGCGCTCGTCATCCACGCCCCCAGCGGCTGCATGGCCGCCTACGAGGGCCACCCCGCCCGGCTCCGCGCCCAGTCCGCCCCCAGGGCCGCCGACCTCCCCGCCGACATAAGCCAATGGTGCGACAGGATCCCCGCCGAGGAGCGCGGGGTCTACCCCGTCGACCAGGCCGACGGCGGCTGCGACGACGTCCCGCGCTGCAAGGTCGTCGTCGCCTACTCTCGCGAGAACCCCGCCATCGAGATCAAGGACGAGGACGCCATATCCGACTCCGGCGTCGAGATCTGGAGCCTCCTGGCCGCCCGCGGCATCGAGCACGTCATGCTCGCGGGAGTCCATCTGAATATGTGCGTGCTCGGCCGGCCGTTCGGCCTCCGCAACCTGGTCAAAAACGGCAAGGACGCGGTCCTGATCCGCGACCTCACCGACACCATGTACAACTCCCGAAGCTGGCCCCACGTCCCCCACGCCGAGGGGACGGAACGGGTCGTGGAACACGTCGAGAAGTACGTCTGCCCCACGATCCTCTCCACCTCCATCACCGGCCTGCCGCCGTTCGCCTTCAAGCCCGACGACCGCCCGAGCGCCGTGTTTTTGATCGGCGAGGACGAGTACCAGACCGCCGAGACCCTGCCGCGATTCGCCGTCGAGGAACTCGAACCCAACGGCGTGCGCTGCACGTTCGCCATGGCGGATCCCAAGACGCCGAACGACTTCCCCGCCGCCGAAGCCATCGACCACGCCGACCTGCTGTTCGTCAGCGTCCGCCGCCGGGCCCCGACGATCGAGCAGATGAGGCACATAAGGAAATACGTCGAGGCCGGCAAGCCGGTCGTCGGGATCCGCACGGCGTGCCACGCCTTCGACACCCGCGGCCACGTCCCGGAAGGCCACGCCGACTGGCCGACGTTCGATCCCGACGTCCTCGGCGGCCATTACACGAACCACCACGGCAACGGCCTGGAGCCGACGATCGAACTCGCCCCCGAGGCCAGGGGCCACCCGATCCTCGACGGCGTGAAGCTCGGCTTCAAGAGCAAGGGCTCGCTCTACAAGGTCGCGCCGCTTGGGCCGACGACCCTGCCCTTGCTCACGGGCGCGATCGACGGGAAGCCGGCGGAACCCGTCGCCTGGGTCAACCTCAAGGGGAACTCCCGCGTCTTCTTCACGTCGCTGGGCCATCCCGACGACTTCCAGAATCCCTCGTTCAAGAGGCTCCTGCGCAACGGCGTCTTCTGGGCCCTCGACCGCCCCGCCCCCGGCGCGCCCGGCGCCCCGGCGACGTCGTTCAAGACCCCCGACGACCTGGCCGTCGACCTGGTCCTCTCCGACCCGTTGATCCGTCAGCCCGTGAACATCAATTTTGACGAGCGCGACCGGATGTGGCTGACGGAGTACGCCGAATACCCCCACCCGTCGGGATTGAAGATCCTCAGCCGCGACGGCGCGTGGCGCGTGACCTACGACAAGACGCCCCAGCCGCCGCCGAACCAAGTCCGCGGACTGGACCGGATCAGCATCCACGAGGACGTCGACGGCGACGGCGTTTACGATCGCCACAAGACGTTCGTCCAGGGACTGAACATCGCGACGTCGGCCCTCCCCGGCCGCGGCGGCGCGTTCGTGCTCAACCCGCCGTACCTCCTCTTCCACCCCGACCGCGACGGCGACGACGTCCCCGACGGCGACCCCGAAATCTTGCTTCAAGGCTTCGGCCTGGAGGACACGCACTCCGCGGCCAACAGCCTGACCTGGGGCCCCGACGGCTGGATCTACGCCGCGCAGGGGAGCACGGTGACGGGCAAGGTCGCGCGGCCCGGCGACCCGGACGACCGCGCCGTCCATTCCATGGGTCAGCTTATATGGCGATATCATCCTGAAAAGAGGATCTACGAGGTGTTCGCCGAGGGGGGCGGCAACGCCTTCGGCGTGGAGATCGACGCGCGGGGGCGACTCTTCTCCGGCCACAACGGCGGCGACACCCGCGGCTTCCACTACGTCCAGGGCGCCTACCTCCAGAAGACGTTCGACAAGCACGGGGCGCTTTCCAACCCCTACGCCTTCGGCTTCTTCCCCGCCATGGCCCACGACCGCGCGCCAAGGTTCACCCACGACTTCGCCATCTATGAAGGGGGCCGATTCCCCGATAAATACAACGGCATGTTGTTCGGCGTCGCGCCCTTGCTCAATCACGTCGTCATCAGTGAAATGACTCGAACCGGCTCGACGTTCCGAACCAGGGACGTCGACCAGGCGATGGCGACCGACGACCAGCGCTTCCGCCCCGTCGACGTGACGCTGGGCCCCGACGGGTTCCTGTACGTCGCCGACTGGCACGACGAGTACGCCGCCCACCTCCGCCACAACGAGGGGCTCATCGAGGCCGACACCGGGCGCGTCTATCGGATCCGCCCCAGGGACGCGAAGCCCTCCGGGCCGCTCCCGAACCTGGGCCGGCTCTCGTCCGACGAACTGGTGAAGCGGCTGGACGACCCCAACCGCTGGGTCCGCCGGACGGCCGCGAGGCTGCTCGGCGAGCGGAGCGACGCGAGCCTCGCGCCGGAGCTTCGAAAGCTGATGACGTCGAGGACGGGCCAAACGGCGCTGGAGGCGCTTTGGGCGCTGAACCTGACGGGAGGGCTCGATGACGAGGCGACCCTCGCGGCGCTCAAGCACGCCGACGCGCCCGTCCGCGAGTGGGCCGCGCGGCTGGCCTGCGACGACCGCGACGTCTCCGACGCCGTGGCGAAGGCGCTCGCCGAGATCGCCCCGACGGAGCCCGACGTCGAGGTCCGCGCGCAGCTCGCCGCGTCGGCCCGACGGCTTCCGGCCGGTCAGGCGCTGGCGGTCGTCCGGGGCCTGATGACGCGCGACGAGGACGCGGGCGATCCCCGGATGCCGCTCCTGATCTGGTGGGCGATCGAATCCCAGGCGACGGCCGATCCGGACGCCGTGACGGCGACGTTCCGCGAGGCCGGCGCGTGGAGCGGCGCGGTCAGCAAGTCCACGCTACAGGAACGGTTGATGCGCCGGTTCGCGGCGGCCGGCGGCCCGGCCGACCTGGAGCGCTGCGTCAAACTGCTGGAGGCCGCGCCGGGGCCCGAGGACGTCAAGCGGTTGATGACCGGGCTGGAGGCGGCCTACGCGGGCCGGTCCACCGCCAGCCTGCCCGCCGCCCTGGCCGACGCCCTGGAGAAGAACGGCGGGGCGTCGGTGGTGCTGGGCCTTCGCCGCGGTCGGCCGGAGGCCGTCGCGGAGGCGAACCGCGTCCTGGCCGATCCCGACGGCGACCGCGAGAAGCAGATGCAATACCTCCGCGTGCTGGGCGAGGTCCGCGTCGACGCCTGCCGGCCGGCGGTCGAGGCCCTGGCGCTGAAGTCGCCGATCAACCCGCTGCGCTCCGCGGCGCTCTCGGCCTTGGCGGTCTACGACGACCCGGCGCTCGCCGACGCGGTGCTGGCGACCTACGCCGCGCTCTCCGACGACGTCCGCGCGTCGGTCCTGGACCTTTTGGCGACGCGCCGACCCTGGGCGACATCGCTCCTGGAGGCGGCGGCGGCGGGTCGGATCGACCCGCGCTCGATCCCGCTCGACGTGGCGGCGCGGCTGCGGCTGTTGAAGGATGCGAAGGTCGACGCCCTGGTCGATCGCCTCTTCGGCCCGGCGGTCGCGGCGAGCACCGCGGAGCGTCGGGAGCGGGTGGAGCGACTGAAGGCGCTCGCCGACGACGGCGGCGGTACGCCCAAGGCGGGGCGGGCCCTCTTCCAGGAGCGCTGCGGACGTTGCCACATGCTTTTCGACAAGGGGGGAAACGTGGGGCCGGACCTGACGCCTTACCGACGCGACGACCTGGACGCGATGCTCCTGGCCGTGGTCGACCCCTCGGCCGAGATCCGCGAAGGCTACGCCGCGTACGCGGTGGCGACCTCCGACGGCCGGGTCCTCTCCGGCGTCCGGGTCGACTCCGACCCCCGCGTCGTCGTCCTCCGCACCGCCGACGGCGAGGAACGCGCCGTCGACCGCGACGACGTCGAGGCGATGGAGCCGGCCAAAACCTCACTCATGCCCGACGGCCTGCTCGACGACCTGACCGACGACCAGGTCCGCGACCTGCTCGCCTACCTCCGCGCCGGTCAACCCGTCATCAATTGAAGTCGTGAGCGAGTTTCACGATCGCGCGGACGTTTTCCGCGCGGACTCCGGACCAGTCGAGCGCGGAGCCGTCGCGGGGGCGGAACGCGCAGGGGCTGGCGATCGGGCCGGCGGCGGCGGAGCCGAGGTGGACCTCGCGCGCGGCCGTCCGGCGGATGACGGCCGCCAGGTTCGCCAATGAAAGCCGGCCGGCGACGATGACGCCGATCCGGTCGCCGGCCGTCGCGACCAGCCGCGCCAACGCCTCGGCGCCCTCCTCGGCCGAGGGCCGGCCGCCGGAGGTCAGCACGCGGTCGACGCCCAGTTCGATCAGGGTTTCGAGCGCCTCGCCAAGGTCGGGCGTCTGGTCGAACGCCTTGTGGAAGGTCACGCTCAACGGCCGCGCCCGATCGGCCAGCGCGGCCGTCGCGTCGCGGTCGACGGTCCCGTCGCGACGGAGGATGCCGAAGACGACCCCGGCGGCGCCCAGGCCCTTGGCCGCCTCGACGTCCGCGCGCATGGCGGCGAGTTCGTCTTGGTCGGGCGCGAAGTCGCCGGCGCGAACGCGGACCAGGACGTGGACGGGGATCGCCAGGTTTCGGCAAGCCTCGGCGATCGTCCCCGGCCCCGGCGTGGTCCCGCCGACTTCCAGGCGGTCGCACAGCTCCACCCGATCCGCCCCCCCCTCGCCGGCCTGAAGCGCGGAGCGCGGGTCGCCGCAGCAGATCTCGACGAGGGGGCGATCATGATTCATGGGGTGAAAATATATAAAGAGCGTCGTGATTCGGCCCTCGGTCACGCCAGCAGTTTCTCGCAGACCCGGCCCTCGTTGACGGTGGGGCGTTCGGGACGGCCCTGGTTGCGGTAGATCAGCCGCGCGTGGTCGGCGCCCAGGCGGTTGAGGATCGTGGCGTGTATGTCGTGGACGTGCAGGCGGTCCTCGACGGCGTACAGGCCGGCCTCGTCGGTGGCGCCGACGGCCGCGCCGGGCTTGATCCCGCCGCCGGCCATCCACATCGTGAACCCGCTGGCGTTGTGGTCGCGACCGTCCCCCTTCTCGGACATCGGCGTGCGGCCGAACTCGCCCCCCCAGACGACCAACGTCCGTTCCAGAAGCCCCCGGCGCTTCAGGTCCTTGACGAGCGCGGCGACGGGACGGTCGCTGGCCTGGCAGCGGAGGCCGTGCTTGCCCTCCAGGTCTTGATGGGAGTCCCAGCGCGAGCCGGCGCCGCAGTAGATCTGCACGAAGCGGACCCCGCGCTCCACCAGGCGGCGGGCGAGCAGGCAGTTGCGGGCCATGGGCTCGGTCACCGGGTCGTCCATGCCGTAGAGGGCGCGGGTCTCGGCCGATTCCAACGACAGGTCGACGGCCTCGGGGGCCTCGGCCTGCATGCGGAAGGCGAGTTCATAGCTCTTGATGCGGGCGTCGAGTTCGGTCTGGTCTTCGCGAGGGGCCATGTGGCGGCGGTTCATCCGGTCCAGGAGCGCCAGCTTGGCCTTCTGGCGAGTCCCGGCGATCGCCGCGGGGGGGCGGAGGTCGGCGACCGGGACGTCGACGCCGTCGAAGCGGGTCCCCTGGTAGGAGGCCGGCATGAAGCCGGTCCCCCAGTTCCGCGGGCCGCCGGCGACGCGCGATTGGGGGTAGTCTTGAAGCACCACGAAGGCGGGCAAGTTCTGGTTGGCGGTCCCCAGGCCGTAGTCGACCCAGCTCCCCAGCGAGGGCCGGCCGATCAGGGTCGAGCCGGTGTTCATCTGGCCGACGCCGTTGACGTGGTTGACGCCGTCGGCCCAGCACGATCGGATGATCGCCAGGTCGTCGGCGATCTCGGCCGTGTTCGGCAGCCAGTCGGAGATCCACGCGCCGCTGTCGCCGTGGCGCTTCCACTTCCGTCGCGACGGCAGGATCGGCGAGTGAAACTCGCCCATCGAGGTGATGACCGGCTTGAAGCTGGGGGGGATCGGCTTGCCCGCCAGCCTGTTCAAAAGCGGCTTGGGGTCGAACAGGTCCAGGTGGCTGGGACCGCCCTCCATGAACAGGAAGATGCAGCTATCGGCCCTGGCGGGGATCGCCCACGGCGGCGCCTCTCCGGACGCCGCGGCCGACTCCCGCGCCATCAGGTCGAACAGCGGCAGCGCGCCAAAGCCCGCCGCGGCCTTGAGCAACCACTCCCTGCGCGACGTCGGCGTCGTGAAGTGCGGGACGGCTCGGGTCATGGCGGGGGCTCCTCGGAATCATCAGCGTCGTAGGCTGGGTCGAGACCCAGCTTGGAGAAGGCGTCGGCGCGCGTGGGCTGGGTCTCGACCCAGCCTACAAGAACACCCACATTCTTAAGTGCGACGGCCTACTACGAGAACATCCAGCCTCTTGAGAGCGGCGCGCGCCCGAAGTCAATCCAGATACAGGAATTCACTCGAATTTAAAAGCACATGGCAATAATCGACGAGCGCCTCGCGACGGTCGCCGCGGCGGAGGAAGGCGACGGCCTCGTCGATCTCGTCGTTCTCGGGCTCGCGGGCGAATGCCAGACGGAAGGCCAGGGCGACGCGGGCGCGGTCGTCGTCGCCGGCCTCGCGCTCCAGCCTCGCGGCCAGGGCGCCGGCGCGCTTGAGCGTCCAGGGGCCGTTGATCAGGAGCAGCGTCTGGGTGACGGCGGTGGTCGTGTTGCGGGCGCCCGTGCTGTTGAAGCCGTCGGGGAAGTCGAAGGCGTCCAGGACCGGGGCCCGGAAGTTGCGGACCACCTTGCAGTCGACCGACCGCCGGGGCGTCGTCGCCGCGTCGACCGCCGGGCCGCCGCGCGCGGGGAGGAGTTCGCCGGATACGGCCAGCATGGCGTCTCGGATCGCCTCGGCCTCCAGGCGGCGGACGGGACGCTTCCACAAGAGCCGGTCGTCCGGGTCGATCGACCGCGCCTCCTCGGCCTCGCTTTCGGGCCGGAACGCCGATTGGCGGTAGGCGGACGACGTGACCAGAAGCCGGTGCAGCGCCTTGAACCGGCGGCCGTCGGCGACGAACCGGCGGGCGAGCCAGTCGAGCAGTTCCGGGTGCGACGGCGGGTCGCCCATCCGGCCGAAGTCGTTGGCGGTCGCCACGATCCCCCGGCCGAAGTGGTATTGCCAGACCCGGTTGACGATCACCCGGCTCGTCAGCGGGTTGTCCGGCTCGTTCAGCCAGGACGCCAGCGCCAGCCGTCGCCCGGTCGACGTCGCGGTCGGCCGGATCTCCGGCGGCGACGGCTCGACGGCCGTGGGGAACCCCGGCTCGATCGGCCCGTTCGCCTTGCGCGAGCGCTCGATGATCGTCGGCGGCGCCTCCGGCCCCACGTCCCGGACTCCCAGCGCCTCGGGCAACGCCGCGGGCCTGGTCGCGGCGCGCTTCTTCAACTCGTCCGTCAAGGCTTGCCAGCGGTCGCGGTCGGCCTTCTTGATCGCGCCGGCGGTCAAGACGGCGTCGCGGCTGAAGACGATCTGGCGGTACGCCAGCGCCTTGATCTGCCGGTCGTAGGGGGGCAGGTCGGCGTCGGGCGTCGCCAGAAGTTCCTGGACGTCGGCGGTGAACTTGATGACCGCGTCGTGTTCCCGGTACTCGCGGTAGGGCTTCTCGATCGCGTCGATTTCGGCGCGAAGGTCCTTCGTCGCGTCGTTCCAGGCGGCGAGCCTCGCGTCGTGATCGTTCTGTTCCGCGACGGTGCAAAGCGGCAGGTCGTCGCGCGGCAGGACGGGGGCGAAGAAGGCGCGGAGGCGGAAGTAGTCGGTCTGGGGGATGGGGTCGAACTTGTGGTCGTGGCAGCGGGCGCAGGCGACGCTCAGGCCGAGGAACGCCTCGCCGACCACGTCGGTGGTTTCGTCGAGGATGTTCGACCACTGGCCGCGGACGTCGCGTTGGTTGTATTCGTAGGGGCCCAGGCGGAGGAAGCCGGTGGCGACGGTGGCGTCGGGGTCGCCGGGGGCCAGCTCGTCGCCGGCGATTTGCTCGGCGGTGAAGCGGTCGTAGGGCTTGTCGGCGTTGAACGAGGCGACGACGTAGTCGCGGTACCGCCACGCCTGGGGACGGTAGGCGTCGGCGTTGTGGCCGTCGGACTCGGCATAGCGGACGACGTCCAGCCAGTGCCGGCCCCAGCGATCGCCGTAAGCCGGGCTGGCGAGCAAACGGTCGATCAACCGCTCATAAGCGTCAATCGATTCGTCGGCCAGGAACGCGGCGACCTCCGCGGGGGTCGGCGGCAGGCCGGTCAGGTCGAACGTCGCGCGGCGGATCAATTCCCGCCTCGACGCCTCGGGAGCGGGCGCGAGCTTGTTTCGGACCAGTTCGGCCAGGACGAAGGCGTCGACCGGGTTGCGCGCCCACCCTTCCCACGCGGTCCCGGCGAGCCCCTCCAGGCTCGGCGGCCGGACGTCGGCCGGAGGAATGGTCGACCAGAGCGGTTCGTCGACCGCCTCCTCGGCCTTGGCGACGACCGGCCCGGCGGCCCCGGGCCAGACCGCGCCCTCGACGACCCAGCGCTCAAGAATGGCGACCTGGTCGTCGGCGAGCCGGTCGTCGGGGGGCATTTCGAGCCCCTCGTAACGAACCGCCTCGATCAGCGGGCTCTCGTCGAGCTTCCCCGGCTCGACGACCGGCCCCGACTCGCCGCCGGCCTCGAACGCCGCGCGCGAGTCCAGCCGCAGGCCCCCCTTGTGCTTCTTGGGACCGTGGCATTGCTGGCATTTGGCGATCAGGAGCGGGCGGACCTCCCGTTCGAAGAACCGCGCCCGGCCGTCGTCCCCGTCCCCTTCCGCGCGCGCCTGGGATCCGATCGCGATCGCCAGGATCGCGACCGCCCACGCCCCGCGGGTTCCAAAGGCCCCCATGCGGCGTCGCCCTCCTCGTTCGGTGGAGCGGGCCGGATCGTCGCCGTCCCGGTCTCCAACATCCGCTCAACAGAATCTCATTCTAACGCGGCGCCGTCTCGAATCCACGTTTTTCGGGAAAACCGACGTCGGCGGCTCGTAACTCGAAAACAGGCGTCAGTACATGTTCGTCGATCCAGCGGACGACGGGGACGCAGACGGCGTCGCCGAAGCCGTGGAGGTTCCGGACGACGTTGGGGCCGAGCGGGAACGTCGGCGCGCCCTGGAGGCGGGCGTATTCGCGAGGGGACATCCAGCGCATCCTCAGCACTCCGTCTTCCACGACGACGACGATCTGCCGGGCGCTTCCTCCCTTGGGGGTCCGCAGGCAGCCGGCGACGCCGTCGAAGCGGACCTCGGCCCTGGTCGCGCCGTCGCGCTTGCGGCGGTAGATCGTGCCGACGAACGTCTCGCCCGCGGCCAGCGCGGCGTCGATCCGCGCGCGGTGGCGGTCGTGCATCATGGCGAGGTGTTTTCGAACCGCCTCGGGGCCCCACCACTCCTGGCGGTCGTCGCGGTCGATGAGTTCCGACACGTTCGGCGGCTTCCCCCCGGGCGTGGGGACGTCGAAGGCGATCCAGCCGGTGTGTAGGTCGATCGACCGCATCAGTTCCACGAGTTTGCGAGGGCGGACGGCCTCCGGCGCGGCCTCGACGACCCGCGTCCACTCGTCGACGATCCAGTCCGATCGCGACTTCCGCGCCGACGTCGGCGTCTCGACGTTCTCATGGACTCCGACGACGAACACGCGGGGCCGGCTTTGCGGCAAAAACCAGCGGGCGTCCATGACGAAGGCGTCGAGCCGGTAGCCGAGTTCCGCCAGCGCGCGAACCGCCGCCTCGAAGTCGCGTCCGCCCTTGGAGGAGATGAACCCGGTCACGTTCTCCAACATGATCATGCGAGGCCGCGCCTCGCCCATGGCCTCGATGACCCCGACGAACCCGAAGAAGGTGGAGGAGTGTTCCCCCTCGAACCCCCTCCAGTGCCCCGCCAGCGACAGGTCCACGCAGGGGAACGACGCGGTGGCCAGAAACGGCGTCTCGGGGATTCGTTCCAGGACGGCCGGCGCGTCCCAAACGTCGCCCAGGTGAAAGTGCCCCTCCGCGCCGAACCGCGCCTCGTACATTTCCCGCTTCTTCGCGCTGATGTCGTTGGCGTAGACGCACGACCAGCCCGAGCCGGCCAACCCCTCCCGGACCAGCCCGATGCCGGCGAAGAACTCGCAAAAGGTCTTTCCGGGACCGGCCGTCGCCGGAGGGCCGGGGCGCTTGACGTTCTCGGCCACTGCACCCTCCCCGACCGGACGGCCCGAGGGCGCGGCGGCGGACCCCACGACGATGACGACGACGGGGAATTATACAACCCGAACGCCGCGGCGGTCGCGGCTTGATATCATGAGTTGGGAATCGTGGATGCCCCGGCGGCGGGAGGAAGACGTGACGAAGCCGATCCACGCCATCTATGAAAACGGCGTCTTCCGCCCCGTGACGCCCGTCGAGTCGCCCGACGGCAGCCGGGTCACGGTCTCCAGCCCGAGACTCCCGAGGGCGCGTCGCCGATCAATCGCGACGACGACCTCGACCCGATCCACGAGGTCCTGGGGCGTCGCCATCGTTCGGGGAGTCGGGATACGGCGGAGCGCCACGACGAGCATCAACCGTGAAACCGGTCTTCCTTGACGCCGTCGGCGCGCGAGCCCGGTCGATCCGTCGAAGGGGACGAGTCCGTCCGGCAACGGCGACCGCTTCAAGGCGGCGGGGTTCTCGGAGCGCCGTGCCGACCGACGAAGTGTTTGGCGCTCCCAGCGGAGAGGGAGGGATTCGAACCCTCGGTACCGGTTAAGGTACACGGCATTTCCAGTGCCGCACAATCGACCACTCTGTCACCTCTCCCAAGGCGTTGGAAGATAATGTAACGGCGAGCGCGGACGCAAGCAATCCGGGTTTCCCGAGATCCGACCGGGACGGACGTCCGCGGAGCGGGGCGACGGATCGGCCGGGACGGCGGGTTGTTGGATAATTGCTGGGCGGTTAAAATGGAATGGTCGATGCCCGGCCCACGGTCGGGGACTTCGCGAGTTTCGACGGTCGATCGTTCGCGGCGACGGGCCTGGGAGGCGACCGTTCGATGTTCGTCGTGGAAGTCGCCGCGAGGCGTCGTCTGGAGGTCGAGGCGCGACCCATCGACGCCGAGGACCTTCGAGGTCTCGGGCGGGACTGGAAGTTCGATTGGACGCGGCGGGTTCGAAAGGCCGAGGTCTTCAAACTCATCGCGCCGGAATCGCCGGAGACGGTCCTCGGGTTGGTCGCGCTGGTTCGGCGGACGGACCACGTCGAGGTCGCCTTGCTGGAGAGTCGTCCGGACAGCGTCGGCGACGGCAAGAGGTTCGACGGGATCGCCGGATGTCTTCTCGCGAGCGCCGTCCGGTTGTCCCTGAGGTTGGGGTTCGACGGCTGCCTCGCGCTGGACGCCAAGACGCGCTTGATCAAGACCTTCGAGCGCGACTACGGTTTCAGCCGTCTGGGCCAGAGTCAGAGGATGATCCTGGAGCCGCTGGCCGCCGCGGCGTTGGTCGCGAGGCACGAACGGAGGCCGGACCATGAGGAAGGCTGATTCCGCCGAAGCCGAAGTCGTCGTGGGCGGGGTTCGACCCGCGGCCGACGCGGTCGCCAAGACGTCGCGATTCATCGCCGCCATGAAGCGGCGGCCGAATCACCGAGCCGAACTCGAGGAGGCCGCGAGGATTCTTGGAGAGGTAGGGGTCGATCCGCCCTCGTATGGGGTGGAAGCCCCCCACGCCCTCCTGGAGCATTGGCGGCGCTGCGTCGCGGACCTGGCTTCCGGGGACGACGAACCCGCGTCGCCTCCCGAGGACGTCGACGAGCGACCCGACGCTTCCGAGTGAACTCGCGAGGATCGACGCCCAGCCGAACGATGGGAGGAACGCCGTGGCCGAGCGCGAATGCGTGGGGACGTTGCCGAGGCGGGCGTTTTTGCGGGCCGGGCTGGTCGGGTTCTCGACGCTGGGGGTCTCGGACCTGTTCAGGCTCCAGGCGGCGGGGGCGGCCCAGGGGGGGCGGGGGAAGTCGTTGATCGTCGTGTGGCTTTGGGGAGGCCCCAGCCACTTGGAGACCTTCGACATGAAGCCCGACGCCCCGGAGGCGTATCGCGGGCTCTTTCGGCCCATCGCCACCAGCGTCCCCGGCCTTGAGATCTGCGAGAAACTCCCCAGGCTGGCGGCCATCGCCGACAAGCTGGCGCTCGTCCGCTCGATCAGCCACGACAGCCCCGGACACGTCAACAGCACCCATACCGTGCTGACCGGCTACACCGGCGAGGTGATCGAGACCGCGCCCTACACTCCCAAGTATCCTTACGCCTTCCACGTCGCCAACCGCTTCCTCCCCAGGGACGCCACCCTGCCGACGTGGGTCGCCATGCCCGACATGCCCTACGAGGGCGGCGGCGGCCTGGGACGCTCCTTCGGCCCGTTCAAGCTCCGGGCCGACCCCAACGCGCCTGACTTCAAGGTGCCGGAACTGGTGCTCGACGAGGCCCGACGCGCTCGATTGGAGAACCGGAGCCGATTGCTCGCCGGGTTCGACGCGATGCGACGCGCGATGGACGAGGAGGCCACCCATTCATTCGACGACTTCCAGAAGCAGGCCCTCGACGTCCTGACCAGCACCGCGGCCCGCGACGCCTTCGACCTGGCGCGCGAGCCCGACGCCCTCCGCGACCGCTACGGCCGCGACGTGGTCGGCCAGCGCTGCTTGTTGGCGAGACGGCTGGTGGAGGCCGGCGTGCGGGTGGTGACGGTCGACTTCCCGTGCGTGCCGGGTCAGAAGGCGTTCTCGTGGGACGACCACGCCAGCGTCTGGAACATCTTCGAGCAGATGGAGATCCGCCTGCCGGTCCTGGACCGGGCGGTCTCGGCGCTGATCGAGGACGTGTACGCGCGGGGACTGGACCGCGAGACGATGATCGTGGTGATGGGGGAGATGGGCCGGACGCCGAAGCTGTCGGACTTCAAGGGCCAGCCCGGCCGCGAGCACTGGGGCCACGCGATGTCGGCCTTGTTCTCCGGCGGCGGCGCCCCCATGGGCCAGGCGATCGGCTCGACCACCCCCCGCGGCGAGTTCCCCGCCGACCGCCCCATGACCCCCAACGACCTGCTCGCCACCTGGTATCGACACCTGGGCATCGATCATACGATGACGTACCTCGACACGACCGGCCGCCCCATCGCGCTCTTGCCCCACGGCGAGCCGATCGCGGAGTTGGCGTGATCGGGCCCCGGCCTTTGAGGCGTTTCGACCATGACCTTCGCGCGTCGCGTCGCCTACTGGATCGGATACCGGTTGCCTCCGTTCCTCCAGCGCCCGTTTCATCACCTGCTTTATGACGACCCCCTCCCGGATTCGGATCGACTCGCGATCGTTCCGCCTCCGGACGACGGCGGCTTTCCGGTTCGATTCGAGTTCGTGAGGGGAAGCCGCGACGGCGAGGTCCACGAGGGAATCACGGCGAACCCGTATTACTGGAAGGCGGAGTACGGCCGGGTCGGCGCTCGATTCCTCGTGCCGACCCCAGCCGCCGTCGATGAGATGATGCGGGGGCGCGGGCGCGGCCCGATCCTCGACCAGGAGTACGAGGTCGTCCGAAACGTCGTCGAGGACGGCGTTCGGATCGTCCGCGCCGAGGCCAGGCGTCCAGGGTGAGGGGACGCGGGCTGACGCGCCGACTCCGCCGACGTCGCTCGCCGTTCGAGCCGGCCGACGTGGGCGAGGGGTTCCTTAGCCATCCCGGGGCTTGCGTCCGCGAACGCCCGTAGCGCAGCCGAAAAAGAGGCTGACGGGTTCGACCTGAAGCCCGGCGCGGGCGAGGGCGTCGGCGAAGCGCCGGCAATCGCCGAACGCCTCGGTGTAGACGCCCAGCATCCGATAGTGGACCGGATCGCCGAGGAACAGCCGGCCCAAACGCGGTATGATCCGTTTAAGATAGAACATGTAAGCCGTACGTAACGGGAGGCCCGGCGGGACGGAGATCTCCACGAACGAGAACGCGCCTCCCGGCCGCAGCCAACCCGCGACCCGGCGGGCCAGCCGGTCTTGCTGGTCGGCGTCGAAGGTCTTCAGGCCGAACGACGAGACGATCGCGTCGAACGACTCGGGCGCGAAGTCGATCTCCAGGACGTCCTCCAGCCGCAGTCGGACGGCGAACGGCCCGGCCCCGACGGCGCGTCGGGTCATCTCCGGCGACAGGTCGACGGCCACGACCTCGACGGGAGGCGGGTCGAGTCTCGCCAGCGACGGCCATAGCTCCCCCATGCCGGACATCAAATCCGCCACCCGAGGCCGCGGCGCCGACGGCGGCAGGGCCTCCACCGCTTGCCGTCGCCAGCGGGCCGCGAAGCCGAACGACGTGATCAGGTTCATCGCCCCGTAGGTCGCGGCCATGCCGTCGAACAACTCCCGGATCGATCCCGGATCGTAGCGGGGTCGTTCCGACGGCCGCGGCTCGGGACTCACGGGGCCTCCTGGCGCGTCGCCGCGAACGTCATCGAAGCCTTTGTAGGCTGGGTCGAGACCCAGCCCGGAGAAAGCCGCGGCTCGCGTGGGCTGGGTCTCTCTCGACCCAGCCTGCGGAACTGCTCCCCCACGGCGAGCCGATCGCGGAGTTGGCGTGGTCCACCGTCAGGGTTCGGCCTTGGCCCGATACGGCTTCCCCTGGCGATAGAGTTCGAGCCGCGCGCCGAAGGCCGCGCGCTCGTCCTCGTCCTCCGCGTCCAGAAGCTCGACGGCCTTTTGTTGCCACTTCACCGCCGCCGCGAAGTCGCCGGCCTCGGCGTAAGCCGCGGCCAGGGTGTCCAGTTCGTCGGCGGTCTTCCAGCCGTTCAGTTCGCAAGCCCTGGTCGCGGATTCCACCGCCCGCTTGCCGTCGCGAACCTTCTCGTCCGATGCGGTCGCCCACAGCCACGCCCTTTGGCCGTAAGCGTCGGCGTCCTCCGGGTCGAGCCGGATCGACTCGTCGAAATCCGCCAACGCCTTGTCGTATTCCTCCTTCTCGCGCCAGGCGACGCCTCGGTAGAAATAAGCGAGGGCGTTGTTCGGATCGAGCCGGATCGCCTCGTCGTAGTCCGCCAACGCCTTGTCGTATTCCTCTTTCAGATACCAGGCGGCGCCGCGATGGTAGTAGGCGCGGGCGTTGCTCGGGTCGAGCCGGATCGCCTCGTCGTAGTCCGCCAACGCCTCGTCACGATCCTCTTTCACATACCAGACGAGACCGCGGTTGAGGTAGGCGTCGGCGTCCTCCGGGTCGAGCCGGATCGACTCGTCGAAATCCGCCAACGCCTTGTCGTATTCCTCCTTCTCGCGCCAGACGATCCCGCGGTGGTGGTGGGCGTCGGCGTTGGTCGGATCGAGCCGGATCGACTCGTCGAAATCCGCCAACGCCTTGTCGTATTCAGCCTTCAAATACCAGATGATGCCGCGATGGTAATAGCCGTCGGCGTTGTTCGGGTCGAGTCGGATCGACTCGTCCAAGTCCGCCAATGCCTTGTCGTATTCAGCCTTCGCCAGCCAAACGGCCCCGCGGTAGTAGTGGGCGTCGGCGTTGCTCGGGTCGAGACGGATCGCCTCGTTCAAGTCGGCCAACGCCTTGTCGTATTCAGCCTTCAGATACCAGACGACGACCCCGCGGGAGTAGTAGGCGTCGGCGTTGCTCGGGTCGAGCCGGACGGCCTCGTCGAAGTCCTCCAATGCCTTGTCATAGTTCCCCTCGTCAGCCCAGGCGTAGCCGCTTTCAACGCGGGCGGCGGAACTCTCTGGATCGACCCGGACTTCGTCATCGTCGATGCCCATGTCACACCCCTCGTGCTCGCGACATGCCGGGGAAATCGGGACGTCGAAGATCGGCTCGTCATTGATACGGAGGACGGCGCCCAGCCGGGCCGAGGCCGCGCCGGGGGCCAGCAACAGGGCGGACAGGGCCAGCGGCGGCGCGAACGCGCGGAGGATGCGGCGAAGCATGGGCGGCCTTTCCGGAGACCAATAGACATGACGCGCGGCGACGCATCGACGCTCGCCCATCGACGCGAACGTACCCCGACGCGACCGACTCTGGCAAGGGAAATCGCCCGGAATCATGACGACTTGGCGAGCCCGTTCCGTCCCTTCTCCCGCCGGGAGAGGGCGGCCGCGCAGCGGCGGGCGGGGGTCGCGGCGCTTCGCGGAGAGCGTCGGGTCGGCGGGACGTAAACCCAAGGCGTATCCCGAGGCGTGACGACCCTCACCCGGCCCTTCGGGCCACCCTCTCCCGGCGGGAGAGGGGACTTCGTACGCTTCCCCATCCTTCCCGGATTCCGGGTCGATAAGTCGTGGTCATACCGATGCCCTCAAGGTGCGAAGGATGCGCGGTTCACCGCGGCATCCAGACGCGGACGAGGGAGAGGACCTTCTCGACGTCCAGGGGCTTGGCCATGTAGTCGTTGGCGCCGGCCTCCAGGCAGTGGGTTTGGTCGTCCTTCATGGCCTTGGCGGTCAGGACGATGATGGGGAGCTTCCGCCAGGAGGGGCGCTTGCGGATCTCGCGGACGGCGGTCAGGCCGTCCATCTCGGGCATCATCACGTCCATCAGCACCAGGTCGATTTTCCGCGACGGGTCGGCGTCGGCCCGCTCCAGGGCGGCGAGCGCCTCCAGGCCGTTGCGGGCGATCTCCACCGTCGCCCCCTTGGGCTCCAAAATGCTCGAAAGCGCGAAGACGTTGCGGACGTCGTCCTCGACCACCAGGATCCGCCGCCCCTCCATCGCCGAGTCCCGCGCCTGGGCCTTCTCCAGCATCCTGCGATGCTCGGCGGGGAGTTCCGAGACGACGTGGTGCAGGAACAACGTCACCTCGTCCAAGAGCCGCTCGGGGGACTTGGCGCCCTTGATGATGATCGATTGGGAATAGCGTCTGAGCCTTTGCTCCTCGTCGCTTGACAGGTCGCGCCCGGTGTAGACGATCACCGGCGGGAACGAGTAGGCGTCCTCGCGGCTGAGCGTCTCCAAGAGCGAATAGCCCGAGGCGTCCGGCAAGGTCAAATCCAGGATCATGCAGTCGAAGGTGGTCCCGCGGAGCAGCTCCAGGCACTCCGAGGCGGTTCGGGCGCCGACGGTCTCGACGTTCAGCGAGCCCATCAACAGATGCAGGCTTTCAAGCTGGGTCGGGTCGTCCTCGACGATCAGGACCCGGTGGACCCGTTGCTCCATGCGGTCCTCCAGGCGGCGAAGGGCCTCGACCAATTCCTCGCGCTTCACCGGCTTGAACATGTAGCCGACGGCGCCCAGCTCCAACGCCGCCCGGGCGTGGTCGCCGCCGGAGACGACGTGGACCGGGACGTGGCGGGTCCGCGGATCGTGCTTGAGCCGGTCCAGGACCGACAGCCCGGAGTGGTCCGGCAAACCGACGTCCAGCAGCACGGCGCTGGGGACGACCTCGGCGGCCGCGGCGACGGCCTCCTCGGCGGTCGTGGCGATCAGGCACTCGAAGTTCGCCTCGCGGACCAGGTCGCGCAGCACCCCCGCGAAGTCGCGATCGTCCTCCACCACCAGGATGACCCTGCCCGACGAGGGGCGTCGGCGGTCGTCCTCCGGGAGAGGCGGCGGGGGCGTCGGGGTCCGCCTTGGCGCGGGAGGAGGAAGCGGGGGCGGCGTGGCGGGGGCGGCGGCGGTCGGGGCGAGGGTCGTGGGGATCGTCAGGGTGAACGCGCTGCCGCGGTCGGGCTCGCTCTCAAGCGTGATCGAGCCGCCGAGCAGGAGCGCCAGTTCGCGGACGATGGCGAGGCCCAGCCCGGTGCCGCCGTACTTGCGGTTGGTGGCGCCGTCGGCCTGGCGGAAGGGCTCGAAGACGGTCTCGCGCTGCTCCGCGGCGATCCCCACGCCGGAGTCCTTGACGACGAAGGCGATCCGGTCGCCGGCCTCGCGGCGGACGTCGAGCGTCACCGCGCCGCGCTCGGTGAACTTGACCGCGTTGGACAGGAGGTTGCGGAGGATCTGCTCCAGCCGGCGGTGGTCGGTCGCGACGGCCTCCGGGCAGTCCGTCGCGACGTGGATCGCGAAGTCCAGGCCCTTCTGAACGGCCAGCGGGGCGAAGCCGCGGCGAAGGGTCTCGGCGAGGGCGTCGAGCCGGACGGGCTCGGGCTGGACCTCCATGCGGCCGGCCTCGATCTTGGAAAGGTCCAGGATGTCGTTGATGAGGGCGAGCAGGTCGTCGCCGGCGGACTGGATCGTGCGGGCGAACTCGACTTGTTCGGCGGTGAGGTTCCCCGCGGGGTTGTCGGCCAGCAGCTTCGCCAGGATCAGCGCCGAGTTCAACGGCGTGCGCAACTCGTGGGACATGTTGGCGAGGAAGTCGGACTTGTAGCGGCCGGCGCGGTCGAGTTCCTCGGCCTTTCGGGCCAACTCGTCGCGCTGGGTCTCCAGGGTCGCCGCCTGCTCGGAGAGTTGCTCGTTGGTCTGTTCCAACTCGACCTGCTGGAGTTCCAGCCGGGCCTGCGACTCCTTCAGGGCGCGGCCCTGCTCGCCGAGTTCCTCGTTGGAGACGCGCAGCTCCTCGGCCTGGGCCTGGGTCTCCTCGGCGAGGCGTTGGGTCTCCTCCAGGAGTTCCTGGAGGTGGAGGCGGTACTCGGCGGCCTTGACGGCGACGGCGACGGCCGCGGAGGCGGCCTCCAGAAGCTCGACGGCCCCGTCGTCCGGCGGGTGGAGGAACCCCAGTTCGACGACGCCGCGGACCCGGCCGTCGGCGATCATCGGGGCGACGACCAGGCCCCGCGGGACCGACGAGCCCAGGGCGGAGCCCACCTTCAGATAGCCGTCGGGGACGTCGGCGACGACCACCGTCTTGCCGGATTCGGCCGCGCGACCCAGAAGGCCCCGGCCGCGGGCGAAGTTTTCGGGGACGGAGGCGTCGTCCGCGGCGCCGACGACCGCGGCGCGGTGGAACCCCGCGGGCGTCGCGGTGAAGAACGCGCCGGCGTGGGCGTCCAGGTAGTCGCACAAGAACCGGAGCAGGCCGTCGCCCAACTCCGCGGGGCCCGGCTCGCCGGCCATGGCGGCGGCGACCCCCAGCCGGCCGGTCTGAAGCCAGTGCTGGCGGGCTTGCAGCGATCGGGTCCGTCGTAGAAGCGCGGCGACCGCCAGCGTCAGCAAGACTCCCAAAGCGCCGGATACGACGTCCCCCCAGACGGAGACGGCGAAGGCCGACTCCATCTCCCGCGTCCACCGGCCGCGACGGTCGACCTCGATCGTCCTCATCTCGCCCGCGACCTCGCGCAAGGCGTCCATCGCCGCCTTGCCGACGTCGTCCTTGACCGAGGCCAGGGCCGGCTCGAACCCCTCCCGACGCCGCAGGTCGACCGTCCGGGCCAGTTCGCGAAGCTTGGCGGCGACGTGGCCGCGGAGGGCGGAAAGCCGGCGGCCCTGGTCCTCGTCGTCGTCCAGCAGCGACTCCAACTCCGCGAGCCGGCCCTCGATCCGGGACGTCGCCGCCTGGTAGGGTTCCAGGTAGCGGCCGTCGCCGGTGAGGACGTAGCCGCGCTGGCCGGTCTCGGCGTCCTTCATCAGCGAGGCCAGCTCGGAGAGCGTGAGCAGGACGTCGTGGGTGCGGGTGACCTGGCGGGTGTCGCGAAGGATCGCGCGGGTGCTGAGGTACGCCGTCGTCCCGCTGACGACGAAGACGACCAGCACGGCCGCCACGCCCGCGTGGAGGACCAGTCCGACGCCGCTGGCTCGCTGTGGGGGCATCATTCGTTCCGGTGTCTCGGCGCCTCCCGCGCCGCGGCGCCGGCCGTGTCGCGTGGTCGCGGATCGTCCAGCATAACGCGGGCCGCCACGCGGCGTCAGGGCTTCCTGATCGTGATCCGGTAGTCGGGCGCGAACCGCCTGGGCTCCGGGGGCGAAAGCGTCGCGACCTCCCCGTCCATCGTCCAGCCGAACGGCTCGCCGGTCATCGGGTCGGCCGGGACGGGCGCCTCGCGGACGTCCCCAAGCGCCCTCGGCAATCGTCCCTCGCGCGCCGCGGCGCGCATCCGGATCGCCTCCACCGCCCGGAGCATGGCGACGCGGCGGTCCAGCCGCGCCGTCGCGACCCGGCAGGACGCGAGGCTCGACGCGAACAAGGCGGCGAGCCCCGCGGGACCGCGCTCCGCCTCGATCCCCTCGGCCTGGCGCTGCGCCTCGCGGGCCTCGAACGCGGGGAACTCCAGCCGCCAGTCGCGGAACGAACCCTCCCAGACGACCCGATACGCCAGGACCGCGCCCCGAACCGCCGCCTCGTCGTCGGACATCGCCCGGACCCGCTCGGCCGAAAAATCGCCCGCCGCGACCAGCAGCCGACGGAATTCGTCCATGTGCATCCGCTTGTACTCCGCCAGGTCCGCGCCCAGCGCGGCCTTCACGCGCGCGTCGCGTTCGCTCGGCTTCGCGTCGTCGTCGGAGAAGATCCGGGCCGCCAGGCCGCGAACCCGCCGATCGATCGCCGCCAGGCGGGCCGACCACCCCTCGGCGGTCGTCGGCTCGGATTCGTCGGCCAGTTCGGGGATGGATCGCTCGATGAAAAGCCGCTCCTGCTCCACCGCCCGGTCCAGGCTCACCAGCGGCTCGCCCAGTTCGGTCAGCGCCCAGTAGAGGTTCGGCGAGCCCGGCGCCGCGATCCACGCCTCGACCGTCGCGAGTTGCACGTCGGCGATCGCGACCCCCACCAGGCCGTTGATGAGGAACGGACCCTCGGCGACCCTCTCCGCCAGCGCGAACCCCGTCGTCAGCGACCGTGCCGCGCCTGTGAAGTCGCCCCGATCGATCAGGATCCGCGTCGCGACCGCCTGGAGGCGTCCCCAGTTCCTCATGACGCCGACGTCCGGCATCAGCAGGTCGACGACGTCGACGCCCTGCTCGCGGATCGGATACGCCCAGTCGCAGCGCTCGCGGCGGACGCCGACGGCGAGCAGGTCCAGCGAGCCCCGCCGCTTCTCCACCATCGCCGACGCCTCCGGCGGCATGGGCCGGCCGATCGCCGCGTGGATCCAGCCCGCGGTCGAGTCCTCGATCTCGGCCCAATCCGCATCGGACACGTCGTAGCGAAGCCGTAACAGGATCGGCGCGCCGTCCCCCGGCGCGAGCCGCGCCGACGACGGCTTCAAGAGATACTTGAACGCCGGGACCGGCGCCTCCGCGGGCGAGACGGCCAACTCCCGAATCTCCCGAGACGGCGCCGGCCCGGTCGCCTTCCCCTTCTCCACCTGCCCCGTCGCGACGGCGGGGACGAGCCAAACGACGAGCGCGGCGGCGCGACCGACGAGTGAAACGAGCGAATTCATGGGTAAAGACTCCTGGAGGAACGACGGGCAAGCGTCAAACCGAGTTTCCAACGCCACGGGACGCCGTGGATCGTTCGTCCCCTCTCCCGCCGGGAGAGGGCAGCCGCGCCAGCGGCGGGTGAGGGTCGCGGCGCTTCGCGGGCGCCGCCGGCCGCGCCGATTGCAAGCCGACGCTTTTCCCGAAGCGCGACGACCCTCACCCGGCCCTTCGGGCCACCCTCTCCCGGCGGGAGAGGGGACGTCA
>CALCIB010000198.1 GCA_937907525.1 uncultured Planctomycetales bacterium | reverse complement strand
CTGGCCGGCTTCAGCGCCTACCCCCGGAACATCAACTACCGCCGGATGCGCGAGATCGCCGACAAGGTCGGCGCCGTGCTGATGGTGGACATGGCCCACTTCGCCGGGTTGGTCGCCGGCAAGGTCCTCGTCGGCGACGAGGATCCGCTGGCCTTCGCCGACGTGGTGACGACCACCACCCACAAGACCCTCCGCGGCCCCCGCGGCGGCCTGGTCCTGTGCAAGAAGGAGTTCGCCGAGCACGTCGACCGCGGCTGCCCGCTGGTCCTGGGAGGCCCGCTCCCCCACGTCATGGGCGCCAAGGCCGTCGCCTTCACCGAGGCCCTCAAGCCCGAGTTCCGGACCTACGCCGCTCGGATCGTCGAGAACGCCCGAGCCCTGGCCGAGGCGTTCGTGAAGGCCGGTCTGAAGGTGGTCTCCGGCGGCACCGACAACCACATCGTCCTGGTCGACGTCGCCTCCACGCTGGGGATCACCGGGCGGCAGGCGGAGAACGCGGTGCGGGAGTGTCGGATCACCCTGAACCGCAACACGATCCCCTTCGACCCCAACGGCCCGTGGTACACCAGCGGCCTCCGCTTCGGCACCCCCGCGGTCACCACCCTGGGGATGGGCCCCGCCGAGATGCGCGAGATCGCCGAGGTCGTCAAGCTGGTCCTCTCCAACGTCGTCCCCCGCGAGTCCAAGACCGGCGGCAAGGACAAGGCCAAGTACGCCCTCAACCCCAAGGCCAAGATGGAGGCCGGCGACCGCGTCGCCAGGCTGCTGGGCTCGTTCCCGGTCTATCCGGAGTTGGACCTGGCGTTCCTTCAATCCCAGTTCGGGGCGAAGCCGGCCGATGCCTGACGAACCCTCGGCCGTCGTTGAACTGGACCCGCGGACGCTCCGCGCCCGGCTCGACGACGGCGAGCCGATCACGCTGCTGGACGTCCGCGAGCCCGACGAGCGCGACTTCGCCGCGATCCCGGCCGCGGCCGACCTGTTCGTCCCCATGCGCGACGTCCCCGACCGCCTGGACGCGATCCGCGCCGCCCTGGCGAGGGGCCCGGTCGTCGCCTACTGCCATCACGGCGTCCGCTCGCTCCACGTCGCCCGCTGGCTCGCGGCCCACGGCCTCCCCGGCGTCCTGAACCTCCAGGGCGGCATCGACGCCTGGTCGACCGCCGTCGACCCGGACGTCCCGCGCTACTTCTGACGCGCGGCGCAAACAACGGGACGTTCTGAATTACAATCGGCGATCGGCGATTGGGAAATTTAGGGTGGATCATCGATCGTCAGAAGGCTTCTCGAACTGACGCTTCCACCTTGTCGGATCCCCCAGATTACACAGTTGCCGATCATAGCTCAGAATGACCCGTTATCAAGCCCGCGTCCTCGCCGCCTGGGGTTTCCCGTGTTGCCATGGGTCTCCCAATCCAGACGTGCCGTCGTGATTACCCCGGTGGGATCGCCGGTTCGGATCGCTCGTGGGACGGTCTATTCCACCCGTTTCCCCTCTCGCCGGCGACGGTGGCCTTCCCCGTGTCAATGGCGGGTCGGCTCCCACGTCAAACCTTTCGGGGCCTGCTCGACGTTCACTCGCGTTACGGCCCGCCTGATCGCCGGGCCGCTTCGCGGCCCGTTGTCTCGGAGGCTTCGACGATTTCGTCACCTCCACCGCCGTTCCGATAGCTTCCGGACGAAGCGAACCAGGAGCCGGGGGGACTGGTTGCCCATGGAGTCCCGAAACCTTTGCACGGCGCACATTGACATCGCGTTTCCCTTGTGGGACCGTAAGACGCTCGAGACGCGGGACTCGGCCGTTCGATTTCTCTTGATAATGCGCGGGAGGACGCGGTGGACCATTCACGACATATGGACGGACACGACCATCCCCAGACGTTCGACGGGGTCATTGCCCGAGGCTTTCCGCTTGAGCGTCTGCAAGAGTTGCGGAAAGCACATGAGGAGCGGGTGCAAGGTCGATTCGCGCCGAGTGCTCCCAAACTGAAGCGTGCGACAGCCGCCGCGGTCGTCACTCGCAAGGATGCCCGTTCTCTCGGTTTCGAGGAACAGGCAGCCTTCCAAAACGCGGTCACGCGACTGGTGGAGGAGGGGAGATACCGAGCGTTGGTCGGCGACCACATGAACATGTACCATAATATGCACGGGTCGATGGGCGAAATCGGACTGTACCGGTTCCTCGGCTGGCATCGGCGATATCTCGTCGAATTCGAGCGGGAGCTTCAACGAGTCGATGCGATCCTACGTCCGTCGGCGACCGAGAAGCTCGGAATTCCCTGACTCTACCGGATTGCAGGTTCAGGGTTTCTGAGGCCCAACAGTGATGTA
>CALCIB010000197.1 GCA_937907525.1 uncultured Planctomycetales bacterium | reverse complement strand
ATCCGGCCCTTCGGGCCACCTTCCCCCGCGAGGGGGGAAGGCCGTTTTTTCCGACTCGTCACGCCCGCCCGTTCCGGGGTCACGCCTGGATGGTGGCCTCGCCCTTCCTCCAGTTGCAGGGGCAGAGTTCGTCGGACTGCACCGCGTCGAGGACGCGCAGGACCTCGTCGACGCTGCGGCCGACGCTGCCGTTGTAGACCGCGACCCACTGGATGATCCCCTGGGGGTCCACCAGGAACGTCGCCCGGTTGGCGTAGCCCTCCGTCGGGTCGCAGATGCCGAGCGCCGGGGCCAGCTTCTGGGCGGCGATCAGGGGATAATTCAACTCGTGCAGGTCGTCGTGGTCGCGGCACCAGGCCAGGTGCGAATACTCGTTGTCGGTGCTGCCGCCGACGACCTCGCAGTCGCGGTCCTCGAAGTCGGCCAGGCGGCGGCCGAACTCGACCAGCTCCGTCGGACAGACGAACGTGAAGTCCTTGGGATAGAAGAAGTAAACCACCCACTTGCCCTGGAACTGCTCGTCGCTCACCGTCACGATGGCTTCCGGGCCGCTGTTGAAACTCGCCTTCGCCGTGAACGAGGGGAACTTGTCGCCGACGGTCAACATCCGCTCTCTACCTCCGAATTTCGTCGTCCCGACCCCGGCCGGGAGCGTCCCCGACCGACGGCCCTCCTTCTTGATCGCCGCATCACGTCCTTATAATAACTCGCGAGGCCCATAATTCAACCGCCGGGTTCGCTATGCCGATCATAAGGATTCGTTATGGAAATCCAGCAGCTTCGGCTGTTCCTGAAGGTGGTGGAGCTAGGGGGTTTCACCGCCGCCGCGCGGGATTGCGGGCTGAGCCAGCCGGCGATCAGCCAGCAGATCGCGCGGTTGGAGGCGAGCCTGGGTCGGCCGTTGTTCGAGCGCCAGGGGCGGCGGGTGGCGCTCACGGAAGCGGGCGAGCTCTTGCGACGACGGGCGATGCAAATCGTCTCGCTGGTGGAGGACACCGCGAGGCTTTTGCGCGACGACGGCGAGACGGGCAAGGTGACGGTCTCGGCCATTCCGACGGTCGCGCCTTACCTGATGCCGGACTTGCTACGGTCGTTTCACGACCGTCATCCCCAGGCGCGGGTGGAGATGAACGAGGAGGTGACCGAGACGATCCTCCGCCGTTGCGGCGGCGGCGAGATCGACGTCGGCGTCCTGGCCCTGCCCGCGTCGCGCGGGTATCTGAAGTTCGAGCCCCTCTTCGACGAGGAGTTGCTCCTGGCCACCGCCGCCGACCATCCCCTGACCGCGCGCGATCGGGTGGAGCTGGACGACCTTCGCGACCTCCCGTTCGTCCTTCTGGACGAGGCGCACTGCCTTTCCGAGGACGTCCGGAGCTTCTGCCGCCGTCGCATGTTCCAGCCCGTGGCCACCGGCCGCGCGACCCAACTGGCGACGGTCCAGGAGTTGGTCGCCCAGGGGTTCGGAGTCTCGCTGATCCCGGCGATGGCCGCCGGTCCCGACCCGTCCGGAAGGCTCCGCTATCGATCGCTCGACCGTGAGCGCCCCGTCCGCACGATCGCCGCGTGCTGGAACCCGGATCGTTACCAGTCCCGGCTGACGCTGAGCTTTCTGGAGACGCTCAAGGCCGTCGTCCCTCCTACGCCGGCTTCAGCACCCGTTTCGCGTCCCAGATGAACAACTGCTGGGCCCCGCCGTGGCGGTACTGCGCCGGAAGATCCCGGAACCAGCCGACGTAGGCGTCGGATACCGCGCTTTGCATGCAGACGAACGTGATCGACGCCTTGAACTTGTGAAGCCGCGTCTGGGCGCCGTGGATGGCGACCGTCTCCTGGCGGGTCGACGGGAACGCGTACCAACTGCCGGGTTGCTTGCCCGGCAGCGTGAAGGCGATCAGCGGGTCGCCGAGGTTGACCCGGCGCCGGGGGTCGATCGGCCGACCGTAGTCGATCCCCTGCATCCAGTTGAGCAGGCGGATCTTCACGCCGTTGAGGGTCAGGTTGAACGGCCCGGCGTCGTCCGGTTGCCGGAGGATCGCTCGCGGGACCGTCTTCTGGAAATAATCCAGGGCCTTGGCCATGTTCTCGCGGTGCGACGGCGAAGGGACCGACCACCCGGTCGCCGCGATCAACTCGTCGACCGTGTAATCGCGCGGAGTGCGGCTGTCGAGTATTTCCTTCATAACGACACCGAGCGAGAGGTCGTGACGTTCGAACCCATCCACCGTGAAGCGGGAACGCGCGTCGCGGTCGAGCTTCATTGAGAACATACGGAAACCGTCCGCGCGCGTGACGCCCGTTTCTCGCGCCTCGCCCGGCTCAGCCCTGGAGCAACGGGCCCAGGAACGCCCGGGCGCTTCGGGCGGCGTCGGCCCCGGCGTGGCTGTGCCGGCTCAGTTCCACATGGATGCCGCCCGCGTAGCCGACCTCGCGCAACGCCGCGACGATCGGCGGGAAGTCCATCGTCCCCTCGCCGAACATCAGGTGTTCGTGGACGCCTTCGACCATGTCCTCGATATGGACGTTGGCGATCCTGGCCCCCCAGCGCTTGAGATGTTCGGCGACCGATCCGCGCTCGACGCAGTGGACGTGGCCGACGTCGACGGTCAGGTCGAACAGGGGGTGGCGCACGCGCTCGTCGAGCCTGGCGAAGCGGTCGAACGTGTCGACGAACATCCCCGGCTCGGGCTCGAAGGCCAGGCGGACGCCCCCGCCCTCGGCGTGGTCGATCACCGGGCGGAGCGCCTCGGCGAGACGTTCCATCGCCTGGTCCTCGCCCGCGTCGTCGCGGAGGATCCCGGACCAGAACGAGACGACGCCGGAGTCGAGCGCCGTCGCGGCGTCGATCGCGCGCTTGAGGAAGTCGACCCGGACCGCGCGGCGGGCCGGGTCGGGGTCCATGAGCGTCGGGTCGTGCTTCAGCCTGGGGTTGAGCAGGAACCGCGCCCCGGTCTCGACCACGCGGGCCAGCCCCAGCGAGTCCAGCAAGCCGCGGATCGCGGCGGTCTGACGCGCCAGGACGGCCGGGTCGTCGTAAGGGTCGAGCGCCGCGGCGTCCAGGGTGATCGCGACGCTTTCGTACCCCTCCTCGGCCAAGAGCCGGACGGCGTCGGCGAGACGATGATGGGCCAGGCCGTTGGTGTTGTAACCCAGGAGCATCGGTCGTCTCGCGTCAGGTGACGTACAGCCAGCGGCCCAGGAGGAACGCGGGGGGCCAGAACGCCGCGACCGCCAGCGCCGGCAGCGGTCCGCATGCCGCGGCGACCAGGGCCGCGTCCAGCCAGACCAGGGAGAGCACGCCGGCGATCACCGCCTTCTGGACCGTCTCCGGCGAGGGGTCCCAGAGCGCCCGCGAGCCCGCCGCGCTCGTCTTGTACGCGACCGCGGTCAACGCGAAGACGCCGCAGAACAAGGCCGCGCGGTCGCTCGGATCGGCGAGCGCCAGCAAGGCGAGGGCCAGGAGCATCACCGCCGCGCGCTGGATCCAGATGCCGATCCGCAAGTTCGCCGTCCCGCCGCCGAGCGCCTCGGAACGGCTGATCCAGGTGACGCCCGCGACGAACAGCCCGAACCCAAACGCCCCCAGCCACGCCGCGGGCCGATCCGGGGCTTGCGCCGCGACGATCCCCATCAGCATGTTCAACCCGCGACAGACGCCCATCACCCAGGGGCCCGACCGCGTCTGCTTGGCCCAGCCGTCGTAGAAGACGATCGCCGCGGCCAGGAGACCCGCGACGAGCATCGCCGATCCGGCGAAGCTCGCCAGCGCCATCCCCAACGCCAGCCCTCCCCAGCCGACCGCCGCGGCCATGCCGATCGCCACCGCGCCGGAGGGCAACGGGCGGTGGGGGCGTTCCAGGCTGTCGACCTCCAGGTCGTACCAGTCGTTGAGCGCCATCCCCCCGGCGTACAGGCACGCCGACGCGCCGGCGACGGGGAGCCAGCCGAGCGGGTCGTCGAGCGCGCCGCCGACGATCAGCCAGCCGGCCAGGGAGTCGGCCGGGGCGGTGACGACGTTGGGGAGCCGGACCAGTTGCAACAGCGGCTTGATCGCGGGTCGAGCCATGTCAAGCGACCAACGGCTTGAGGACGTCGAACGCCCGACGCGCCGCGGCGTCCGGGTCGTCCTGGTTCGGGTACAACTCGACCGTCAACCAACCGTCGTAGCCGGTCGCCTTGATCGCGGCGACGACCTCGGCGAAGTCGATCGCCCCCTCCCCCGGCGGCAGGTGGTGATGGACCCGCGTCGCCGCGATGTCCTCCAGATGGTAGTGCTTCGTGTACGGCGCCATCGCCGCGATCGCCTTCGGCAAATCCTCCGACACGCAAAAGGCGTGGCCGACGTCGAAGTTCAGCCCCAGCGCCCCGGAGCCGACGCGGTCCTGGATCTCCAGGTATTGATCGGTGCGCTCCACCAGCAGCTCGGGCTCGGGCTCGACCAGGAGCATGACGCCGAGCTTCTCGGCGTGCTCGGCCAGGGGCTTGAGGGCCTCGACGAACCGATCGACGGCTTGCGCCCGCGAGACTCCCGAGGGGATCGGCCCGCCCGGCTCGGTGGTGACGTGCGGCGCGCCCAACTCGGCGCAAAGTTCAAGCGCCCTCCGGGTGTGGTCGATCCGGACGCGGGCGTAGTTCGGGTCGGGCTCGATGTACGACGGGTGCCAGTACGGCTGGCGGTGGTCGGCGATCGCGTTCATCATGAAGGCGTTGACGTTGGAGAACCCCAGATTGTTCTGGGCCATCGCCGCCAGGATGGCCTTCTTGGGCCCCTCCAGCAGCCCCGCCGGCCAGGCGTGCGGGACGTCCGCCAGCAGTTCCAGCCCCTCGTAGCCGATGGCCGCGATCCGCCGGGCGGTTTCGTCGAACGGATGCTTCAAATAGGCGTTGGAGCTGAAGGCGAGTTTCACGGCGGGATTCCAGCAGGGATGGAAAGGCGAGCCGGCGCGGCGGAGCCTCGATACGATTCAGGCTACCCGTCGCCGACACACATGTCGACGGGGCCCTCCGTTCCGCGTCCGTCCCGCGACGCTCGGCGCGCGCGAGCGGCCCGGGGAGGACCCCCGAGCCGTCGATTCCGTCACCGCGTGTCGAACGAACCGATCGGCGCGCGATCAGCCCCGGGCCGCGTTCCGGCGGCGGCGAACGGCGAAGGCCAGGCCGGACAGGCAGGCGACCGCCGCCGAGACCACCGAGGCCGGCTCGGGCACGGCGCCGCGCGTCATCACCACCGAAGCCAACACGCCCAGATCGCCCGACGACTTCCCCTCCCTGACGTAGAGGGTGCCGCTCGAGTCGATCCAAGAATCGTTGCTAACATAAGTTCCATCCCAGATGGAGCCGGACGAGGGGGCGTCGGGAACGCCCGTGGTGTCGAACCCCAGCAGGGTCACCTGGTACTCGGCGCCGTTGTCCGCCACGAGCGTCAGGGGGGACGACCCGAGCGATACGAAGGAGGTGTCGTCGGGACCGATGAACGTCGAGACCAGGCTCAACTTGAAGTTCTCGCTACTGGTGTTCCCCGACGGATTCAGCAAGGTGAGCGCCAGGTGGAGGTCGACGTGGGTGGTGTCGGCGAGCCCGTCGCCGCCGTTGCGGTTGTTCGCGAACGTCAAAGACCCCAACGTGAACGTCGCGCCGGGACTCAGGTCGGCGGTGATGGGGGGACTACCGTTGGTCCACGTCAGCGAGCTCCGCAAGTCGGGAATCACCGCGCCCCACTTGAACTCGTTGGTGCCGATGCCGTCGTATCCGAGGGTGGCGCTGGTGTTCTCGAACGTCCCCGCGTCGCTCAACTGGATCGAGTCGGCGAGGCCGACGCATGGGGAGGCCAGGAACGCGAGGGCGGCGGCGAGGCGGGCGATGGGGGTGAGGCGCGACTTCATGGCTTCTCTCTTTTAGATGAGACGACCGGGGTGATCGCATCCGAGACCGCGGCGCGACGCCCACGCGAACGTCGCTCGAAATCGAATCGCCGAGCGTTTCCCTCGGCGGGCGCCGCCGCGTCGCGGAAGGCTGCGTTCGGGACGGCTTTCCCGAAGGCCCCGCCAACCTTCTCGGCCGACGACCGGCTTGGTTCGCGTGGCTCGTCGTTTCCGTCCGACACGCCCATGATTCCCCTTTCCAGCCGTTCAAGTCAATTATTAATTATACGATGTTTTATAAATTCACCGCGACGTCGCTCGAAGGCGACGGTTCCGCCCGGGGAAGACGACGACGTTCACCGTCGCGTCGATCGAAAGCGACGGTTCCGCCCGGGCGTGGCGCCCGCGCGGCGCCAGGGCCGCCCGCCGTCGCGGCGGACGCAGCCCGCGGCTCGGCGAGGGCGAGAGGAAACGGTTTTTAGCCAAGGCCGGCCGCCGCGGCTTCGCCTTGTCGGCGGTCGCCGCGGTTTGGTATGAATGAGCCTCCCCGAAAGGTTCGTCCGGGGACGTCGGCTCGCCCTTGGGATTCCGCGAGCCGACGCCGTCCCGTCGAGGGGCGCTGCGACGGCGCGCGGAGGCGCGCCCGCCAGGCTCGACGGCGCGGTGACTTTCACGTGCAACGGCGCCCGTTCATCGTTTGAGGAGACTTTGAACGTGTCCGCCGTAGCCGAAAAGAAGACCGCCGCGCCCGCCAGGAATTACCGCGTCGCCGACATCGCCCTGGCCGGCTGGGGCCGCCGCGAGATCGCCGTCGCCGAGACCGAGATGCCCGGCCTGATGGCCATCCGCGAGGAGTACGCCGCGAGCCAACCCCTCAAGGGCGCGCGGATCTCCGGATCGCTCCACATGACGATCCAGACCGCCGTGTTGATCGAGACCTTGAAGGCGCTCGGCGCCGAGGTCCGCTGGGCGTCGTGCAACATCTTCTCCACCCAGGACCACGCCGCGGCCGCCATCGCCGAGGGGGGCACCCCCGTCTTCGCCTTCAAGGGGGAGTCGCTGGAGGAGTACTGGGAGTTCACCCACGAGATCTTCGAGTGGGCCGACGGCGGCTTCTCGAACATGATCCTCGACGACGGCGGCGACGCCACCTTGCTCCTGCACCTCGGCGCCCGCGCCGAGGTCGATCCGACGGTCCTGGACAAGCCGGGGAGCGAGGAGGAGCGCGTGCTGTTCGCCGCGATCAGGAAGCGGCTGGCGCAACCGGGCTACTACTCCAAGCGGCTGACGGCGATCAAGGGCGTCACCGAGGAGACCACCACCGGCGTCCACCGTCTCTACCAGATGCACGAGCGCGGCGAGCTGAAGGTTCCCGCCATCAACGTCAACGATTCGGTCACCAAGAGCAAGTTCGACAACCTTTACGGCTGTCGCGAGTCCCTGGTCGACGGCATCAAGCGGGCCACCGACGTGATGATCGCCGGCAAGGTCGCCGTCGTCTGCGGCTACGGCGACGTCGGCAAGGGATCCGCCCAGGCCCTCCGCGCCCTCTCCGCCCAGGTCTGGATCACCGAGATCGACCCCATCTGCGCGCTTCAGGCCGCGATGGAGGGCTACCGCGTCGTCACCCTGGACTACGCCGCCGACAAGGCCGACCTCTTCGTCACCACCACCGGCAACTTCCACGTCATCACCCACGATCATATGATCCGGATGAAGGATCAGGCGATCGTCTGCAACATCGGCCACTTCGACAACGAGATCGACGTGGCGTCGCTTGAGAAGTACCGGTGGGAGGAGATCAAGCCCCAGGTCGACCACGTGATCTTCCCCGACGGCAAGCGGATCATCCTGCTGGCCAAGGGGCGGTTGGTGAACCTGGGCTGCGCGACCGGGCATCCCTCCTATGTGATGTCGTCGTCGTTCGCGAACCAGACGCTGGCGCAGATCGAGCTGTGGACGCGCAACGACAAGTACCCCGTGGGGGTCTACGTCCTGCCCAAGAAGCTCGACGAGCACGTTGCGCGGTTGCAGCTCAGGAAGCTCAACGTCCAGCTCACCGAGTTGACCGACCAGCAGGCCGCCTACATCAACGTCCCCAAGGAAGGCCCGTACAAGTCCGATCATTACCGCTATTGATCGGCGTCGCCGTCCCCGCCGCGAAAGCCCCGACCGTCGCGGATTTTGGGAGGGCGATCCAACGGCCTTCTCCCCTTGAGGGAGAAGGTGGCCCGAAGGGCCGGATGAGGGGTGGGCGAGCCGAACGACCTTTGGAGTTCCAGGCCGGTCGAGCCGGCGTTCGAGATTCCCAGGGTCGTCTTGTCGGTCGTCCCCCTCATCCGGCCGCTTCGCGGTCTATCTTCCCCCTCCGGGGGGAGGACCGTTTCATCCGACCCTTCCCATCAACGTTCGTGATGGTCGGCGAAACCGCCCCGGGACCGCGAGCCGGCCCTCGGGGCGTCGCGCGTCCCGTCCTCTCGTCCCACCGAAACCAACGAAAGAGACACCCCAGATGCCCGACGTGCGTGCCTTCCAGGGCGTCCGCTACGACGTGGCCAAGGTCGGAGCCCTCTCCGACGTGGTCGCCCCGCCGTATGACGTCATCGGCCCGGAGTTGCAGGAGAAGCTCTACCAGGCCAGCCCTTACAACAGCGTCCGGATGGAGCTCAACCGGCCCGAGCCGGGCGACTCCGCCGACGAAAGCCCCTACACCCGCGCCGCGAGGTTCCTCAAGGAGTGGCGCCGCGACGGCGTGCTCCGGGCCGACGAACACCCCGCGTTCTACGTCTACGAGCAGACGTACCAGGTCGAGGGCGAGACCCACGTCCGCAAGGGCTTCCTCGCCCGCGTCCGCGTGGAGCCGTTCGGCTCCGGTAAGATCTTCCCCCACGAGCAGACCCTCGCCGGCCCCAAGGCCGATCGGCTGGCGCTTTACAAGGCCACCGGCTACAACCTCAGCCCCGTCTTCGGGCTCTACCCCGACTCGTCCAACGAGGTCCTCCGCAAGGTCGAGGAGGGGATCAAGGACAAGACCCCGCTGATCGCCGAGGACCACCTGGGCGTCGTCAACAAGCTCTGGCTCTGCACCGACCCGGAAGTGATCTCGGCCGTCGTCGGCCTGATGGGCCCCAGGCCGACGTTCATCGCCGACGGCCACCACCGCTACGAGACGGCCGTCCGCTTCCGCGACGAAAAGGAAGCCGCCGGCGAGTCGGCCGGCCCCGACGACCCGGCCAACTTCTGCCTGATGATGCTGGTCTCCATGAGCGATCCGGGCCTCTTGATCCAGCCCACCCACCGGCTGGTCAAGGGCTTCCCCGGCCTCACCGCCGCCGAGCTGGCCAACCGCCTCTCCCCCGAGTTCGAGCTTGAGGTCGTCGGCGAGGGGGACGCCGGGTTGGAGGCCGCGGCCCTCGCCACCGAGTCGAGCGACGAGCAGGACGTCCTGGCCTTCGGCACGGTCGCCGACGGCAAGTGGACCGTCGCGCGGCTCCGTTCCGACGCGACCATGGACAGGCTGGCCGCCGACCACGGCGCCGACTGGCGAAGCCTGGGCGTGAGCATCCTGCAGGTGCTGGTGCTCGACCACCTGCTCGCCCCGCTGGCCAAGGAGCGCTCCATCCGCTACGTCCACCTGACCGACGAGGTCGCCGCCGACGTCGCCGCCAAGGGGTGCGACCTGGCCTGCCTGGTCCCCCCCGCCGGCATGGAACACGTCGAGGCCGTCGCCTCCGCGCTTGAGACCATGCCCCCCAAGAGCACCTACTTCTACCCCAAGCTCCTCACCGGTCTGGTGTTCAACCCCATCCGGTGAGCCGAGCGGGTTGTGCTTTGTCGAAAACCACCGTGAGCAAACACGCCTCCCCCCTTCTCCCCTTGTGGGAGAAGGCGCCCCGAAGGGGCGGATGAGGGGGGCGCGACCGAAGGCCCTTGGGATTACCCCTCATCCGGCCTTCGGCCACCTTCTCCCACAAGGGGAGAAGGGAGGGGGACGCTTGGGCCTTCCCTATCGCCCAGGCCGCTCGCGATCGACGCCCGACTTGGCGCGCCAATCGGGGTCGTATTCCAGGGAGAAGATGAGTTGAACGGTCTCGGCGCGGTCGGGGCCGGGCTGGCTTAACGCCTCAAGCGCCTGGCGGATGTGGCCGAGCCGGGGATCGGGGTGCTCGCCGGGATGCGCCGGGGCGCGGTCGATCCGGTCGAGGTCGGCGGCCACTTGCAGGATCCGGGCGCGGATCTCCAGGAAGTCGCGGTCGAGCACCTGCAAGGCGTTTCGGTTCTGAATCACGGCGGACCTCCTCCCCGCCGCGGGCGCTCCGCGGCGGTTGATCTCATCATCGCGAACGCCCCGCGCGATTGCAAACGCGACCGCGCCGCGCCGGCTCGCGGGACCGCCTGGCGGGATTTCCGAGATTCCGACGGAATCATGAAATCTCGCGACGCCCCGCCGCGATCGTATCGGGTGGATGGTCGTTTTTTGGCAACTCGGACGTATGAACACGGGGTCGGGCGAGCGACCGACGTCCAGCCCCCCACGCCGACTCGGCCGTCCCCCGCCGTGGGGATCGCGACCCCGAGCGGTCGGCCGATCCCAGGCGACGGGCTTCGAAATCACAAATCGACTCCGACGAACGAAGCCGCCGTGTCCAGACAAAAGGCATTTACTGGAAACGACTTACGTTTCCTCCATCGCGTGGGCCGCGGGCGAACGAACCCAAACGCGCCTCGGCGTCAGGGGACGATCTCCGGCCACGGCCTCGCCGCGCCGAGGCTTTCGGCCAGGGCGCGCGTCCAGGACCAGGCCGATTCGGGCGACGCCTCGATCCTCACGTCGGCCGGATGGAGCAAGCCGAGGGCCTGTGGCATGTCGAGGATCCGGCCGAGGTTGAGGAACGCGGGGCCGTCGCGGACGGTGGCCGGCGGCGTCTGGAGGACGATCCTGGCGGGGGTATGGTCCTTTTCGAGGGCGGCGGCCCAAAGCGCGACCGGGGCGGCCTCGCCGCGGGCGATCAGCGTCACCGGCGGGCCGTTCAACCCCTGAAGCCCCCGCAAGACCTGGCGGACCTCGGCGACGCGGCAGCCGTCGAGAGTCAGTCCGAGAAGCGCGAACCGGCGGCGGACGCTGACGTCGCGCGAGGCGGGCCAGGCCGTTCGACCGATCCCCAGAGGCGCGAACAACGCCGTCATGGTCCCGGCGTTGGCCTTCGCCTTGACCTCGGCGAACTCGGGAAGCCCGGAGGGGTCGGCGTCCCCCTCGAAGGCGTCGATCAAGGGCGCGTATCGCTTCCAGTCCTCGGCCGTCATCACGACCAGGTCGATCCCGGCGACCTTCGAGACGTCGGGGTCGTGAAACGCCCACAGGCGCTGAGTCGGATAGGGCCAGGACGGGTATTCGAAGTCCAGCGTCTTCATCCCCAGGGCCGCCTTGACGACGTAAGACTCGTTCACGTCCCGCCAGGGATAAGCCAGCTTGGGACCGTGGAACGGAGACGGGAACGCCTTCGCGACCGCCTCGGCGCGGAGGCGGTCCTTGATCGCGTTCCACGCCTCGGCGGTCGGCGCGGGGGGGATAGCGCGGGGGACGAACGATTCGTCGATCGTGTCGTTGACGTTCTCCGGAAGCGGCTTGCCGGGTTCCAACACCTTGAGGAGTTCGATCGGCACGGCGCGGTCGGGCTCCTGGATGGCGTCGAGCGGTTGGGCGGCGTCGCCCTTGAAGTGCTTCTCGAACCAGGCGAACTCGGGATGGCGAAGCTCCTCGGAGTCGACGTGGCCGCCGTCGCCGACGATCAGATCGAGCCGATCGCGCGCGCCGTACCAGCCGTAGACGTTCTCAAGCTGCTTGAAGATCCGACGGACGCCGGGCTCGGGAAAGATGGGGTCGGCGTGGGTGTTCTCGAACAAAAGCGCCTTGGGGGCGACGAGCGCCGCCAGCATCGTATAGTCCCAGCGATAAGTGTTCACGAAGAACATGCAGTCGCAGTGGCCGTCGATGACGCCGTCGGTGTTGGGGCCGTTGGGGGCGCGGTTGACGACGTGGTCTTGCAGGTCGGTGATGCCGGCGGCGGGGATGACGACCTTGAGGCGGTCGTCCACCGCGCCCAGGTACCACGACATCGCGCCGCCGCCCGAGCGGCCGGCGACGCCCAGGCGATCGGGGTCGACCTCGGGGCGGGAGCAGAGGTAGTCGAGCCCTCGGATGCCGTTCCAGACCTCGACGCCCGCGGGGGTGTACCCGCGCGACTGCCACCACCAGCGGCCCCGCCGGTAGGTGCCGTGGTGGTGGCCGGGGACCTCGCCGAGTTCCAGGGTGTCGACCACCAGGCAGACGTAGCCGTTGGCGGCGTACCAGGCGGCGTGATGCTGGTAGTGGGCCTTGCTGCCGTAGATCACGCCGTCCTTCTCGACCCTGCCGTGCCCGCAGACGTAAAGCACGGCCGGCAGCGGCTTCCCGACGACCTTCGGCCGATACAGGTTGGCCGAGACGTACAGCCCCGGCGACGACTGGTACAGGATCCGCTCGACCGCGAAGTCCGGCCGCTCGACGACGCCCCGGACCTCGACCTTCAGGTCCGTCCGCGGCGGCATCGGGTCGAGCCCGAGCATCTCGCGCAACTGGCGCTGGAACTCCGGCCGTTTGGCCTTCCACTCTTCGGCCGATTTCACGTCCTGAAGCGGTTTGGAGGCGATGGCGTCGGTCTCGGCCTTGAAGAAGGCGGTCAGGTCGGGGGGAAGCGGTTCCTTGTCCTTGGCGCGCGCCGCGGTCGCGGCGAGGGCGAGGACCACGACGCACGGCGTCGTCCAGGCGATTCTTCGAGGCATGGGCGGGGCTCCCGGGCGGGGTTCAGGGACGCTTGGGGACGAACTTCGCCGCCCACGCGGCTTCCTCGGCGTCCAGGGGGGGCTGGGGCGGGCCGTCGTAGATGTCGAATTCGTATCCCGCCTCGTCGTAGACGCGATCGAGGAGGGCCTGCAAATCGAGCGCGGCGTCGGGATGCGGCGGTCGCAGAGGGATCGGGACGGTGGGAAGTCGATCCGCCAGGCCGAGCGGCCAGAAGCCGGCCTCGGGTCGGTCGTCGGGCCGGCTCACGAGGACCGAATAAACGCACTCCGGACGGCCTTCGCCGGGCATGGGGGCGCCGCCGCGCAGCAGGTCGATCTCGACGAGGCTCGCCTGGGACGCCAGCACGCCCGCCCGCTTCGCCAGATACCGCTCCCGATCCGGCCCGCTCCGCCTCTTATTGGCCGGGCTGAGGAGTTCGACCACCGTCACGACCTCGCGCGACGAGCGGTCGATGATCTTGAGATACACCTCGCGGATCGGCTCCAACTCGGGCAGTCGGACGCGCGCCGGCGCGTCAAGCAGCGCGACGCTCTCGGCCTCCGCTTCCTCACGACGCGGCTTCGCCGCAACCGAAAGATCGGAGCGGCCCAGCAGCCGTCGCGGTTGCTCGGGAAGCTCCTGGACGAGGATGTGGGCGTCGATGCGGACGAGGAAGTCCGGTTGGATCCGCATGCCAATGACTCCCGCGCCCACGGCCAGAAACCGATCGTGGAAGTCGTGCCAGCAGATGTCGCGCTCCAGGTAGGGGTTCATTCCTGGAAATGGCGATGGCATGGGCGGGACTCCACGAGGGCGGAAACGACCGTCGCGAGTTTCATCATAACGGCCTTCCCCCCTCGCGGGGGAAGGTGGCCCGAAGGGCCGGATGAGG
>CALCIB010000196.1 GCA_937907525.1 uncultured Planctomycetales bacterium | reverse complement strand
GGCCTTCGCGAATCCCAACGGTCGTCTCGCGCGTCGTCCCCCTCATCTGACCGCTTCGCGGTCTGTCTTCCCCCGCGAGGGGGGAAGACTCGTTCAGGCCCCCAAAATCCGTGACGGTCAGCTTTTTTCTATTCTTTCCCTTCCCTCTTTCCTTTCCTCTCTGTGTCCTCTGTGACTCTGTGGTTCATTCGTCTTCCGACTTCCGATCATGGTCCGAAGGGCGCGCGTCGGCGGTCACCCCCGGCGGGCGACGTCGCGCAGGGGGGGAAGATCGGCCAGGGCCTCGCGGGGGAGGGCCTCGACGAAGCGTCGGAGGGCCAGTTCCAGATGTTCGGCCGCCTCGCCGTGTTGCTCGATGACGTCGTTCTGATCCCAGCGGTCCTCGGGCTTGCGGTAAAGCTCGGGCCGGCGCGGCTCCTCCGGGTCGTCGACCAACGGTAGGATCATGTGCCAGACGTGGGTCCGGATCGCGTACTCCTCCACGTCCATCCCCATCACCGCATAGTCGCGGAGCTTGGTCTGCTCGCCCCGGATCAACGGCAGGAGGTCGCCGCCGTGGATCGGCGGGGCGTCGTCGGGGGGGCGGACGCCGAAGAAGCCCAGGAGCGTCGGCAGCAGGTCGACCGTCTGCGCGATCGCCTGATGCCGCGCTCCGCCGTGCCGGCCGCCGGGCATGCGAACGATCAAGGGCGTGTGGATCAGTTCCTCGTACAGCCAGGGGCGGAACCGACGGACGTAACCGTGCTCGCCCAGGGGTTCGCCCTGGTCGGCGGTGAAGATCAGGAGCGTGTCCTTGTCGCGCCCCAGCCGCTCCATCGCGGCGAACAACTCGCCCAGCCATTTGTCGACCAACGCGACCGCTCCGGCGTAGGTGCGGCGAAGCCGGTACAGCTCGGCCTCGGAAAGCACGTCCCCCACCGCGCCGGCGGGGACGTCGATCAGAGCGGCGACGTCCTCGATGTCGATCTCCGGCTCGTCGGTCAGGTCCTCCTCGACGAGGTCGCCCTCCTCCCCGGCCTCGAACTCGTCGGGCTCGATGGTGGCGTAGCGGTCGCGATACTCCTCGGGAAGGTCCCAGGGACCGTGGGGGCTGAAGACGTCCAGCCAGAGGCAGAACGGCTCGGCGTCGTCACCGCGACGCTCCAACCACTCGACCGCCGCGGCGACCGTCCGCGCCACGCCGGAGTTCTCCTCGCGGTCGGTCTTCAACACCTCGCGATTGCGAAGGAACCGTTCCCAGCGCTCCCGCCAGCGCTCGACGGTCTCGGGATCGTCGTCGGGGAGGCGCAGACCGGGCTCGTCCTTGAGGCGGACGCCCTTGACGCGGGGGTCGTCGGCGGGGACGAACGGATCGTAGCCCTGACCGCGGATCCAAACCACGTCGTCGAACCCGCGACCGTAGCCCATCCCCCGCTCGCGCAGAAACGGGTTGTCGGAGATCAACGCCGTGCGCACTCCTTGCCCGGCCAGAAAGTCGGGCAAAATGAACTCGTCGGTCCCCAGCGGGGTCCAGCCAAGATCGGGGTCGGTCAGGCCGTAACGACCCGTCCACCAGCTTCGACGAGTGGGAAGGGTCGTGAGATTCTCCGGAAAGTGATGGTCGAAGACCACCCCTTGCGCGGCCAGCCGGTCGAGGTTCGGCGTCTCGATCCAGGCGTTGCCGTACGCGCCCAAGAATCCCAGATGCACGCTGTTGCAGGCGACGACGATGGCGTTCATGAGAGCCATTCTAATCTCGCGAGCCCCCGCCGCCTACGGCCGGCGCAACACCGCCAGCGACGGCCCGCGGTAGACCGTCGCGAAACCCTGGTCCTCGAAGACGCCGACGTCGCGGCCGGGGAGCTTCCAGAAGATCCAACGGAACTCCGGGGCCAGCCGGGGATAACCCTTCGGCTCGTTGACCGTCATGACGTGGCTGTAAAGCGACTTCCGCGAGGAGAGCGGCGCCGAGAACTCATAGGACGCCAGCACCGCGTCGTCCGGGCCGACCCGAGCCGCCCAGCTCCAGAACGGCTCGACGTCCTCGACGGCGACCGGTCTGGGAATGCGCTCCATGCGCTTGAGCGTCTCTCGCAGGCCGAACGTCGACCACCCCGCCGCGGCCAACCAGACGACCGCCAGGACCGCCGCGCCGCCGCGACGTCCTCGCAGTCGAACGGCCAGCCGGGAATAGCCGATCAGCCCCGCGGCCATCGTCGCCGCAACCGCCGGGACCGCGTAGCGGACGTGGTGCCAGGACTCCCCGGCGAGCATCCGCATCGCCCAACGCCCGGCGCACAGGCCCCAAACCCAAGGCGCCGCCAGCGCCGCCCCGACCGGAGCCAAAAGCGACAACCCCGACCACGGCCCCAGGCCGTCGCGCAAGACCCACCACATCGTCCCGAACGTCTGGGCCAACGTCGGCTTGGGGCCCGTGAACTGCGCGACGTACCGCTCCGGCGCGTACCGACCCACGACAAAATATAAATATAATAAAAATATCAAGAACCAGCCCAGGCCGACGTCGAACAGGACCAGCCGCCAAAGCGCCCTGCGGCCGACGTCCTCGTCGTCGCGAGGCGGCAGGAACCCCAACAGGGCGACCATCACCGCGAACTCCTGCCGGCACGCCAGCATTCCCGCCACGCTCGCCGCCGTCAGCCCCGCCCGCCGCGACCGCACCCCCTGATAGGCCCAAAGCGCGAACGGAATCCCCATCGCCAACTCGCGGAAGTCGTTCCACGCCAGCGGCCAGACCAGCGGCGTCAGCGTCGCCAGCACGACCGCCGAAACCGCGACCCGCCGCGAGCCCGACTCCGAAACCGCCAGCGAGAACGTCGCCGGGATCAGCCACCAGAAGACCACGTTCTGAACGACCAGCAACGTCCGAGGATCCGGCAGCGCCGCGTACAACGGCAGGATCAGATACCGCGCCGGCGACAGGTAATTGGTCTTCCACGCCGACGGCCCCTCCGTCCCGAAAGATGCGATCGGCCGCACCGAGAGGACGGCGTCGCCCTTGGTGATCGACCAGTACCACTGGTTGTAGTACGCCAGGTCCCACGACCACCCGGAGCCCAGGTCGTGATAGCGATGAAGCGCCTGGACCGTCGTCGTCGCCGTGAGCGCCGCGGTCAAGGCCGCCACGATCAACCAGGAACCGGTTCGTTCGTCGATCCGCATCGGGCCGGGCCCTCCCTCGCCGAGCGAGCCCAATCTCGTCGTTGCCTATTTTTCGCCCGACCCGTTCGTGGAAGCCGTGGCCTTCCGAAGCGGTCCCCCCTCGCATCCGGCGCGCGGGATCGCGTCAAGACATTCAGGCCGTTCGATCCACGACCCATACTCGTCTTCCGTCATTCCCAGGAATTCGAAGACGGGTCCCTCGGAGTCGCTCTCGCGCCACAGGCCGATGAAATCGAAGACGTCTCCGGCATGGGCTTCACCTCGCCGATACAGGTCGGCGAACTTGTCGGGACCGTCAGACATCGATCTTCCTCCCCTTCTTGGCCGGCTTGAGGTACCTTCTTTACTCCACATTAAAGCACGGTTTCGAGGCCAGGGCAAAATCGAAGGGCCGATCGACTCCTCGTCGGACGCGCCTCCGCACATCTCGGCTTTCGAAACGCCGCGGGCCGTCGCCCCGGTGGAGTCGACGGCCCGCGGCGGGATCGGCGGTTCAGTCGGCGGCGGTCACGAGCAGCCCATGCTGTTGCCGCAGTTGAAGCAGCGGTAGCAGGTGCCGCAGCGGACGGTCAAGGCACCACAGTTGTCGCAGGCGGGGGCGTCGCTTTGGAACGAGGCGAACTGGCGGTCCTGGACGTCCAGGGCCGCGTCGGGGGCGACGGCCTGGGGCTGCATCGCCGGCAGCTTGGCCGGGGCGACCCCCAACATCGCCTCGTGGTGCTCCAGATCGGCGATCGTCGCGCTGCGGAGGCCGTTGGACTTCACCGTCGGCGTCTCGGCGGGGGGCTCGTCGTGGTCGTGGCCGAAGCTCGGCGAGTTGGCCTCGCGGTAGCCCTCGATGAACTCCATGCCCAACCAGCGGAAGATGTAATCGGCGATGGACTTGGCGATCGGGATGTCGGGGTTCTTGGTGAACCCGGCGGGCTCGAACCGACTATGGGCGAACTTGGTGACGAAGACCTCAAGCGGCACGCCGTACTGAAGGCCGATCGAGATCGACGTCCCCAGCACGTCCATCAAGCCGCCGATGGTGGAGCCTTCCTTGGCCATCGTGATGAACAACTCGCCGGGGCGGCCGTCGGGGTAGAAGCCGACGTTGACGTAGCCCTCGTGCCCCTGGATGTCGAACTTGTGGGTGATGCTCCGCCGAGTGTGCGGCAGCCGTTCGCGACGGGGCCGCGCCGGAACGACCGCCGCGGCCGCGGGAACGGGCTTGAGCGGCTCGACCGCCGCCGGAACGGGGGCGGACGCCGGCTCGACGGCCTTGGTCTCGGCCTTGCTCGACTTCTCGGACTTGGTGGAGACCGGCTGGCTCCCCTTGGAGCCGTCGCGATAGATGGCCAGCGCCTTCAGCCCCAGCCTCCAGCCTTCCAGGTAGGTGTCGCGGATGTCCTCGACGGTCGCGTCGTTGGGGAGGTTGCACGTCTTGGAGATCGCCCCGGAGAGGAACGGCTGCACGGCCGACATCATCCGAAGATGTCCAAGATAGTGGATGCTCCGCCCCCCTTGCGGCGGGGCGAACGCGCAGTCGAAGACCGGCAGGTGCTCGTCCTTCAGGCCGGGCGCGCCCTCGATGGTGTCGCGGGCGTCGATGTAGTCGAGGATCCCGCGGACCTCCGGCTCGTCGTAGCCCAGCTTCCGAAGCGCCGCGGGGACCGTCCGGTTGACGATCTTGAGCATGCCGCCGCCGGCCAGGAGCTTGTATTTCACAAGCGCGATGTCCGGCTCGATCCCGGTGGTGTCGCAGTCCATCATGAAGGCGATGGTGCCGGTGGGCGCCAGCACCGTCACCTGACTGTTGCGATAGCCGTTGACCCGGCCGGTCTCCAGGCACTCGTCCCAGATCTTCCGCGCGGCGTCGCGGAGCGCCGCCGGGGCGTTCTCGTCGATCGCGTAGGCGGCCTCGCGATGCATGGCGATGACGTTGAGCATCGGCTCGCGGTTGATCGCGAAGCCGTCGAACGCCCCCACCCGCCCGGCGTGCTCGGCGCTGGTCAGGTACGCCTGGCCGTGCATGACCGCCGTGATCGCCGCGGCCAGCGCCCGGCCCTCGTCGGAGTCGTAGGCCATCCCCGACGACATCAGCAGGCTGCCGAGGTTGGCGTAACCCAACCCGAGCGGCCGGAACTTGTGGCTGTTCTCCGCGATCTTCCGGGTCGGATAGCTGGCGTGGTCGACCAGGATCTCCTGCGCCGTGATGAAGATCCGAGACGCCGCGCGGAACCGCTCGACGTCAAACGCCCCGGCCTCGTCCGCGAACCGCGCCAGGTTCAGCGACGCCAGGTTGCACGCCGAATCATCAACGAACATGTATTCGGAGCACGGGTTGGACGAGTTGATCGGCGCCGTGTTGGGGCAGGTGTGCCAGCGCTGGATGGTGTCCTCGTACTGCACGCCGGGGTCGCCGCAGAGCCAGGTCCCCTCGGCGATGCGGTCCAGCAGCATCCGGGCGCCGTAGGTGTCCACCGGCTTGCCGGTGGTGACGGCCCTGGTGGTCCAGTCGCCGTCGGCCTCGGCGGCGGCGAGGAAGGCGTCGGAGCAGCGCACCGAGAGGTTGGCGTTCTGGAACAGGACCGAGCCGTACGCCTGGCCGTTGAAGTCGGCCTCGTAGCCCTGGGCGATCAGCGCCTGGGCCTTGCCCTCCTCCTGGATCTTGCACTCGATGAATTCGAGGATGTCGGGGTGCCAGACCTTGAGCGTCTGCATCTTGGCGGCGCGTCGGGTCTTGCCGCCGGACTTCACCACGCTGGCGACGGCGTCGTAGACCCGCATGAAGCTGACCGGGCCCGACGGCTTGCCGCCGCCGGCGAGCTTCTCGCGGCTGGAGCGCAACGTCGACAGGTCGGTGCCGGTCCCGGAGCCGAACTTGAACAGCATCGCCTCGCTATGGGCGAGCTTCATGATGCCGTCCATGTCGTCGCTGACGCTCTGAATGAAGCAGGCCGAGGACTGCGGCACCTCGTAAACGTTCGTCGCCGGCGCGACCGCGCGGGTCTCCTCGTCCCACCGCCAGTTGTTCGCCGGCCCGACGATCCCGTGCGCGTGGAACAGACCGACGTTGAACCACACCGGCGAGTTGAACGAGCCGTACTGGTTCAGGCAGAGGGCCGACAACTCGTCGTAAAACCGCTCGGCGTCGGCGTCGGAGGCGAAATAGCCGTCGTCGCGCCCCCAGTCGGCGATGGTCCGGGTGACGCGGTCGACCAACTGTCGAACCGAGTACTCGCGCTTTCCCTCCGACGGCGAGCCGTTGCCGGCGGTCACGTCGCCGTAGAAGTACTTGCTGACGACCACGTTGGTCGCGAGCTGGCTCCACGACTTCGGAATCTCGCAGCCGGTCTGCTCGAAAATGACCGTCCCGCGCTCGTCCTTGATCGCCGCCGACCGCGTGTCCCATTCCACCTGATCGAACGGGCTGACCCCCTCCGTGCTGAAGACCCGCGGCACGGTCATCCCCGAACGGCCCCTGGCCTTCTCGCTGGGCTTGCTCGGCGCGGACTCCTTGGACGGGCGCGGTCCCACGGTCGTCGTCCTCGCTCGATCGCCTGCCTTTGACATCGCCTAACTCCCCAGGACGAACGTGGCGGAAAGTTCGTCACTGGTATTTACCGCACAGGCAATACCAATCGGCGAATCCTAGCAACTTCCTGCCACTTTGTCCAGAACTATCTTTTGGTCGACTTGGTATCGACGTACAGGTCGCGGAACTTGAGTCGGCGTCGCCTCTTGGGGCGACGTCCTCGGGCCGGCCCGGCCGGATCCGAGATGTTCGCGAGGAATTTTCGGGGAGGGCCCCCTGTACGGGGACGGCCTCGGCAGGTCCCTGACGGCGGTTCGTCGCTCCACGACTCGGCAGCCAAACCATGCGCGCGCCAACGGCCCCGCGAGGCGCAAAAAAAGCCCGCGACCGGCGGGCGCGCCGGCGCGGGCGGTAGAGGCGTCAAAGGCGTTTGCCGTCGAATCTGGCGCGGGTCGTCGAAAACGGTCTTCCCCCCTCGCGGGGGAAGACAGACCGCGCAGCGGTCAGATGAGGGGGACGACGCGCGAGACGACCGTTGGAATTCGCGGCCCGCCCGACCGGCTCGGACACGCAGCGGCCGTTCGTCACGTCCTCCCCCTCATCCGGCCCTTCGGGCCACCTTCCCCCGCGAGGGGGGAAGGA
>CALCIB010000195.1 GCA_937907525.1 uncultured Planctomycetales bacterium | reverse complement strand
GATCGCCGCGGCCTCCGAAAAAGTGTCGGGTCGTCAGCCCGGTGGGAGAGGGGACATCGGACGCTTCCCCATCCTTCCCAAATTCCGAGTCGAAAAGTTGTGGCCATAGCTATGCCTCGCGGGGGAAGGCCGTTGCGATCGCCCCCCAAAATCCGTGACGGTCAGCCTTTTTCCAAATCGAGTCCAAAAACCTGAAATCCCGCCGCGCCGGCCGCGGATCATGCGAGATGGCGGTCGCTCCTTGTCAATTCGCCCGATGGTATTAAGGCGACTGGACCGCGCCGAGGCCACCGCGCGTTCGACGTCGGAAACCCGGACGGGCCGGCGCGGCGACGACCGCTCGGACGAACCGCGCCGGGCGCGTGGAATCGCGATTCGATTTCGACGATCAAAGCCGATTACGAGAGCGATCCTGGAGGCGCAACAATCTGAGGATTCATGAGTTGCGGCGATTAATCGTTTCGTGGTCGTCGCGCGAACGAACCCCGATCGAAGCCGGTCGCCCTGGGAGTTCGCGAGGCGTCGCCTTCCGGTTCAGAACGGCACGGCCAGGCCGTCGTAAGCCAGGCGGACGTGGGGGGGGAGCATGGCCTCGACGCGGTCGAAGTCGAACTCGTGGGAGCAGTGGGTGAAGAAGGCGCGTTTGGGGGCCAGCCGTTCGACGACCCGGAGCGCCTCGTCCAGGTGGAGATGGGTGGGGTGGGGATCGAAGCGGAGGGCGTCGAGGATCAGGACGTCCAGGCCCCCAAGCGCGTCGAAGGTCTCCTCGGGGACGCGGTTGACGTCGGTGCAATAGGCGAGGCCGCCGACGCGGTAGCCCAGCACGTTGAACCGGCCGTGGTGGAGTCGGACGGGGAAGAGGGTCTGGCCCAGGGTCTCGAACGGCTTGTACGGCTCGACGCGCTGAAACTCGATCTTGGGGACGAACCCCGCGGGCCAGTGGCGGGACTCCTCGCAGAAGACCGGGACCGGCCCGCCGATCCACTTGGGGAAGACCCGGGCGTCGTCGAGGCCGAAGAGGTGGTCGGCGTGGTGGTGGGTGTAGGCGATGGCGTGGACCCGTGAGATCCGCTCGCGCAACAGTTGCAGACGCATCTCCGGGGTGGTGTCGATCAGCAGGTTCCCGGCCGGGAACTCCAGAAGGACGCTGGGCCGGGTCCTATGGTTGCGGGGGTCGTTGGACATGCAGACGGAGCAGTCGCACCCCAGCAGCGGAACGCCCGACGACGTCCCGGTCCCCAGGAAGATCAACCGCCGTCCCGTCGGTGCGAGGCTCTCGATCAACCGATTCGCGCTCCCGAAGAGGCCATGCGTCCCGTCCCCCGACCGGGTTCCCATTCTAGCGTCCGCCCCCCCGTCGAATCGACCCGAACCCCGCGAACCCGCCGCCGGCCGACGGCGTCTTGACAAACGACGCCGCTCGCGGTGGAATAAGACTCGACGACGCACCCGTAGCTCAATTGGATAGAGCGTTAGCCTCCGGAGCTAAAGGTTACAGGTTCAAATCCTGTCGGGTGTACTCCGCAAGTCTCCTCTCGATTCGATTCGCCGGCCGCCATTCTCGGCGGTCGGCCCGGCCCGTCGGGCCTTGTCGATTCGGCCTTGACCTTCGTCGCTCGCCGATGGGATGACGAGGCGCTTTCCTCGGACGTCGGGCCCGGCGACAATGGACCGTCGCGCCCCCCGGGGGCGCGTCGTGGTTTCGGTCGCTTGCCCGCTCGGTCGAGGTGTCGTCATGGACGTTCGCAACGGTCTATTCGAATCGATGAGTCGTCGGTCCTTCCTGGGGGCGGCGTCGGCGGCCTTCGCCGCTTCGCGCGAGATTTCCGCCCTGGCCGCGGCCGGGCCCGGCGACGGCTTCGGCGGCGTCCGCGTCGGCTGCAACACCTACAGCTACCGCGGCGAGATCGGCGACGCCCGGGGGACGCTTCAGGCGCTCCTCAAGGCCGGGCTCGCCGAGGTCGAGATGAAGGAGGGCCCGATCCGCGAGTTCACCGGCCTCCCCGCCGACGTCGATTCCGTGAACTCCGACGAAACGCGCGAGGCGATCCTCAAGAAGTGCGCCGAGTTCCGCGAGCTCTATAATGATGCGGGCGTGAACATCCACGTCCACAAGATCCCCTTCGGCAAGACCGACGCGGCGATCGACCTGGCCTTCGAGATCGCCAGGGCGCTGGGCTGCGAGGGGATCACTCTGGAACGATCCGAGGAAACGGCCCTTCGTCTCGCCCCGTTCGCCGAGAAGCACGGGCTCAAGCTCGGCCTGCACAACCACACGACCAACTACCCGATCCTCGACCGTCCCGACCCGATCCTCGACGTCAGCCCGAACGTCTACTTGAACTTCGACGTCGGCCACTACTTCGCCGGGACCAAGGGGAAGTCGCCGATCCCGGTGCTGGAGAAGTACCACGACCGCATCATCAGCCTCCACCTGAAGGACCGCACCGCCGACGGCGGCAACCTCCCCTGGGGCCGGGGGAAGACCCCGATCAAGGAGGTCCTGCGGCTGATGAAGCAAGAGAAGTGGACGTTCCCGGCGGACATCGAGCTGGAATACAAGATCCCCGAGGGCTCCACCGCCGTCGCCGAGGTCGTCCGCTGCGCCGAGTATTGTCGCGAGGCGCTGGCCTGATCGCTTTGATCGCGAGGCGGAATCCGCGGGCCGGGTCCGGCCCGCGAACATCGAGAGGCGTGTTCATGGACAATCGCAACGGATTCCTTGATTCGATGAATCGTCGGTCCTTCCTGGGGGCGGCCGCGGCGCTGGCGGCGACGTCGGGGGCGGCGTCGGCCCTGGCGGCGGCGAAGCCCGGCGACGGCTTCGGCGGCGTCCGCGTCGGCTGCATCACCTACAGCTACCGCGGCGAGATCGAGGACGCCCGGGGGACGCTCGAAGCCCTCCTGAAGGCCGGGCTGGGCGAGACCGAGATGATGGACGGCCCGATCCGGCGCTTCGCCGGCCTCCCCGGCGACGTCAACGCGGTCCCGGCCGACGCGGATCGCGAGGCGATCCTCAAGAAGTGCGCCGAGATGCGCAAGCTCTACAACGACGCGGGCGTGAACATCCACGTCCATAAGATCCCGTTCGGCAAGTCGGACGAGGCGATCGACTTCAACTTCGAGATCGCCAGGGCCCTGGGCTGCAAGGGGATCACCCTGGAGCGCTCCGAGGAGGCCGCCAAGCGGCTGGCGCCGTTCGCCGACAAGCACGAGATCTGGCTCGGCTTCCACAACCACACCAACAACGTCCCGATCATCGACCGCCACGACCCGATCCTGGACTTCGGCGAGTACATCGGGCTGAACCTGGACGTCGGCCACTACTTCGCCGGGACCGGGGGGAAGTCGCCGATCCCGGTGCTGGAGAAGTACCACGACCGGATCGTCAACCTCCACCTCAAGGATCGCACCGTCGACGGCGGCAACCTCCCCTGGGGCCAGGGGAAGACTCCCATCAAGGAAGTCCTGCGGCTGATGAAGCAGGAGAAGTGGACGTTCCCGGCGGACATCGAACTCGAGTACCCGGTCCCGAAGGGCTCCACCGCCGTCGCCGAGGTCGTCCGCTGCGCCGAGTACTGCCGCGAGGCGCTCGCCTGAGCGCGCCGGGACGCGGTCGTTAGAACGGCGGGTCGAAGCGGTCGTATTCCGTCTCGGCGGGCGGGGGCGGCGCTTCGGCCTTCGTCGCGCGCTTGCGGCGGGGCTTGGGGGCCGGGGGCTCTGCCGGGGCGGGGGCCTCGGTCTCGGATCCGGTCTCGGCCGCGGCGGAGCACGCCAGGTCGATGGTGGCGGCGGGGTCGAACGGATGCGCGACCGGCCGGCCGTCCTCGTCGAGGCCGGTCAGGACGGTCACGGAGCGCTCGGCGGTTTCCAGGAGCTTGTAGCAGCGGCCGAGCAGCTCGACCCCCTTTTGGTACTTCGCCAGGGCGGCGTCCAGCTCCGGCTCGCCGCGCTGGAGGGCGTCGACGAGGGCTTCCAACTCGGCCAGGGCGGACTCGAAGCGGATTTCGGGCTGGTCGGGCATGGGTTCGGCTTTGAGGGGGGCGTGACGTCCTTCCCCCCTCGCGGGGGAAGGTGGCCCGAAGGGCCGGATGAGGGGGGAGACGCGCGAGAAAGCCGTCGCGGTCCCGCGCCGATCGGGCGGGGGCCTCGAAATCCAACGGCCCTCGTGCTCGTCGTCCCCCTCATCTGACCGCTTCGCGGTCTGTCTTCCCCCGCGAGGGG
>CALCIB010000194.1 GCA_937907525.1 uncultured Planctomycetales bacterium | reverse complement strand
GGTTGACGCCGGGCATCCGATGCTCGATCGGGTCCTCGATGGTCATCACGTTGCGCAGGGGCGAGTTGATCCGCTCCAAACAGTTGTACAAGGTGGACGTCTTGCCCGCCCCGACCGGGCCGGCGACCAGCACCGCGCCGTAGGGCTGGGTGATGAGCCGGTCCATCGTCTCGGCCTGGGTCCTGGACATCCCCAGGTGGGTGAAGCCGACGACGTCGGTGAGGACCTCGTGGATCCGGATGACGATCTTCTCGCCGTGGATGGTCGGGAAGGTGGCGACGCGAAGGTCGCGCGGGCGGCCGTTGTGGACGATCGTGATCCGGCCGTCCTGGGCGTGCCGGCGCTCGACGATGTTGAGGTTGGCCATCACCTTGACGCGGCTGACGATCGCGGCGGCCGTCGCCGAGTCGACGAACAGCACGTCCTGAAGCTGGCCGTCGATCCGGTAGCGGATCCGAAGGCCGTTGTCCAGCGAGTCGAAGTGGATGTCGGTGCCGCGGCAGTCGACGGCGCGCTCCAGGATCTGGCCGACCAGGACCGGCACCGCGACAAGCTGCGCCTGCTCCTGCAACTCCTTGCGGACGTCGCGCTGGATCTGGTTGCGATCGGGAAGCACGGCGATCGCCGCGGCGTCGACCGCGGCCGGGGCCTGGCCCTTCTCCCCGTCATTCCCGGCCGTCGGGTCGGCGTCGGCGTCGACGTCGTGGGACTCGGCCAGGGCGCGAAGGCGCTCGAAGGCGAGTTGGTTGAGCCGCTCCGGGGAGATGAGGTTCATCTCCAGGATCGACTGCCGGAACTCGCGACGGCGTTCCTCGGCGAAGCGGCGGGCCTCCCCGACCTGGTCCTCGGTGAGGACGCCGCTTTTGACCAGGACGGCGGCGAGGGCCGCGTCCTCGGCCGAAAGGCCGGCCGGGACCGTCGGGGTGGTGCTGGGTTCCATCGCGAAGGGCCTTTCGATACGCCTGGGGCGGGAGGGCGCGACGCCTGGCGGGGTGGTCGGGGGCGGTCGCGATCGTCGCTCGAACGCCCCGGCCCGCATTGTTCACCATATTTCGGACGCGCACAAGACAAGACGACGGGACGCGAGGCCCCCGCCCGCGGCGGCCCGCCTTGCCCTCGCGGGCGATTTGGGGTATTCGACGGCGGTCAAGCCTTATCGACCGTTCGGAGCCCCGCCCATGATCTGGCCCTCCCCCGCGACCCGGGCCGACGCCTTCTCCCTACTGGCCTGCGCCGGCTTGCTGGCCGTCGCGGCGTTCGCGCCCGAGAACGCCTGGATCCGCGCCGCGCGGGGCAAGACCCATATCGGCGGCGAGCTTCGCGGCATGCAGACCCGCGGCTATTACGAGGCCATCATCGACGCCGGCCGCGACGCCGCCGACGCCGACGCCCCCCCGTCCGACTGGGTCCCCTTCGGCGCCTCCGGGATCGTCGAGCCCTCCCCCTCCTACCTCCGCTGGAAGATGCGGCCCGACCTGGACATGGTCTGGAACGGCGCTCCGTTCCACACCGACTCCCGCGGCTTCCGAACCCCCGAGGTCGCGATCCCCAAGCCGCCGGGCGTCTATCGGATCGTCTTTTTCGGCTCGTCCAACACCATGGGCCACGGCGTCGGCGACGACGAGGCGTACCCCCGGCTGATGGAGGCGTGGCTGAACCAGGCGGCCCCTCCCGGCGTCCGCGTCGAGGTGGTCAACCTGTCGGTCTCCGGCGACTCCCCCTCGCGACGGCTGCTCCGCATGACCGAGGAGGCCGCCCAATACCAGCCCGACTGGCTGCTCTGCGACGCCTCGGTCCTGGACGTCGCGCTTGAGGAGATGCACCTGGAGGCCGTCGTCCGCTCCGACCCCCGACCGGAGATCCCGCCGGTCCTGGATTACGTCCGACGCGCCCTGGACCGTTGCGGCGCCTCGCCGACCGACCCGCCGGGCGTCCTCCGCGGCAAGCTCCAGGGCGAGGCCGAGACGATCCTTGAGGAGTCGATCGCCGGCTGGGGCCGAACGGCGCGGGAGCTGGGAACGCCGTTGACCGTCGTGATCATCCCCCGGGCCGACGCCAGGATCGACAGCCCCGCCATCGCCGGAATCATCCGCGAGACGATCCGCCGCGAGGGCCTGGACTCCCTGGACCTCGCCGACGCCTTCGACGCCTTGACGCCCGAGCAATTCCGCGTCTCCCCCTGGGACAAGCACCCCAGCGTCCGCGGCCACCGCGCCATCTTCAACGCCTTCCGCGCCGCGGCTCGAGCCCGCGGCGCCTTGCCGGGGCTGGCGCTGGCGGAATAAACGGGGAGCGGTTCGAACGATCCGCGGCGAAACACGTCCCCTGTCCCGGTGGGCTGACGACCCGACACTTATCGGATCCCGCATGCGACTCTCACGCAAGCCA
>CALCIB010000193.1 GCA_937907525.1 uncultured Planctomycetales bacterium | reverse complement strand
GCCTTCCCCCCTCGCGGGGGAAGGTGGCCCGAAGGGCCGGATGAGGGGGGGGCGACCCAGACGCCGTCGACGTCCAGGGTTTCCCGGACGGGCTTCCGCGAATTCCAACGGTCGTCTCGCGCGTCGTCCCCCTCATCTGACGCCTTGGAACGCTGCCGAAACAACTTGTCGAATCCATGGGACGAAGATGGGAACCACGGAGTCACCGAGAGCACGGAGAGAGAGGCCGAGGAGAGGTTCGCCCGTCTTCAACCTTTTAATCTAAAAATTTTCAATTCTCGATTTCTTCTCCGTGTCCTCCGTGACTCCGTGGTTCAATTCCCGAAGGTTGTTTCGGCACCGTTCCTCGGCGTCTGTCTTCCCCCCGCAAGGGGGGGAAGACCGTGATGGTCACCCTTTGGGACGGACTCTTACTTCGGCTCGCCCTTTTCGATCGGGGAGTCGTCGGCGTCGCCCCATTCCGACCATCCCAGGTAGTAATTGCGCGTCGGGTGTCCGAGCCGTTCCAGGACGAAGGCGTCGACCGAGGCCCGACCGCCGCTCTGGCAGTGCGCGACGGTCGCGTCGTCCGGTTTGATTCCGGCGGACGCGAACACCTCGCGGAGCTGGTCCAGGGGGAGGAACCGTCCGTCGTCGTCGACCAGTCGGGTCCATTCGACGGAACACGCGCCCGGGATTCGGCCGCCGCGCCTGGCGCGCGCGTCCTCTCCCGTGTGTTCGGGTTTGCTCCGAGCGTCGACGACGCGCGCGTCATGGGAGTCGAGCAGTCCCAGGACGTCCTCGCGGGTCGCGAGTCGGTCCTTGCGCATCGCGATCTTGAACGGCCTCGCCTCGGGCCTGGAGGGTTCGTCCGAGGTCGGCCGGCCCTCCGACTTCCAGAGGGGGAAGCCGCCGTCGACCAGCGCGACGCGCTCGACGCCCAGATAGGTCAGCAGCCACCAGACGCGGGAGGCGTCCAACTGGCTGTTGGCGTCGTAGACGACGACCTGGGAATCGGGCTCGATCCCCAACTCGGCGATCCAGTCGGCCCAGGCGTCGGGATCCTGGAGCGCGCCGGGCTTCAGGGAGAGCGCCTTCGTCTTCTGGGGGTCGACCCGGACGGCGCCGGGGACGTGGGCCTTTTCGTACTCGACCTTCGAGCGGACGTCGAGGAGCCGCAACCTCGGGTCGTCCAGCCGGTTTTGGAGCGCGTCGAACGAGAGCAGGACGGCGGCGCCGGTCGGGGCGAGCAGGCGTCGGGCGCGCTTCGCCGACCTGGTCTTCGCCGGATCGAGGAGGGCGGCCCAGGCGTTTTCGTCGAGGTCGTCGGGCTTGAGGCGGCCGGCCTCCAGCGCGTCGACGACGGCCTCGCGGCGGTCGGCGTCGCGGACCAGCGCGGTCGTCGCGAACGCCTTGTTGCCGGGGGTGAGCCGGCCCAGGCATTCCAGAAGCGCGGGGACGACCTTGGGCGAGGGGACGTCCGAAAGCGCGCAGACGGCCCCCTGGTGCAGTTCGGGGTCGACCCCCTCGGCCAGATAGCGGACGAGTTGCTCGCCGTGGGCCTCCCAGGGGGCGACGCCCAGCATGCGGAGGGCGTCGTAGCGCGTCCCCTTGCGGACGTGCTCGTCGTCGGCCATTTTCGAGGCCAGCTCGACGGCCCGCATCCCCCGGGCCTTCAGGTCGGCGTCGTCGCCGACGATCTCGGCGAACCGCGCGCCGGGCATCGCGCCGCTCATGCTGACGCCGTTGACCAGGCCGCCGCCGAGGACCACGGCTTGCCAGTCCCGCAGCTTGGCGTCGGGCGCGTCGGCGGGGAGGGAGACGTCGAGGATCCGGCGGAGTTCGTCGGCGTCGTCGCGTTTGCCGGCGGCGATGGCGACGCGCCAGATCCAGGGGATGCGGCGGTATTGCTCGGCCTCGTCGGCGGCGTCCAGGCCGTTGGCGAGGGCGGCGATCAGGTCGGCCGAGCGGTCGGGGGACGCGGCGAGCAGTTCGGATCGTCGGTCCTCGGCGGTCTTGGGATCGAGAATGGCTCGCGCGGCGTCCTCGGGCGACGGCGGGTCGTCGGCCTTGACGGCGGCGGGCGCGATCGTTCCCGACCGGGCCTCGCCGGGGGTCAGGATGATGGCGCGGACGTCGGCGAGCGCGTGGTCGACGGGGCCGTCGGGCCGCATCTCGATGCGGTGGACGACCTGGTCGAAGACCTCGTGGGTCAGGGGGACGCGTTTGTACTTGTCCCAGCCGCCGGTCCCCTTGATGACGCCGCGATAGGTCTGGCGGCCCAGCGTCAGGGTGAAGGCGTTGCCGGCGGCGGAGTCGTCGCAGGCGTATTCCAGTTCGACGTCGAAGGTGGAGCGGTGGTTGACCTGGAAGCTCCAGGCGGCGTGGTCGGCCGGAAAGCGCCAGTAGCCGAGGTTGCCGAACTCGCCCTCGAAGACCAGGCTCGGGCCGTAGATCTCGGCGTTTTCGGCGGTGAGGCGGATGACGCCGTCGGCGTCGGGTTGGACGGTCGCCGGCTCGTTCCCCTCCTGGGCCTTGGGGCGGGTCGGGCCGTGGGCCAGGAAGGCGACGACGTCGGCGACGTCGGCGACGGAAAGGTCGTTCTCCAGGCCCTCGGGCATGAGCGACCGGCCGGACGACGCCAGTTCGTCCAGGTCGTCGCGGAGGACGACGTCGGTGGCGCCGTCCTGGCGCTTCAGGGTGATGGAGCTGGCGGTCTCGGCGGCGATCAGGCCGGAGAACGTGCGGCCGTCGTCGGTGGCGGCGTCGTAGGCGACGTAGCGGGCGTCGACCTCGCGGTTGGGGTCGAGGATCGCGGTGAGCAGCGCGTCGGCGGAAAGGTCCGTGAGCGCCGCCAGGTCGGGGCCGACCTCGACGCCGAGGTCGCCCACCTTGTGGCAGTTGGCGCAGGCGCGCCGGAAGACCTCGTGGCCGCGGGCGGCGTCCCCCTTGGCGGTCTTGACCTCCTCGTAGCGGGCCAGGACGTCGCCGCGGGAACCGATGGCGAGGGTCTCGAAGGCTTTCCCGGCGCGGTCGCGGAGGGCTTCCGAGCCGGACTTGAGGAGCCGCTCGCGGTGCCCGGCGGTGACCTGCGACGGCTTGACCCGGCCGGCCTCGACGGCGGCCAGCAGCGCGGCGGCGGTCTCCTCGCGGGCGATCAGGGCGTCGAGCGCCTCGGTCTGGGCGGCGGGGGCGAGGCGGGACCAGCGGGAGAGGAGGGCGTCGGCGGCCTTCGCGTCGCCCATCCGGGCCAGGGCGGCGATGGCCGCGGTCTGGACGTCGCCGGGCTCGGCGGGGTCGAGGCGGTCGGCGAGGACGTCGCGGTCGGCGTCGCGGGTCGCCTTCGAGCGTCCCAGCAGACGGACGGCGGCGACCCGGTCGGCGCCGGGGGCCTCGGCGTCGGCGGCGATCGCGCGGCCGGCCTCGGCCAGCTTCCGCGCCGCGGGTTCGTCGGCCAGGGCCGCGTCCTTGGCGGCGTCCAGAAGCTCGGCGGTCGCGCCCAGCCGCCAGCCCGCGGGCTTTTCGTCGTCGCCGGCGATCAGCGCGAGCGTCGCGGCCAGGCCGTCGCGGTCCAGGGTGCCGGCGACGGTCGCCAGGAGCGGCTCGATCAGGGTCGACGGCGGCCCGTCGGGGCCGGATTCGGCGACCAGACGCTCCAACACCGCCCGGGCGTGGGGCGTGGCGGAGCTGAGGACCGCGGCGCGGAGCCAGGCGTCCCCGCCGTCGCGGACGGCGATCGCGCCCAGGGCCTCGCCGGCCTCCGGCGCGGGCCATTCGCCCAGGCTCAACGCAACCTGATAGCGGACGCGGACGTCCGGATCGTCGGCCAGCTTGAGGAAGGCCCTGGCGACGGCCGGGCTGGCCGCCAGCCAGGGTTCGGCGACCCGCGCGGCCTCGCGGCGGACGCCGGGGTGGGCGTCGGCCAGCGCGTCGCACAGGACGTCCGTGGTCAAAAGCCCCAGCACCTCCAGGGCGGCGACGGCCTGGCCGCGGGCGGCGGGAGACTGGCTTTCCCGCGCGATCCTGGCGAGCGGGGCCTTGGCGGCGGGGTCGCGACGGTGGTCCAGCAGGCGCTGGACGGTGTCGCGGACGGTGCCGTTGGGGGTGTCGAGGGCCGCGGCGAGTTCGGCCGTCGTCATGGCGTCGAGGTTGGCGACCGGCCGGAGCGGGCGGCCTTCCGGGACGACGCGGTAGATCCGGCCGGTGTCGGCGCCGGCGCGGACGTCGACCGTCTTGAGGGCGCCGGGGCTGATCCAGCGGGGGTGTTCGATGACGAAGCGGTGCATGTCCACGACCCACAGGGCGCCGTCGGGGCCGGTGCGGGCCTGGACGGGGCGGAACCAGGAGTCGGTGGAGGCGAGGAACTCGCTGTTCCGTTCGTCGTCGGCGCGGCGGCCGGCGAAGGTCGCGCCGCTGGGCTCCAGGACCATCCGGCGGACGAGGTTGTGGACGTTGCAGCAGGTGAAGCCGTCGCCGAAGTATTCCTCGCCCAAAAGCGGGTCGCGCAGGACCGTCGGCCCGCACGCGCTGGTGACGCGGTTGGCGCTGTGGGGTTCGTTGTAGCGGGTGAGGGTGCGGCTGGCGGGGAAGAGGCGGTTGGGGTCGGCGTCCCCCTTGGGGTGGACGGCCGGGGCGGGGGACGGGGCGCGGGGGTTGCGGCGGACGTAGTGGTCGGGGAGGGGATAATGCTGGATCAGGACGCTGTTGTTGCCGCCGAACTGGTTCCCCCAGTCGTCGTGGGTCCGGCCTTGCTGGGTGAGGCCGGAGGCGGGCTCGAACTCGCCGGTGTCGGGCTTGAAGCGGAAGTCGCGACCGCCGACGTCGATCTCCTTGCCGTTGACCGCGCCGCGGATCCGGCCGCCGATGAGGCCGTTGGCGCCGTAGACCCAGCCGTCGGCGTTGTAGAGCAGGCCGTTGACGCGGGCCTGGTAGTTCTCGGTGGCGAACCCTTCGTAGAGCGTCTTGACGGCGTCGGCCTTGCCGTCGCCGTCGGTGTCCTTGGCGTAGAGGATCCGGGGCGCGGCGCAGATCAGGACGCCCTCGCGCCAGAGGAGCAGGCCGGTGGGGAAGGGGAGGCCGTCGATGAAGGTGGTGGCGGTGTCGTAGCGGCCGTCGCCGTCGCGGTCCTCCAGGACCTTGACGCGGCCGCCGGGCTTGTACTCGCCGTCCATGCCGGCGGGGTAGTCGAGCATCTCGCAGACCCAGAGCTTGCCGTCGGGGCCGAACTCGACGGCCACGGGGCTCTCGATCAGCGGCTCGGAGGCGACCAGCTCCACCTTCAACCCGGGCTTGGTCCGGATCGTCTTGAGCGACTCCTCCGGCCCCAGGGCCGGAGGATGGTCGTCGTCGTTGCGGGCGGCCGGCTCGGCGGCGGCCGGCGGCGCGAAGCCGTCGCCCACGGCGCGATGGACCGCGTCCATGATGATCTGTTCAACTCCAGGCGCGAGCCTGGTCGGCTGGGAGTAGTAGACCATCGCCCCGCCCCCCTCGTAGCCGCCTTCCTTGAGGATCCGCTCCGACGGGATGTAGCAGGGCGCGTCGTTGGCGTAGGCCGTGACCCAGACGCGCTTGGCGTCGAACTCCTTCTTGATCCGAAGGACGTAGTCGACGACGACCTCGCCGGGGAGGAAGATCATCGCCAGGTCGTCGTCGAACCTCCAGGCCTGGGCCGAATAGGGAAGCGTGGCAGGCAGCTTGCCGTCGCGCTTCAGCCGCGCGAGCTGGACCGAGGCGTTGTAGCCCGGCGGGCCGCCGGCGGCGATCAGCCTCTCCAACTCGGCCTCGTCGGGGAGGGCGTCGAAGGGAAGCTCGCAGCGGACCAGGCTGGCGGCGGGAGGGCCGGAAAGGGGCTTCCACGGGCCGCGCATCAGTCGGGCGACCTCGTCGGCCAGGGAGCGGCCGTGGGTCTCGGCGTCGCCGGGGTTCTGGCGGGGCTTGGGGTTGGCGTCGCCGGCGCAGCCGAGCAAGGTCATCGCCACGCAGCCGGGGTTGTCGGCCTCGATGCCGCGCTGGGCGGCGCCGGCCCAGTCGCCGTCGACCTTGTTGACGTCCGGGCTGGCGGTGGTGTTGTGGCAGGCGTAGTTGGTCAGGACCGCGCGGACCTCGCCGTCGGGCGACTCGGCCTTCATGACCGCGAGCGAGTGATCGACGGGCCCGCCGGGGGTCCGGCGGTTGGCGGCGAAGCCGACTTGCCCCTCGGTCCAGGAGAGTTTCGCCGGCGCGCGGTCGGCCAGGGCGGCCAGGGCGACCTTCTCCAGCTTGTCGGTCACGTCGCGGGTGTAGGCGTCGATCCTGTCCTGCTGGTCGGGCGGGACCTTCATGCCGAAGATGTTGTCGGCGACCCCCGCCAGCACCGGCGCGTAGTGGGAGTGCGACGCCCCCACGGCGAACCGCTCGCGGGGAAGTCCGGCCTTCTCCTTCAGCCGCGCGGCGACGTCCTCCACCATGGACGCCGGGACGCCCAGGGCGTCGATGGAGACCACGACGACCGGCCCTTGCGCGTCCGAGCCGATCGCCAGCGCCTTGGCGAAGATCGGGTGGTCGACGCCGACCGACTCGGTCTTGCGGGCGAGGTAGCCGTGGAGCCGGATCGGGCCGGGCGGAGTGACGTCGACGCTGGCCGCGCCGACGTCGACCTCTTGCGCCCGCGACGGCGCGGACCCGGCCGCGATCGCGATCGCGAGGCCGGCGACCAGACGGAGGGAAACGCTGGGGAGGTTTCTCATTGGGCCTTGCTCTTCTTGCGCGCCTTCGGGAGGCGTCGACCATGGAGGGTCGAAGGTGAGGGAATGCTCCGAATCCGGGTCGACCCCGGCGTCCGGCGGGCCGGCGTCGTCGGGGGATCGCCCTTCGTCGTCGCTTGACTCGCGGCGACCGCCCGGGACGGCCCATCGGCGTCGAGGCGGTCGCGAGGCGGGATGGGTCGCTCGTTCGCGACCGGGGTCCGGGGTCGCGGCGGGGGGGGCGCGCCGAGCGGCCCCCGCGCCCTCGCGGAACGCGCGACCCGGGCGGGGCGGGTCACTTCGCGGCCGCGGCCTCGTCGGTCTTCGGCTTGTCCTTGGGGAGTTCGAAGTCCATCGCGCCCCCCTTGCCGGCGATCTCGGCGTCGAAGGCGTACTCGCCCGCGATGACGACGGGGCCCGCCTTCTTCTTCTTCGGGGCGGGTTTGCTGACGCTGGCGATCATCGAGGCCATGTACGGGTCGTTGGCGAAGGCCTCGTCGGTGGAGGCGGCGATCTCGGGGGGGAGTTCGCCGGCGGCGCGGTTGATGACGATGTGGTACTTGCCCGGCACGGCGCCGTTGCGCTCGTCGGAGACCAGGCGGTAGCGGCCCTCGGCGTCGGTGATCCCCTCGCCGGCGAGCATGGGGTCGTTGCCCGGGAGGGGGCTGAAGAGGACCGCGGCGTGGACGACGGGCTGGCCGTCCTGCGTCACCGTCCCCGTGACGGTCACGAGGTCGGGGCCCGGCTCGCCGCAGCCGACGACGACCGCGGCCGCGGCCAGGGCGGCGGCGAGGGGAACGAGTGATCGGCTCTGAAACATCGCGGGCTCCTGGCGGACGGACGCCCGCGCGGGTTCGTCCGCGCGGGCGGGTCGAGGGTGGGTGTCGGCGTCGGCGTCAATAGGAGTCGGCGCTGATGACCTCGGCGTTGCCGACGGTGTTGAGGGCGTACCAGGTCGGGAAGCTGATGGAGTTCTTGATGAACCTCACGCTGCCGTCGCCGAAGGCGATGTTGACGCCGCCGGAGTGCCGGCTGCTGGTCGTCCAGGCGTAGCCCAGCCGCTTGGGGTTGGGGTTCGCCTGGCCCAGCCCGGCCGCGGCGTTGGGCAGGTAGACCATCCAGTAGGCGTTGTAGGTGTCGGTGAGCGCCGGGTTGTTGTTGAAACAGAGGGCGTGGGTGGACGTCCAGATGCCCTGTCCCCAGAACGCGCCGAACTGGGGGATGATCTTCTCCTGCTTGGACTCGTGGATCATGGTGGTGTTGGACAGGCCGTCGGTGACGGTGGCGATCCTGGTGGCGAGGTCGAAGCCGGTGAACATGCCGCCGTTGGCCGGGACCGCGCCGCCCAGGCCGGCGGCGTTCTGATACCAGTAGGACGTGGACGGCAGGAGGTAGTTGCCGCGGGACGGCCTGTAGCCGTTGTACGCCCCGGCGGTGGTGGACGGCGTCGTGAGAATGGTCGCGATCGGGGCGTCGGACGGGCAGAAGAAGGTCGCCACCGTCGCGGTCGTGACCGTGGTGTTGGCCATGTAGGAGGTCGGGCCGCCGACCATGGTGAGGTTGGGGCTGGCGTTGGTGGCCGGGGCCGAGGGGAGGCTGAAGTTGTAGGCGTTGGCCATCGTCCCCCCCTCCAGGAAGGGGAGGATCATCACGAAGGCGGTGGTGTTGAGCACCAACCCCTGGCCGCCGGGGTCGTTGGGGGGCATGGCGCCGGCCGTGGCCGAGGCGATCTTCGACGGCGGGAACGAGCCGTTGGCCGACTCGTAGTTGTGCATCGCCAGCCCCATCTGCTTCAGGTTGTTGACGCACTGGCTGCGGCGGGCCGCCTCGCGCGCCGCCTGCACGGCGGGCAACAAAAGCGCGATCAGCACCGCGATGATGGCGATGACGACCAACAGTTCGATCAACGTGAAACCGCGACGTCGCGACATGGACGGTCTCCTCATCGGAATCGATGGTGAAGGTGAAAGGGATCGGATCCGCGACGCCGCGACGCGCGAAGACGCGTCCGGGGCCGCCGTTCGATTAGTTCGCCCGGTTCATCGCGCGGCGCGTGACACGACTTTTCGAAGACGTCGAAACCTCTGAAGCGGCCGACGGATGCGGCGCGCGGGCCGCTCAGGCGGCCGGGCCCGGGTCGACGCGGCGGGGCGGCTCGCCGAGCAGGTCCTTGAGCCTCCTGAGGACGCGCGACTTGGACTGCCGCACCGCGGCCGGCGAAACCCCCATCTCGTCGGCGACCGCCGCCGGCGCGACCCCCTCGACGGCGGCGCGCCAAAAGGCGCGCCAGGTGCGCTCCTCGAACTCGCCCCGGGCGGTCTCCAGGGCGTCGCGGTACAGCTCGCCGATCAGGGCGCGCTCCTCCTCGTCGGGGACGGGGGGGAGGGGGACGTTCTCCAGGAAGTCGGTCCCGCCGACGCCGCGGGGACCGCGCCTCCTGAGATGGGAAAGCGCCTTGTGGCGGGCGACGCCGTGAAGCCAGCCGCGGAAGGAGTCGCCCCGGCGGTCGCGGCGGAACCCGGCCAGACCGACGGCGACGGCCTGGAAGACGTCCTGCGCCACGTCGTCCACGTCCTCGGATCGCACCCCCCAGCCCCGGATCCAGTAGCGGAGCAACGGCGAGTACAGATCCAGAAGCCGCCGCCACCCGTCCGCCTCGCGGCGGCGGACGCTCTCCAGGAGGGTCAGCGACGTCTCCCCGGCGTCGACGTCGACGCGGCGACCGAAGCGGGAGGGGACCGGCGGGCGATCCATCGGAACGTCCTCCGGAACGGGTGGTCGCGCGCATCCCCGCGCGGGCCGCGTTACCATGGTGGATGGCGGTCGAGCCGAACCGACCTTCCCCGTCATGATAAGGGAGTCCGTCGTGGACCCGCAACCAGGTTCGCCCCCATGCCCGGACGACGACACCTTGCGGGCCTTCGCGCTGGGCGATCTCGACGTCGAGGAAATCGACGCCGTTCGCGGCCACCTCGACGCCTGCCCCTCGTGCGAGCGTCGCGCGGAAGTCCTGGACGCCCGTACCGACCACGTCCTTGAGGAACTCCGCCGATCGTTGGCGGACGAATCCGAGACGCCCCGCGAGAAGGGCCCGCCGGTCGTCCCCGGCTACGTCGTCGAGGGGCCGCCGATCGGCGTCGGCGCCACGGGACTGATCTACAGGGCCAGGCACGTCAAGCTCGGCCGGCCGGTGGCGCTTAAGATGATCGCCCGCCGCGGCGGCGACGTCGCCCGCCTCTTCGAGATCGAGGCCCGCGCGGTCGCCCAGCTCCAACATCCCAACATCGTCCAGATCCACGACATCGGCGGCAACGGCGGCCGTCCGTTCCTGGCGCTGGAGCTGGTCGACGGCGGCTCGCTGGAAGATCGGATGACCGGCGAGCCGTGGCCCCCGCGGGAGGCGGTCGCGACGATCCTGACCCTGGCCGAGGCGGTCGACCACGCCCACCGTCACGGGATCGTCCACTGCGATCTGAAGCCGTCGAACGTCCTGACGACCCGCGAGGGCGTCCTCAAGATCGCCGACTTCGGCGTCGCCAAGTGGACCGAGTCCGACGGCTACTGGGGAATCCGGGGAGGCCGGCGCGGGACCCCCCGCTACATGGCGCCGGAACAGGCCGGGGAGCCGGGCGAGGTGGGGCCCGCGACCGACGTCTACAGCCTGGGGACGATCCTCTACGAGATGCTCGCCGGCCGCGTCCCCCATCCCGGCGCGACCGCCGCGGAGACCCTGCGGTCGCTTCGCGAGATCGAGCCGCCGCCGCCGAGCCGGTTCGCGCCCGACGTCCCGCCCGACCTGGACCGGCTGACGCTCCGCTGCCTTCGCAAGCGGCCGGAAGACCGCTACGGCGACGCTCGGGAACTGGCCGGGGACCTGCGGCGGTTCCTGGCCGGTTCGCCGCTTCGGGTCGGGGCCGCCCGGGGAAAGCTCCCGGCCGTCGCCCTGGCCGCGGCGGCGACCGTGGCCCTGGCCTGGTCCCTCGCGGGCCCGCCGCCGCCCGCTCCGCTCGCCGTCGGCAAGCCGGACGGCGGCTGGCGTCCCCGGTCGAATCCGAACTGGGACGATCCCGCGCTGAGCGCCAAGACGGTGTTCCAGGACGACGGCACGATCCGCCTGGGGGCGGCGTCGGCGACGGTCTCGGGGCCGTCGCTGAAGTTCGAGGGCTCGTTCGGCAACCTCGGCTACTGGCGCCACCGCGAGGACCGGGCCGCCTGGAGGTTCCTCATCGAGCCGGCCGCCGCCGCCCGCTACGTCCTGGTCCTGGAATACTCCAACCGCGACGGCGGGGCCGGCAACCGCTACGAGGTCCGACTCGACGGCCGGAGCTTCACCCGCGTCGCCGAGGGGACCGAGGGTTGGTCGGACTACCGCGTCTTCCCGATCGCCGACGTCGACCTGGACGCCGGCTTCCACGCGATCGAGATCCGCCCCGTCGAGCCGTTGCGTAACGCCCTCTTCGACCTTCGCGCCGTCGTCCTCGTTCGAATCGGACCCTGACCGATCGGGACGCCCGCGCCGCCGGCTTTCAAGCGAGTCCGGCGACGGCCGGAGGCGATTCTCCAGGAAAATCCCGAGAAACCTGAAACGCCTCGCCCCTCGCCGCGGACCCTACCGGAGAACGACGATCCCGCTTTTTGGCATTCCGGATTCGGTCCTCAAGGAAGACCGGGAGAACGCGCCGATCCTCGCGGTCGAATTCGCGCGCGCGCCGCATCGACGACCCGGATGATCGCGGGGCGCTGGGAAACGACTTCGAAAACGACGAGCGAAGTGCTTTGTCGAAAACCACCGTGAGCAAGCACGCCCCCCCCTTCTCCCCTCGTGGGAGAAGGTGCCCCGAAGGGGCGGATGAGGGGGGCGCGATCGAAATCCCCGGACTTCAAGGTCATGGCCGGACGCGGGATGCGACGCCGGTCGACCCCTCATCCGGCCTTCGGCCACCTTCTCCCACAAGGGGAGAAGGGATGTTTGTCATCATCCGGTGTTTAGGTTTTCGACAGAGCACGAGCGAAGCCAAATCATGATACGTCTCAAGTCGTTTGATATAATATGTTTGCGGCGAGTTTTCGGGAAACGGGGCGCGAACGAACGAACCCGCGCGGGGTCGCGTCGGCGCGGTCGTTGCCTGGGGCGCGACGGCGTGGGAGACTGGGGGGCGTCGGGATCCTCCAGCCGATCGAACCTTCGGGAGCCTCCATCGTGATGAGACGTTGGTCCGTCCTGTCCGCCTTCGTGGTCGTCGGGCTCGTCGCGACGCCCGCGACGCGGGCGCAATCGCCGGCCGAGTTCGCCCAGACGGCCGCTTACGTCGCGACGCTTCAGAACCCCGACGGCGGCTTCGCCCCCGCGCCGGGGCGGCCGTCGGGGTTGGCGCCCACCAGCGCCGCGCTACGGATCATGAGGTACGTCGGCGGCTCGGTCCCCGACGTCTTGAAGTGCGTCGAGTACGTTCGCTCCTGTCGCGCCGGCGGCGGCTTCGCGCCCGCTCCGGGGGGCCAGCCCGACTCGCTGACGACCTCGATCGGCCTGCTCGCCGTCGGCGAATTGAAGATCGCCGACAAGGAGTTGGTCGACGCCGCGGTCGCCTTTTTCCACGACCACGCCAGGGAGGACGAGCAGGTCCGCATGGCGGTGGCGGGGCTGGAGGCGGTCGACGGCAAGTCGGACGACCTGCCGCGGTGGCTGGACGTGATCCGCAAGCAGGCCAACCCCGACGGCTCCTACCCCGAAGGGCCCGGCCGGGCGTTCGCGGCCGGCACGGTGGCCGCGACCGTCCTCCGCGCCGGGGAGACGCTGGCCAACCGCGAGGCGGCCGTCGAGGCGATCAAGACGGGCCAGCGAGCCGACGGCGGATGGTCCAAGGGCGACGGCCCCTCCGACCTCGCCGCGTCCTACCGCGTGATGCGCGCCCTGTTCCTGCTCAAGGAGCGGCCCGACCTCGAACGTCTGCGGGCGTTCATCGCCAGTTGCCGGAAGGCCGACGGCCTCTACGCCGTCACCCCCGACGGCCAGGGGAGCCTGGGGGCGACCTATTACGCCTCGATCATGACCTACTGGTCGCGCCTGCTCGACGGCCAGCCCCCGATCGTCGAGACGGCCGGCTTCGAACCCCTGTTCAACGGCCGCGACCTCGACGGCTGGGAGGGGGACGAGTCGATCTGGTCCGTCCGCGACGGCGTGATCGTCGGCAAGTCCGGGAAGCTCGACCACAACGTCTTCCTGGCGACGAAGGAGTCGTACCGGGACTTCGTCCTCTCGGTGACGTTCCGCGTCGTCGACGGCAAGGGGAACAGCGGCGTGCAGCTTCGGAGCGCCCACGTCCCCGGCGGCGAGATGTCCGGCTATCAGGCCGACGTCGGCGAGGGCTACTGGGGGAGCCTCTACGACGAGTCGCGCCGCAACAAGACGCTCGTCGACGCCTTGCCCGCGGCGCTGGAGCGGCTCCATAAGTCGGACTGGAACCATTATGTGATCCGATGTTTCGGTAATCACATCACGATCATGCTCAACGGGGCCGTCTCGGTCGACTACCGCGAGACCGACGACGCGATCGCTCGTGACGGCCTGATCGCGCTTCAGGTCCACGCCGGCGATCCGATGGAGGTTCAATTCAAGGATGTGCTGATCCAGCGCGTCCCCTCGCCCGACCGGGAGGCCGGCGACGCGGCGGGCTTCCACGTCCGCGAGGTGGAGACGCCGCAAGGCCCCCGCGCCTACACCGTGTACGTCCCCGAGGAGTTCGACCGCTCGCGACGCTACCCGGCGATCCTGTTCCTCCACGGCGCCGGCGAGCGCGGCGACGACGGGATCACGCCGTCGCAGGTGGGAATGGGGCCGGCGATCGTCCAGCGCGGCGGGGCGGCGGCGGTCGTCGTCTTCCCCCAGGCCCGCAAGACCTGGCAAGCCGGCTCGGAGGACGCCGACGCCGCCCTCAAGGCGCTTGACGACGTGATCAAGGAATACGACGTCGATCCCGACCGGGTGACGCTCACCGGGTTGTCGATGGGAGGCATGGGGACCTGGAGCGTCGCCGCGGCCAACCCCGGCAAGTTCGCCGCCTTGGTCCCGGTCTGCGGTCCCGGCCGGGTCGAGGACGTGGCCAAATACAAGGACGTCCCGATCCGCGCCTTCGTCGGCGACGCCGACTCGCCCCGGCTCCACCTGGGGATGCGGGCGATGATCCAGGCCCTCCGCGCCGCGGGGGCGGAACCGGGCTACACCGAGTATCGGAGCGTCGGCCACAACAGTTGGGACCGCGCCTACAACGATCCGGAGACCATCGACTGGATGCTCTCCAGGAAACGTCCCTGAGCGCGGGCCGAGCCGATAATGTTCGGCACGACTTGCATATGTGACGGCCAAGAGTGCCGTCCCCCCTTCTCCCCTTGTGGGAGAAGGCGCCCCGAAGGGGCGGATGAGGGGGGGCGCGGCCGGAAGCCCTGGAAGCGACTCCCCCTCATCCGGCCTTCGGCCATCTCCCACAAGGGGAGAAGGGATGTCTGGCGTTGGCTCCCAGGGATGTCGAATCTCGTGCCGAACGGTAGTGGAGGCCGAGCCGCTGGACGAACCGCGGCGTCAGGGATTGACCTCGCGGCCCGTCCAGCGGCCCTGGGCGTCGATCTCATGGATCCACCGGCGCCGGGGGTCGCCCTCCAGCGCCAGATGATCGACCGCGACGGCGGAGAGCGTCATCAGCAAGAAGTTCCCGAGCGGGGTCGAGCGATCCGGCGCGGCGTCGGGGAAGCACGCGGCCGGGTCGCGAGGCTCCCCGGGCGTCGGCCAGGCGAAGCGCGTCCGCGCCTCGTCGGTCAACGCGGTCCAGACCTCGTCGCGGACGCGACGGAGCGCCGGGTCGGCCGCGTCGGGACCGACGAGGGCGACGAGGCCGGCGATTCGGAATTGCTCGCGGGTGATCGGGAAGTACCAGCAGATCTCGGCTCGGGGGTCGGCCTCGAGCTGGGCGCGCTTGGCGTCGCGGGCGTCGGTCGCGAACGCCAGCGCGCGGGGGTCGTCCAGGAACCTTCGAAAGACGACCGTGCGGGCCGCCGGCCTCCCGTCGGGCCCGATGGTGGCGAGTTGGACGAGCCGCGCGTCCGGATGCTCGCGATTGCGATGCAAGGCCAGGTCGAGCGAGGGGCGCCAGAGTTCCGCGGACATGGGGCGTCCCCTTTCGCGGGGCGAGGATCGGATCAGACGGGGGACCAGCCCTCGGCCGCGGCCGCGCCCGCGGCCGGCTCGGAACCGGCCTTGAGCGCGTCTTGCACCACGGTCTCCAGGACGTTGATGTATTCGAGGAAGCGGTCCCGCCCCTCGACGGTGACTCGGCAGAGGGTTTGGGGGCGCTTCTTGTGGAAGCCCTTCCAGATCTCGACGAAGCCGGCCTCGTGGAGAATCTGGAGGTGGCGGCTGAGGTTGCCGTCGGTGAGCTGGCAAAGGTCCTTGAGGTCGCCGAAGACCAGCCCCCGCGAGTGCGTCACCAGGGACGTCATGATCCCCAGCCGCGCCTTCTCGTGAAAGATCCGCTCCAGGCCGTCGTAGGCGAAGCGGCCGGCCGGCTCGTCGACGTGGGACTCAGGCCGCGTCATGGGGGCGCTCCAGACTGCGGTAGAGCAGGGCGGCGGCCAGGAACTGCCCCGCGGCGAAGGGGACCGCCATCGCCAGGGGGTGCAGCGACCACTCCTCCTGGGCGAAGGCCAGGGTCGCCGCGCCGGCGATCGCGTAAAAGACCGCCACCGCCGCCATCGACCGCGGCAGCAGTCGCGAGGTCGCGAAGATCCCCAGGCTGTAGAACATCTGCCAGAGACCCGGCAGCAGCCAGACCAGCGACGGCGACGCGCGGACCAGCACCAGCGTCGTCAGGCCGCCGACCGCCAGGCAAGGCGCGAACTGCTCGATCACCAGCGCCGTCTGCTCCCGGCCCAGCGACGAACCGGCCTTGCGGGCGCGAACCGTCATCTCCAGCACCGCCGACGCCCCGCTGACCGCCGCGGCGCCGATCCAAAGCGCCAGGTACGCCCGGCACTGCCGCGCCGGGTCGGGCACGGCGACCGTCTGGATCGCCGCCGCGGCCAGGGCGACGACGCCCGAGAAGGCCGCCGGGACCGCCCGATATCCCCGGAACACCTCGGTCCGCGCCATCTGGGCGCGGATCTCGGTGATTTGCACCAGCGCTTCCTTGAGTTCCATGCGGGCCCTTCCGCGGGTCGTCGTCCTAAAAGGGTTCGATCGTCCGCGCTCTCGACGCTTGGCATCATAAAGCGGCGCGGCCCGCGCGGCAAGGGCCGTCGCGGGTCGCGCCTCGGGGGTCACTCGGAGCCGAGGTTCTCGAAGAGGTAGAGCCCGCTCTTGCCGGGGCAGATCAGGTCGAGGTCGCCGTCGCCGTCGACGTCGACGGCGGTCAGTTGCAGCCCGGTGCCGGCGGTGCCGGCGGGGAAGTCGCGCAGGGCCAGCCGGTCCCGTCCATTCTCGGGGGCGTTCTTGGCGGGCTCGCCCTGGAAGATCACGTGCTTCCTCCAGGCGCCGGCCTCCTTGTCGAACTCGTACCAGGCGATCAGGGAGCCGTCGGTGGCGCCCGGCTCGGTCTCGTGGGCGTAGACGCGCTTGCCGGTGATCAGTTCCTCCTCGCCGTCACCGTCGACGTCGGCCCAGAGTTGGGTGTGGACGGAGGCGACGGACTCGTCGATGGGGGCCTTGGTCCAAGCGGCCTTGCCGTCGTCGCCCTTGGACTGCTTGGCCCAGTAGAGGCCGTAGTCGTGGCCCATGCCCCAGACGAGGTCGGCGAGACCGTCGCCGTCCACGTCGCGGGCGACGATCTGGATGCCGGTGGCGCCCAGGTCCCAGTCGGGATGCCAGGTCCAGGTGTCGTTGGCGGGGTCGGCGGGGGCCTCGAACCAGCCCTTGGGGGTGAGGATGTCGGTGCGGCCGTCGAGGTTGACGTCGCCGGAGCCGACGCCGTGGCCGGCGGCCGCGGTCCCCAGGTCGTGTTTCTTGAACTCGATACCCTTGCCGTCGGCCTTCTTGGCGACCTCGTACCAGACGACGACGTTGGTGGCGTTGGGCAGGAGGTCGGGCACGCCGTCGCCGGAAAGGTCCACGGCGGCCGCGGCCTCGCTGGAGCCCGGTTCGTCGATCCGGCGGTAGGTCCACTCGGCGCCGACTTCGCCGGGGTTCTCGACCCAGCCGACGTCCTTGCCGAAGTAGGAGACGGTCACGAAGTCCATGTCGCCGTCGCCGTCGACGTCCAGGGGCATGACGGCGAAGTCGTTGTAGTACGTCCCTTGCCGCGGGACGTCGCGGATCGCGTGCTTCTTCCAGTCCGGCGCCTGGTACCAGAAGCCTCCCGATACGACGTCGAGCTTGCCGTCGCCGTCGACGTCCATGGCTCCGGCGGCCTCGAACTCGCTTTGGCCGTTGATCGTATGCTGCTTCCACTTCGGTTCGCCGGCGGCGGCCGGCCACGAGAACCCCGCGACCAGCGCGGCGGCGATGAGCGTCCGTTTCATGCGTGTCTCCCTGGCGTCGTCGTCGTTGGGGAAGGGGGGGTCAGACGGTGGGCAGGACCCACGGCTTGCGGTATTCCTTGGTCAGGAACTGGTTGGCGTCGGGGTGGTTGGTGATCTTCTCGGCGGCGGGGTCCCAGACCAGCTTCTCGCCGGTCCAGAGCGAGATGTTGCCCAACTCGCCGATGGTCGAGAGCCGGTGGCCGTACTCGAAGTTGCAGGAGCAGGTCGCGCGGGAGCGGATGGCGTCGATCCATTCGCGGTGGTGTCCCGGCGAGCGGGGGAGGGTCCGGGGGATGGCGGCCTCGTCGATGGTCTTGCCCTTGTCCGGGAAGATCTCGTGGTCGTTGTAGTGGGTGACCAGAGTCCCCTCGGTCCCCTGGAACATCACGCCGGCGGGACGGCCGTCGAAGCCGTGGTCGTTGACGTCGATCTGGCTCCAGGACAGGACGAAGCGGTCGTCCCCCTTCTCGTACTCGTAGGCGACCTCCAGGGTGTCGGGGGTCTCGGCGTCGTCGCCGGATGCGTACCGGCCGCCGGTCGCCGACACGGAGCGGGGGGCGTCGACCTCCATCGCCCAGTGGACCAGGTCGATCAGGTGGCAGCAGAAGTCGGTGAGCATGCCGCCGCCGTAGTCCCAGTAATACCGCCAGTTGAAGGTGAAGCGGTTGGGGTTGAAGGGCCGCTCGGGGGCGGGGCCCAGCCAGAAGTCGTAGTCGCAGCCGGCGGGGGGGGTCGTGTCGGCGGGATGGCCCAGCGACTCGCGCGACGCGGCCATCCAGGCGCGGGTCTTGGTGATCTTCCCCAGGGCGCCGGACTGGACGATCTCCACGACCCGGTGGTAGTTCTCGCCGGCGTGGATCAGGTTCCCCATCTGGGTGACGCGCTTGTGCTTGGCGGCGGCGTTGGCCACGGCGCGACCCTCGGCGACGCGATGGGTGAGCGGCTTCTCGCAGTAGACGTCCTTTTCGGCCTGGCAGGCCATGATCGTGGGGATCGCGTGCCAGTGGTCGGGGGTCGCGATCACGACCGCGTCCACGTCCTTGCGGTCCAGGACCTTGCGGAAATCGCCGTAGACGTCGGGCTTGCCGCCGACCGCCTCCTTGGCGCGGAGGGCGTGAGGCTCGTACACGTCGCAGACCGCCGCGACCCGGACGTCGGGGAACGTCTTGAAGATGTTCAAGAGCCCCGTGCCCATCCCGCCGACGCCGATGAACCCCAAGGTCACCGCCTCGTTCGCCGAGTACGACGGGTCGTTCTCCGGCGGGGCTTCTTGCGCCCTCGCGCCCCGGCCGATCCCCGCCGTCGCGGCCGTGAACGCCGAATACGCCAACAACTCCCGCCTCGTCCAACGTTCCGTCATCGCGGATCCTCCCGGATCGGCCGGCCCTCGCAACCGCTTCGGGACCGGATCTCGAAGCCTTTCCTGCTTCGTACCAGACCCCCGCGCGCTTCACAAGGACCCAGCGATTCCGAATCGTTTCGGACTTGACCGCGAAACCATCGACGCGCGCCGGATGCATGACAAAACGCGGGGCCGTCCGGAGGATCGAACGGTCGACCGCGCCGATCCGCGCTCTTGAGCTGCGGAAAACGAGCTCGACCCCGGGACGGAAAAGGGGTCGGGGGGCGGAAAGGCCCCGGACGCGATCTTGGTCGCGTCCGGGGCCTTCGAGGGTTCCGGCGATCGACTCCGAATCCGCGGGTCAGGCGTACTCGCGGTCGGTGACGATGCCCGGCTGGGGGATGGGGTACTTGCCGTTGGGGAGGGTTTGCAACGGCGCGGCGCTGGTCATGGTCAGTTTGTCGATGTCGGGGGCGAACTCGTGGGGACAGTTGAGGATGTCGTCGTAGGTGACGACCTCGCCGGTGTGGGCGGCCATGCGGCCCATCGAGGTGACGAGGCTGGCCTGGACGCCGCGGTCGACCTCGTTGTAGGGGCTGTCGTTGCGGACGGCCTCGACCAGGTCGTCCCATTCCATCTGGTAGGGGTTGGGCTCGGGCTGGGGGACGGCCCAGATCAGGTCCTTCTTGGAGTTGAGCTTCTGGCCCTTGTAGAT
>CALCIB010000192.1 GCA_937907525.1 uncultured Planctomycetales bacterium | reverse complement strand
GGTCGATCTGTCGAAGCGGATGTTCCACGACTTCTACGGAGTCGACGTCTGGGCCGACGGCTACGTGCAGCAGCGATTCCAGTTCTCCCAGGTCGACCCCCGGCTTCCAAAGCTACCGACCCGTCTGGCCGTCGAGCTGCTGCCGGGTGAAGAGACGCTCGGCGGGACGGTCGTGGACGAAGACGGTCGGCCGGTCGCCGGGGTGAAGGTTCGGATCTGGGGCCACCTCGGCGAGAAGAAGGAGAAGACTGAGCTGGCCTACATGGTCGACGCGACCACCGACGCGGAAGGCCGTTGGCGTTCCCGGTGTTTCCGCGCGATGAAGTTCGCCTACCTCTATCTGTCGCATCCCGACTATCTGGTCGACGATGACGCGCCCGAGCGTCGCCACGGCACTGCCGATCCGTCCGGCAAGCTCGAACCGGGCGTGCGGACGATGGCTTCGGTCCGCGATTTCTCCGACGTCCAGGTCCTCAAGAAGGGCGTCGCGGTTTCCGGGACGGTCGTCGACGGGCAGGGCCGGCCGATCCCGAACGCCGAGGTCGCCTGGTTCCGGACCGAGCACGAGGCGATGCTCCAGAATCATCCGTCGAAGACGACGACCGACGCCCAGGGCGGCTTTCGGTTTCCTCACGCCCGCCCCGGCCGCCTGACCTTGCTCGCCAAGGCTTCGGGCCACGCGCCGGGATTGAAGCGGGTCGACGCCGAGCCGGGCGCGCAGCCGGTCGCGATCGAGCTCGGCGCGGCTCACGCCCTCTCCGGCCGCGTGATCGACTCGAAGGGGAAGCCGATCCCGGACGTCTTCGTCGACTTTGACGCCTGGCGCGGGGTCCGGGCGCTCCGCGTCTTCCGGAAGTCCGACGCCGACGGTCGGTTCCTCTGGAGCGACGCGCCCCCCGACGCCGTCCTCGTCAACGCCAGCCGCTCCGGGTTCCGATCCGTGAGCATGAGGCCCGTATCCCCGGAGGATGGGGAGATCCTCCTGGAGTTGAACCGCGCCCTCTCGATCAGGGGCGCGATTCGCGACGCCGAGACCAACGAGCCTATCAATCAGGTTCGACTTGAAGTCGGCGTTCCGGACCCGAAGACCGGCGCGGTCACATGGGCCGAGGATCGGAAGGTCTTCGCATTCCAGGGCCGCTTGCAGGCCGATATCGACGCCGACGAGGCGCGCGAGTTCCGCCTGCGATACACCGCGAGCGGCTACGCGCCGACCGAGTCGCGCACCTTCCTCAGCGACGAGGGGCAGATCGAGTACGACGTCAAGCTCGCCAAGGTGAAGCCCGACGCGGAGAACGCGCGCTCGGGCGTCGTGCTCCGCCCCGACGGCAAACCGCTCGAAGGGGCCGACGTGACCGTGACCTATCTGTCCACCGGGCAGGACCGCCTTCCGACCGCTTACGTCGAGGACGGCAAGCTCCGTCCGAACCAGGACCAGCCCGCGGTGAAGACCGACGCCCAGGGGCGATTCCGAGTCGTTTTCTCCCACGACCCGAAGGAGAGCCGCTCCGCCCTGGTGGTCGTGCATCCCGACCACTTCGCTCAGGTCTCATTCGCCGCGTTCGAGGCGGATTCGACGATCAAGGCGCAGCCCTGGGGCCGCATCGAGGGGACGGCGCGAATCGGCGGCAAGGCGGCCTCGGGCGCCGCGATCAGGTACGGCAGCGAGCGCCTGGCCTCGTTGGGGCCCCATGCGTTCTTCGGAGGGGGGGCCACGGCCGACGACCAGGGGCGGTTCGTCGTGCCCTTCGCCGCGGCCGGCGACGCCCGCGTCTCTCTGGAAAACGACGGAGACTGGTGCACCGGCTCGCTCGTGGAGGTCAAGGCCGGGGCGACCACGCGGGCCGACGTCGGCGGCGTGGGGCGGCCCGTGATCGCCCGAATCGCCGCGCCCGAAGGAGGAGGCCCGGACGCGGACCATATCTTGAATTCGACGTTCTCGGTCGACAACGACCTCCAGCCCGTCCCCTATCCGAAAGACGTCCTCGGCGACCACGACAAGTCGAACGCGTGGCTCAGGCAGTGGTGGGATTCGCCGGAGGGGCGCGCCTACCGCCGCGACCACTGGTTCAACATCATGAGGCGAAAACTCCTGCCGGACGGCACGATCCGGGTGGACGACGTCCCTCCGGGCTCGTACCGCCTTCGCCTCTCCTACAGCGCCGATCCGATTCGGGGCGTCGGTAGTGTGGGGGACAGGATCGAGTACGCGACGAAGCAGTTCACGATCCCCGAGGGGCGGAGCGACGAGCCGGTCGACCTGGGCGAGCTGCGGCCCGCGCCCAAGGCCGCGCTGAAGATCGGCGGCGTCGCGCCCGCGTTCGACGTCGAATCGCTCGGCGGCGGCCGGATCAAGTTGGAGGATTTCAAGGGCAAGTACGTCCTGATCGACTTCTGGGCGACCTGGTGCGGCCCCTGCATCGCCGAGATCCCGGAACTGAAGAAGCTCCACGACCGGTTCGGCAAGGACGAGCGGTTCGCCATGCTCGGCCTCAGCCTCGACGTCGGCAAGGACGCGCCGCGCAAGCTCGCGGCCGAGAAGGGAATCGCATGGCCCCAGGGGTTCGTCGGCGATTGGCCCAAGGGAGGAGTCCAGGAATCCTACCACGTCGAGGCCGTCCCGACGCTGTTCCTGATCGCCCCCGACGGCACGGTGAAGGCCCAAAACCTGCGGGGCGAGGCGATCGAGGCGGCCGTCGCGCAGGCCCTGTCATCGCCTTGATTCCGCCAGTCGATCCGATCAACTCATAACGATTCGCCGGCCGGCAGCAGGTCGTCGACGGCCGCGCGGCCCACGTCGCGGCCGTCGAGCGTGATCGGGATCGAATCGCCGCGCCGGTGGTCGATGCGGGATCGATAGCCGCTCCCCGCGTCGGGATCGCTGTAGACTTCAACGAGACCGTCGACGAGGTTGACGATCCAGTAGACCGGAATTCCGCCCGAGGCGTAGAGCCGGCCCATGACGTCCCGATCGACGGCGAGGCTCGAATCGGCGATCTCGACGACCAGGCCGAGGTCGCGGCCCGTCACGTCGCGCTCCGCGTAGTCGGCGATCCCCCCGCGCACGATCGCCAGGTCGGGCTCCGGCTTGCTCCAGTCGGACGCGACGATCGGGTCTGCCTTCGCCACGTGCCAGCCCTGGGGGACGATCCGCAGGAGGGCCGCGAGCCCCATTCTGCCCGCTTGAACGTGGGGGCGGCCACGACCTGTTTTGACGATCAAAAATCCATCGATCAACTCGACGTCATCGGATTCGCCAATCGTCCCGTTCTCGATCATCCGGTCGTACTGCGCGACGGAGAGTCGCGACAGCCGCGGCGCCAGGTGCGGGCTGATCGTGAGCGGCGAGGGTGTGAAGGCATTGGATCGAGCTAAAGCCATGGCATATGTGAAAATCAGGCTATATTGATGATGCGATGATCGATCGAGGCCCCCCCGCCCTTGGGCGGTTCGAAGTCGAAGACGCCGAGGCCGAGCCGGGCGGCGAGCGCGATGTGCTGGGGCTGGCGAAAGTCGAAGCCTTCCGTCTTGAGCGGGTCGAGCCCCAGCCTGCCGCAGGCGCCGACGGGGGGAAGGCCCTTCTCCTTCCGCTTGGCGTCGATGGCGCGCCAGAGGACGTGGTCCATGGCGACCGGGTCGGTCGCGAACAGGAGCGCGTTGTTCTCCCAGGTCCACTCCAGGCGCGAGCCGCCGGGGCCCCCCTGGTAGACTCCCCTGACGCCGTCCATGATCTGCAGGACGCACTTCTTGCGGATGATCGGGTGGGCGACGACCTGGGGGATGAACTGGTTGCAGACGTTGGCGTCGGGCGAGCTGTGCGTCCGGCAGACGTTGTTGACCAGGCCGTGGCTCATGTTCTTGAGCGCGCCGGTCACGCCGGCCGAGCCGTGGTCCTTGAGCACCGGCAGCAGCACGATCTTGTTCACCCGCCGGGTGACGAGCAAGCCCAGATGCGACCGCCGGGTGCGGTCGTCCCGGGGGTCCTCGCCCTTGCCGACGAGTTCCATCACGACGAACTCGTCCGGGTCGTATCCGGTGACGTGGTCGAGGTTGGGGTTCTTGAGGTCGTCGACCCCCTTGAGGTCCGTCTGATGGTTGTTGTACTCGACGCCCAGGCCGGCCCAGGCGACCCCCTCGGGCAGCGCCTCGTGCATCCTGGCGCCGACGAACTCGTCGCGGTAGCGCTCGAACGCGACGACGTCTTTGGTCCTCACGCCCGCCGCCTTCAGGCCCTCGATCACCTCGAGCATCAGCTCGCTCGACGAGTTGGCCAGCGGGTTGCCGACGGGGTTCATCTTGATCCCCACGACGTCGCCGGGTTCGAAGAAGCTCCGCCACGCCCCGACGGCGTCGTCGGCGCCGGTCAACTCCTTCATGCCCCGGCCCACGGCCGCGCCGATCGCCTCGCGGTCCTTGACACCGTTGCGGATCATGTCCGGCTTGCGGACCTCGACGACCCGGCCGGGGTAGGGGCCGGGGATTCCCCACTTCTCGTCGACCGCCGGCTTGCCGGCCGCCGCTCGCGGCTCTTGCGCGGAGACGACGAGCGACGGCAACCCCGCCTGAGCGGCGACCGCCGCGGTCACGCCCAAAAACCGTCGCCGCTTCAGTCCGCCGCAGGGATAAGTCGACGCCATGGGACGAATCTCCGTATGCACGGTTAACGGATCGACCGCATCTCAGCCGCGCGTTTGAGAGTACGATGTAGGCGTCGATCAATCAACCGAGTTCGAAGTGATCGGCCGCAATCGCCGTGGGACGGGTTCACAAGCAAGCAAGGCGACCTTGATGGAAGGAGCAGGCCGGATGCGTCGGACGTTGGCGTTCTTGGGTTGGGTGGTCGCGGTGTACGTGGGGGCGTTGCACGCGGAGGAGGCGCCCTCGGCCGTCGACGTCGCATTCAAGGCGGCTTGCGACGGGTCGGAACAGCGATATGTATTGATCGTTCCGCCGGGGTTCGCCGCTGATCGCCCGCATGACGTCTTGATCGCGTTGCACGGGCACGGCTCGGACCGCTGGCAGTTCGCCCTCGACGCGCGGGACGAGTGCCGCGCCGCTCGGGATTTCGCGGTTCGCCATGCGATGCTGTTCGTCGCCCCCGACTACCGGGCCAAGACCTCGTGGATGGGTCCGAAGGCCGAAGCCGACCTGGTGCAGATCATCGGCGATCTCAGGCGGACACGTCACGTTTCGCGCGTCTTCGTCTGCGGCGGTTCGATGGGGGGGGCCTCCGCGTTGACGTTCGCCGCGATCCACCCCGAGTTGGTAGACGGCGTCGCCGCCATGAACGGACTGGCCAATCATCTGGAATACGACCAGTTCCAGGACGCGATCGCCGAGTCGTTCGGCGGGCCGAAGGCGAGCCTCGTCGAGGAGTACAAGAAGAGGAGCGCCGAATACTGGCCCGAGCGGCTCACCATGCCCGTCGGCCTGACGACCGGGGGCCGGGATGCGACCGTCCCGCCCGACAGCGTGCAACGCCTCGCGGCCGTGCTCAAGCGACTCAACCGACCGGTTCTGTTGATCCATCGGGACTCCGGCGGCCATTCGACCACCTACGACGATGCAACCGTGATCCTCGAGTACATGCTCCGAAGCGCGAAGCCTTCGCCTGGTTGAGCCGAGGTGGGTCGCATCAGCCTCCCCCGTTCGTCGCGAGGTCTGGATTCACCCGATTTGAAGATTTGCGCGGGGGGGTGGTCGAAAAATGCTCAAGCTGGAGGCTGGGCTGCCAAAAGGGCGAGCGGAACGCGGGGGTGAGGCTTTATCGCCACATCCGGACGACTCGATGGGTTCGCGGGCGGATTTGTCGGTCGCTCCGCATGGTTTTCGACTATAATGAGAGTGGCTCCGCGTCGTTCGCCGCGATCGGGCCGGAGATCGACGACGACTTTTTCTTCATTTCGCTCGCGCGGTACGCGGATTGCTAACTTCCTTTCTCAGTTCCTGTCTTGTCGACTTTTGCCTGCTCATCTGACCTTCCTCCAACGGAGGCGACCATGAGTGCGAAGAAGCGTCGTAAGCATTATGGAATCCGTCGAGAGTCGCGCCGCACCCGGGGCTGGACTCGGTGGTTTCAAGAAGGGCTGTTCGAGTCCGAGGGGACCGGCGGCATCCGCTTACGCACCGTCCTGTGGGGGCAGAAATAAGTTCTCTCTTTGAATTGGTGGAGTGCCGATATCCAGGCCCCTGGGCCTCCCTTCTCAACCTTGGACCTTTCTCCAATCTCTAAAAGACGCGGCCGTTCGGGGGTCATTCGTTCGTGACCTCCGAGCGGCCGTCTCGTTTTCGGGATGGGCGAGCCGCAAGTCGGGCTCGCCGCCATCGTTCGTTTCGCGGGGGGCGGGCCGGGTCAGGCCAGGATCGCCCCGACCGGGTTCTGCTCCTCGACGCCGGTGAGCCGCATGTCGAGGCCCTGGTGCTTGAAGGTCAGGCGGCGGTGGTCGATCCCCATGATGTGGAGGATCGTGGCGTTCAGGTCGTGGATGTGGACCGGGTCCTTGACGACGTTGTAGCTGAACTCGTCGGTCTCGCCGTGGACCACGCCCGGCTTGATTCCCGCGCCGGCGAACCAGATGGGGAAGCATTTGGGATGGTGGTCGCGACCGTAGTTGTCGCGAGAAAGCGCCCCCTGACAGTACACCGTGCGACCGAATTCCCCCCCCCAGACGACCAGGGTGTCTTCGAGCATGCCGCGCTGCTTGAGGTCGGCGACCAGCGCGTGGGTCGCCTGGTCGACGTCCTTGCACTGGCGGGGCAGGTCGCCGGCCATGTTGCCGTGCTGGTCCCAGCCGCGATGGAAGATCTGCACGAACCGGACGTCGCGCTCGGCCAGCCGACGGGCCAGCAGCGCGCACCGGGCGAAGCTGCCCGGCTTGTGGACGTCGGGGCCGTACAGGTCGAGGACGTGCTTGGGCTCGTTGGAGACGTCGGCCAGCTCGGGGACCGACGTCTGCATCCGGAACGCCATCTCGTACTGGCTGATTCGGGCCTGGGTCTCGGGGTCGGCGAACGAGTCGTATTCCTTGTGGTTGAGCCGGTTGATCGCGTCGAGCGTGCGGCGGCGCACCGTCTTGTCGACCCCCGAGGGGTTCGACAGGAAGAGGACCGGATCGCCGGTCGACCGGAGCGCGACCCCCTGATACTTGCTGGGCAGGAACCCCGCGCTCCAGAGCCGGTTGTAGAGCGCCTGGGCGTCGGTCTGGCTGGACCACGACGCGGTCATCACGACGAACGCCGGCAGGTTCTGGTTCATGGCGCCCAGCCCGTAGCTGAGCCACGAGCCGAGGCTGGCGCGGCCGGGGAGCTGGTTGCCGGTGCAGATGTAGGTGACGGCCGGGTCGTGGTTGATCGCCTCGGTCCAGGTCGTCTGGATCAGCGCGATCTCGTCGACGATCTTGGCCGTGTGGGGGAGCAGTTCGCTGACCCACATGCCGCTTTGGCCGTGACGGGCGAACTTGTACTTCGAGGGCGCGACCGGGAAGCGGGCCTGGCCGCTGGTCATGGTGGTCAGGCGCTGGCCGTTGCGGATCGATTCGGGGAGGTCCGTGTCGAACAGGGCGTCCATCTTCGGCTTGTAGTCGAAGAGGTCCAGTTGCGACGGCCCGCCGTTCATGTGCAGGTAGATGGCGCGTTTGGCGGTGGGGGGGAAGTGGGGCAGACCGGCGAGGCCGCCCGTCGCGCTCGGGAGCTTGGCGGAGGCGTCGGCGCCGGGGAAGGCCATCGCCTCGCGGGCCAGCATCTCGGCGAGGGCCGCCGCCCCCAGGCTCAGCACTCCGGAACGGCCGAAGAAGCTGCGCCGGGTCTCGACCTGGGCGTGTTCGCGAATCGGATCCATCGGTATGCCTCCGGGGGACGCGGGGTTCAGCCCTTGGTGAGGACCTCGTCGAGGTTGAGGATCACGTTGCCGATCATGGTCCACGCGGCCAGCTCGCGGGGCTCGATCGCCGGGTCGGGGCTGGAGGCGCCGATCTCGATCAGGGCCTTGGCCTGGTCGGGCTTGTCGGCGTAGTGGGCGGCGAAGTCGTCGAGCGCGGCGGTCAGCTCGGCCAGTTCCGACGCCTTGGGCGCGCGGCCGACGGCGAGGCGGAACATCCGGGTCAGCCGGCCGTCGGCGGTCGAGCCCCCCTCGCGAAGCGCGCGCTGGGCGAGGGCGCGGGACGCCTCGACGTACTGGTCCTCGTTGAGCAGGAGCAACGCCTGCAAGGGGGTGTTGGTCCGCTCGCGGCGGACGGTGCAGGACTCGCGGCTGGGGGCGTCGAGCGTGGTCATCTGGGGGGGCGGCGAGGTCCGCTTCCAGAAGGTGTAGACGCTGCGGCGGTGGACCTTCCCGGCGCCCTCGTCGGCCTTGAAGTTCTTGGTGTTGCTGTCGCCGTAGGCCACGGCCTCCCACAGCCCCGACGGCTGGGGCGGCTTGACGCTCGCGCCTCCCAACTCCTCGACGAGCACGCCGCCGACGTAAAGCGCCTGGTCGCGAAGGGTCTCGGCGTCGAGCCGGAATCGCGGGCCGCGGGTCAAGAGCCGGTCGTCGGGATCCTTGGCGAGGGCCTCGGGCGACGCCTTGGTGGACTGGCGGTAGGCGGAGGACGACACCAGCCGCTTCATCATCGCCTTGACGTCCCAGCCCTCCTCCTGGAAGGTCGCGGCCAGCCAGTCGAGCAACTCGGGATGGCTGGGGCGTTCGCCCTGGGTGCCGAAGTCCTCCGACGTCTTGACGATCCCCGCGCCGAAGACCTGCTGCCAGAAGCGGTTGACGGCCACCCGGGCGGTCAGGGGGTTTTCGGGCATGACCAGCCACCGGGCCAGGCCCAGGCGGTCGGCGGGGGCGTCGGAGGGCATCGGCGGCAGGAACGCCGGCACGGCGCGGGTCACCCGGTCGGTGGGCTGGTCGTACTCGCCGCGGTGGAGGACGAACGCCGGCTTCGGCTCGCCCGGACGCTCGCGGAAGATCAGCGTGGTGGAGAGTTCGCCGTCGAGCTTCCTCCGCGCCTCCTCGGCCTTGGCGAGTTCGTCGCGGGCCTTCGTAACGGCCTCGTCGGTCTGGGACCAGCCGGCGGTCAGGAACAGGTCGATCAACCTCCGGCGCTCCTCGACGCTCCGCTGGTCGCGGGGCTTGGCGATGATCGCCTTGACGTCCTCGGCCAGGCCGGCGCCGCCGTCGGCCTTGCGGTCGCGGATCCAGGCGGTGAGGTTGGGGTAGGCCCGGCCTTCCTGGGCGGTCCCGGTCCGCAGGCCGCTCGCGTCGAAATGGGCGACGCCGTCGTACAGGGTGAAGGCCCAGCCCTCGATCCGGGTTCCGGGGGCGATCTCCAACTTGGCGGTCGGCACTTCCAGGCGGACCCACTCGCCCCGGGCGGGGAGGTCGCCGATGCGAAGACGTTCCACGCCGCCGTCCTTGCCGAACCCGACCAGGTTCTCGCCCCAGTACGCGCGACGGGCCCACTGGCCGCCGATCTTCCACTGGAGCATCACCTCGCGGGGAGGGTTGGCGGGGTCGAGATGGACGTGGGCGAACAGAACGTCGCCCGCGCCCGTCTTGAGCTTGGGCCCGGTCGTCTCGATGACGTTCTGGGTCAGGCCGGCGGCCTGGACCCGCAGCGAGCGCCGGCCGGACTTGACGGGACGGTCGGCCGCCGCGTCGACGAACTCGCCGGCCTCCCTGCTCGTCGCGCCCGCCGGCGGGCCGTCGTCGATCCAGACGTAGTCCTCGGGAACCACGTCCTCGGACAGCCCCTCGTCGATCCCGGGGTCGTAACTCGCGGCGAGCCGCTTGACCTCCGCGTCGAGCCCGGCCTTCGACTCGACGATTTTCGCGTCCATCGCCTTGATTCGCTCGGTCTGCTCGTCGGTCGGCGTGACCAGGAACGGCTGCCAGCGCGAGGCGTTGCCGTCCATCGCGGGGCCGTCGATGTTGTTGAAGAAGGCGAAGAACTGATAATATTCCTTCTGGGTGATGGGATCGAACTTGTGGTCGTGGCAGCGGGCGCAGCCGACGCTCATCCCCAAAAAGACGGTGCCGTCGGTGTCGACCTGGTCGGTGACGTTGCGGGTGTAGACCTCCTCGACGATCGAGCCCCCCTCGGCGGTGGAGACGTGGCAGCGGTTGAACCCGGTGGCGATCAACTGATCGGTGGAGGGGTTCGGCAGCAGGTCGCCGGCGAGCTGCTCGACGACGAACTCGTCGAACGGCTTGTTCGCGTTGAAGGCGCGGATGACCCACTCGCGGTAGGGCCACATCTCGCGGAAGTTGTCCAGGTGCAGGCCGTGGGTGTCGCCGTAGCGAGCGGCGTCCAGCCAGTAGCGGGCCATGTGCTCGCCGTAGCGGGGGGAGTCCAGCAGGCGGTCGACGGCCTTCTCGTAGGCCGCGCCGAGCCCGACGGCGTCGACCGCGGCGAGGAAGCCGTCGACCTCGGCGATCGTCGGCGGCAGGCCGGTCAGGTCGAGCGTGACCCGGCGCAACAGCGCCGTCGGCTCGGCCTCGGGGGAGGGCTTCAAGCCCTCCTCCTCCATGCGCGCGAGCAGGAACGAGTCGACCGGCCCGCGCGACCAGGAGGCGTCCTCGGTCCTGGGGGGCTCCACCTTCGCCACCGGCTCGAACGCCCAGTGGCCGCCCCAGGGCGCCCCCTCGGCGACCCAGCGCTTCAGGACGTCGATCTCCTCGGCGGTGAGTTTCTTCCCCGACTTCGGCGGGGGCATGACCATCTCGTCGTCGTCGACCTCGACGCGGAAGATCAGGCCGCTATCCTCCAGGTTCCCCGGCACGACCGCCGCGTCGCCCGATTCGAGCGTCTCAAGTACCCCCTCGTGAGTGTCCAGCCGCAGGCCGGCCTCGCGCTTCTGGGCGTCGAAGCCGTGGCAGACGAAACAGTTCTCCGAGAGGATCGGTCGGACGTCGCGGCCGAAGTCGACCTTGGCCTTGGTCGACGGAGCCTCCTCCGCGAGGGCCGCGACCGAGAAAAGCGCCGCGGCCAGGGCGGTCGCCGCGAGGGTTGGACGACTAAGATCCATGAGGAGGGCCTCCGCGGGGCGGGATGGATCGGCGGGACGACGGCGGGTTCAACACCCCTTTAATCTACCATCGCCCCGGCTCGCCGGGAAGGCGCTTGCCGAGGCGCGCGGTCTCCCGCGCGCCGGCGTCGAACGTCCTTCCCCCCTTGAGGCGTCCTGTCGAAAACCGGGGACGCCGGGAAATTGGAACCACGGAAAACACGGAAAACACGGAAAGATCCGGAGGAGACGGCACTCGCCGATGATGGGAATCATGGGTTCGGGAACGAGGATCGGGCTTTTTCTTTCGGGCTCGTTCCGCGTCTCCCGCGGTTCCTGGATTTCCGGCCGGGGTTAGGTTCTCGACAGAGCGCCCTTGAGGGAGAGGGCGGGGATGGTTCCAGCTTACGCCTTCAGCGCGGCGATGGCGTTCTCCGTCCGCTTTAGAATGTCGTCGACCTGCTCGGTGGACTCGTAGCCGATGATGAAGGCGTCGACGGTCCCCAGGCCCAGGACGTACTTGAGCGAGGCGTCGATGCGGGCGGGATCCTTGATGCGGCCCTCGCCGAGGATCTTCATGCCGATGACGCCCTTGCCGGCGGCGTGCATCTCCTCCAGGACCGAGGCGACCTCGTCGGGCTTCTGGTCGTCCATCACCAGCCCCTCGGGGTTGATCCGGGCCAGGTCGACCTCGACGAACGGCAGCTTGGCGGAGGTCCGCAGCGGGTCCATGCCGTGGCAACTGGTGCCGTGGGCGCGGATCAGGCCGGCCTCCTTGGACTTCATCAACTCCTCCATCGCCCCCGTGTGATCGGCGTCCCAGCCCGACTTGGTCATGCAGTGCAGCAGCAGGACGTCGATGTAGTCCACCCCCAGCTCCAGCCGGTAGCGCTGGAGGTGGTCGCGGGCGGTGACCGCGTTGGTGGCGTGGGTCTTGGTCTGGATGACGTACTGGTCGCGGGGGACGCCCTTGAGCGCCTCGCGAAGATAGACGTGGGAGCCGTACTGGTCGGCGACGTCGAAGAGGGTGATCCCGTGGTCGAGGCAGTGGCGGACCAGCTTGGTGAAGCCCTTGACTCCCAGCTTGGTCTGGTTGCTGGACTGGCCGCCGCCGATCATCCCGGTCCCCAGGCCCATCAGCGAGGTCTCGATCCCCGTCTTGCCCAGGACCACGCGCGCCTGGGGCGAGGCCGGCAAGGCGTTTCTGGCGACGGCGGCGCCGGCGTTCCCGGAGGCGGCGGCGACGGCGGCGGCGGCGGCCGAGGTGGCGAGGAAGTCGCGGCGGTTGAGGGCGGGCGTCATCGTGCGGTTCTCCTCGTTCGTTTCCAGACCGATCAAGCCGGACCCGTCGCGATCCCGTTCACCCCGCGCGCCAATGCCGGATATCCCTTCTCCCCTTGTGGGAGAAGGTGGCCGAAGGCCGGATGAGGGGTTCCCCTCCCAAGGCTTCCGACCGCGCCACCCCTCATCCGCCCCTTCGGGGCGCCTTCTCCCACAAGGGGAGAAGGGGGGATGTCGTTCTGGATCGCCACGCGGACAAGTCGCGGTGAACGGTATCGGGCCCGACGGCGGATTCCGACCGCCGACGTAAGGCGTCGATTCTATCCCGAGCCGGCCGATGCTACCATGAGAAAGTCAAACATCCTGGAAACGGCGGAGGAGGCGGGCGTGTTCACCGGGTTGGTCGAGGCGACGGGGCGGATCGAGTCCGCGAGCGTCGAGGACGGCGGCAAGCGGTTCGCCCTGCGCTGGGAGGGGCTCGCCGGCCCCCTGGCGATCGGCGAGAGCGTGGCCGTCGACGGCTGCTGCCTGACCGTCGTCGCCGCGAGGGCCGACCGCTTCGAGGTCCAGGCGGGGCCCGAAACCCTGGATCGGACCACCCTGGGCGCGCGCGAGCCCGGCGACGCGGTCAACCTGGAGCGCGCCCTTCGCGTCGGCGACCGCCTGGGAGGGCACTTCGTCCAGGGGCACGTCGACGCCACGGCCGTCCTCCGCGAGCGCCGCCGCGAGGGGGAGTTCGAGTTCTTCGCCTTCGACGTCGATCCGGCATGGACGGACCTGATGGTCGAGAAGGGGTCGATCGCCGTCGATGGCGCGAGCTTGACGCTGACGGACGTCGAGCCTTCGGGATTCTCGGTCATGCTGATCCCCCAGACGCTCTCGGCGACCACGCTGGGGGCGCGGAAGCCCGGCGACCGCGTCAACGTGGAAACGGACGTCCTGGCCAAACACGTCCAAAAACTGCTGGGCCGGGCGCGCTGACTCATGTCGAATCAACACCCTTCCCCCCTCGCGGGGGAAGGTGGCCCGAAGGGCCGGATGAGGGGGAGAACAAGCGAGAACGCCGTGGGAATCCCAAGCCGGTCGGTCGGGCTTTCTCGAATGACGACGCCACTTTCGCTTGTCACCCCCCTCATCTGACCGCTTCGCGGTCTGTCTTCCCCCGCGAGGGGGGAAGACCTTTCGCTCCCAGACGCCCCCCGAGATCCATGGAACGCCAAACGCAATCGTATCTTCGGAAGCTGTTCGGCCACCGAGGGCTCTCGCCGCGGCATCGGCTGGGGCAGAACTTCCTGGTCGACCTGAACATCCACGACCTGATCGTGGAGACGGCGGCCGTCGCCCCCGGCGACGTGGTGCTGGAGGTCGGCCCCGGCGCGGGGGCGTTGACGGCGCTGATGGCCTCGCGCGGCGCGCGGGTGCTGGCCGTGGAGGTCGATCCCGGCATGGCCGCCCTGGCGACCGAGGCCATCGGCGCCTATCCCAACGCCCGGCTGCTGAACGTGGACGTCCTGGCCTCCAAGCACGCGATCCAGCCCGAGGTGCTGGAGATGCTGGCCCGCGGCCGCGAGGGTCGACCGTACAAGCTGGTGGCGAACCTGCCGTACCAGATCGCCACGCCGCTGATCGTCAACCTGCTGGTCGACGACGCCGTCCGCCCCGAGTTGATCGTCGTCACGATCCAGAAGGAACTGGCCGAGCGGATGACGGCCGAGGCCGGCGGCTCGGAATACGGGGCGCTGTCGGTGATCGTCCAGGCGCTCGCCGAGGTCGAGATCGCGCGGGTGTTGCCGCCGTCGGTCTTCTGGCCGCGGCCGAAGGTCGATTCGGCGGTCGTCGCGATCCGTCCCGACCCGGAGAGGCGCGCGGCCGTGGGCGATCTGCCGTGGTTCCACCGGATCGTCCGCGGCGTCTTCCTCCACCGCCGCAAGGCCCTTCGGGTCGTGCTGGCGAGGCTCGCCCCCGAGGGGATCGACAAGCCCGCCGTCGACGCCTTGCTGGAATCGCTGGGGATCGCGGGCTCCCTCCGCGCCGAGGCGCTGGACGTCCCCCGCTGGATCGACCTGGCCGCCGCCCTCAAACAAGCCTGGGGCGACGCGAAGCCGGCCGAACCGGACGCCGACGAGCGTTGACGCCGTCGGATCGCGGCCCGGCGCGGGGAGGGACGCGGCTCAGCGGCCGACGGCGCCGGGGATGACCGGGCCGGCCTTGGGCTGGTAGGCGTTGTAGTCGTGGCCCAGAAGCGCGGCGAGGGTCGCGGCGATCTGGTTCTGGTTCGCGTGGCCCAGCGAGGCGTCACCCTTGGCCGGGGTGTCCGGGCCCAGGACGCCGATCCAGATCCGCTCGGCGCCGTCGACCTTCGCGCCGTGGTTCTTCCAGCCGACCGGGGCGTCGCCGCGGCCGTGGTCGACGGTGACGATCAAGGTGGTCTGGTCCTTGTACTCGGGCATCGCCTGGAGGGTCTTCCAGAGTTGGCCGGCGTACTCGTCGAAGCTATGGGCGGCGTCGAGGTACTGGTCGTATTTGCCGCCGTGGGCGTAGCCGTCGGTCTCGCCCAGGCCGATGAACGTCACCCGGGGCTTCTCCGCCTTGATGTGCTTCAAGGCCGCGTAGAAGGTGTAGCCGTCGCGATGCTTCCGGTCCAGGATCCGGCGCAGGTCGGGGTCGGTCTCGGCGACGGCCTCCTCAGGGGAGGGCTTCCAGCCGGCGACGACCTTCATCCCGGCGCGCTCGGCGTTGAGGATGAACGGGAAGGCGTCCCAGGTGCCGAAGCCGACGACCTTCCCCTGGAACTCCGGCTTGGCGTTGAGCCACTCGAAGACGGTGACGTTGGGATTGGGGATCTTGTCGTTGCTGTCGATCCGGGGATCGCCGAAGCCGGTGAAGACCTCGTTGTAGCCGGGGTAGGAGAACTTCATGGCGTTGGTGACCACCGACTCCTCGCCGACGTCGCCGTGGAGCCGCCCTTGCTTGGCGATCACGTCGGTGACGAACGGCAGGAGGGCCTCGCGGCGGGCCTGGGGGGTGTCGCGGTCGTACTTGGCCTTCAAGGCCGCGACGTCCTTGACGCCGCCGTCCTTCTCGTTCAAAAGGGCCTGGTCGGCGCCGGTGAAGACCTCCTGCCAGCGCAGGCCGTCGGACATCATCACCACGACGTTGCGGGTCTTGGTCTTGGAACTCGGGGCGTCCCCGGCGCGGGCCTGATCGGCCGCCATGGCCAGGGCCGCCAGCGCGACGGCGAGACGAATCGGCTTCAACTTCATCGTGAAAAGATCTCTCGGAGTGAAGTCGGTGGAGGACGGAAGGCCGCGCGACGCGGCGGGCCGCGATGTTGAACGTTCATTGAAACCGACCCGGCGGGCCGGATCAACGAGCCGCCCCGAGATCTCAAGGCCGAACCGCCTTATAATCGGCGGACGGCTTCGAGACGGACGAGGCCCCCGGCGGAGGAGAGATTCAATCATGAACAAGAGAACGTTCATCAAGCTCTCGGGCGCGATCCTGGGCGGCGCCGCCGGCGGGCGGGTCCTCGGGGGCGAGCCCCCCGCGCCGGGGGCGCTCGTCAACTGGGCCGGCAATTACCGCTACGGCGTCGATGACCTGACCGCCCTCGACACGGTCGAGCGGGTCCGCGCGTTCGTTCGGACGCGCGACTCGATGAGGACGCTCGGCACCCGCCACTGCTTCAACGGCGTCGCCGACAGCTCCCACGCGCTTCTGTCCCTCAAGGCGATGGACCGCGTCGAGCCGCCGGACCCGAAGGCGTCCGCCGTGACGGTCGCGGCGGGCGTGACCTACGGCGCGCTCGGGCCGTTCCTCCACGAACGGGGATTCGCCCTGCACAACCTGGCGTCGCTCCCGCACATCTCCGTCGTCGGCGCCTGCGCCACCGCGACCCACGGCTCGGGCGTCAAGAACGGCAACCTGTCGACGGCGGTCTCGGGGATGGAACTGGTCACGGCCGACGGCGGCCTGATCACCCTTTCCCGCGCCAAGGACGGCGACGACTTCCGCGCCGCGGCGGTCCACCTGGGGGCGCTCGGCGTCGTCACCAAGATCACCCTCGACGTCCAACCCACCTTCGACGCGATCCAGGAAGTCTACGAGGACCTGCCGGCCAAACAACTCGCGGACCACTTCGAGACCGTCATGGCGGCCGGCTACAGCGTGAGCCTGTTCACCGACTGGCGGAACGAACGAATCTCCGAGGTCTGGGTCAAGTCCCGCGTCGGCGAGCCGACCACCGACCTGACCCGCTTCGGCGCGAAACGCGCGACCCGGAACCTGCACCCGATCGCCGAACTCTCCGCGGAGAACTGCACCGAGCAAATGGGCGTCCCCGGCCCCTGGCACGACCGCCTGCCCCACTTCCGCATGGGGTTCACCCCCAGCCGCGGCGAAGAGCTGCAATCCGAATACTTCGTCGCCCGCGACGACGCCGTCGAGGCCATGCTGGCCGTCGAACGCCTCCGCGACCGCGTGAGCCCCCACCTGTTCATCTCGGAAATCCGAACGATCGCCGCCGACGACCTGTGGCTCAGCCCCGCCTTCCAACGCCCAAGCGCCACCATCCACTTCACCTGGAAACCCGAATGGGACGCCGTCCGCCGACTCCTGCCGGTCATCGAGAAGGAACTCTCCCCGTTCAAGCCCCGCCCCCATTGGGGAAAGTTGTTCACCCTCGCCCCGGCGACCATCCGATCCGGCTACGAACGGCTCGACGACTTCAAGGCCCTGGTCGCCAAACACGACCCCCGCGGCAAGTTCCGCAACGAATTCCTGTCCAAGATCCTCTACGACTGACCCCCATCGACCACGGACGACCGACGCGCGCCGCGCCGGACTCCCCGTTTTTCTTACTGGACTCCGCCAACCCGATCGTCTAAAATCCGCGTTGGCCCGCTGAACGCCGTCGGGGCGCGATCGCCCTAGACCGCATCGTCGGCCAGGAAACTCGGGACCTCCTCGTCGACCACCACCGCGAGTTCGAGGCCCCTCTTCGGCATGGCGGCTTGATCGCGCCCTCCCGCGCCCGATCCTCGGACGGATCGACCGCGGCGGCGCTGGAACCCTGCTCCAATCCAGGACTTGCGACGCGCGCCCAGGCCCCGGCGCGAGCCGGCCCAGGCGTCCCTCCACCCGCCTCCGATTTTTCACAGGTTTTTTTGCGAAAAACCGCCTGCGCCCCTTGATCGACTCCGGTCGCCTCGATATACTCCACTGAGTCGAAACTGAATCTCAGTTTCAAACACTTCGCGACGCCGATGTGGTGCGGAGTCGCGAAGCCCCTCCCGGGGGCGGTCGGCGCCGTCTGGCGTTCGGTCGTTTCCGCCTCATTTCCCAACGACCGTCCTGGTCGACGACGGCCCCGGATGAGACAAGGCATCCGGGGCCGCCGTCCTTTTCGAACCCAGCCGCTTCCGGTACGGTGTAGAATCGGCGTCGCGGACGTCACGCCGATCCTTCCCCCTTGCCTGGAGGGCGCCGATGCGCTTGTTCCGATGCCTCGCCACGTTGGCCGCGGTGGTCTTGACGATCTCGGCCGCGAGGGCCGCCGATCGTCCCAACGTCGTGTTCATCCTGGCGGACGACCTGGGGATCAACGACCTGGGCTGTTACGGCCGCGCGGAGCACGCCACGCCCCGGATCGACGACCTGGCGGCGCGGGGGGCGCGGTTCACGTCGGCATATAGCGGGTTGTCGATCTGCTCGGCGTCGCGCGCGGCCTTGATGACGGGCAAGTCGCCGTCGCGGCTGCATCTCACGACGTTCCTCCCCGGCCGTCCCGACGCTCGCTCGCAGATGCTCTTGCATCCGGAGATCGTTCAGAACCTACCGTCGTCGGAGGTGACGCTCGCGGAGCGGTTCAAGGCCCTGGGCTACGCCACGGCGATCACCGGCAAGTGGCACCTGGGGAACGCCCCCGGCTCGAAGCCGACCGACCAGGGCTTCGACGAGGCGTTCCTGCCGCCGGGCGCCTCCAGGCCCTCGGCCGACGAGGGGGGCAAAAGCGAGTACGCCATCACTAAAAAGGCGATCGACTTCATCGACCGTCACAAGGACGAGCCGTTCTTCCTGTACGTCGCCCACTTCACGCCGCACATCGTCCTGGCCGCCAAGCCCGAATTGATCGAGAAGAACCGCGACGCCTTCCATCCCACCTACGCCGCGATGATGGAGACCCTCGACGACGTCGTCGGCATGGTCCTCGACGCGATCGACCGCAACGGCCTGACGGAAAACACGATCGTCGTCTTCACCTCCGACAACGGCGGCCTCCACGTCCTGGAGGGGGGCGCCGTCCCGACCCACGCCACCCCCTTCCGCGCCGGCAAGGGATACCTCTACGAAGGGGGCCTGCGCGTCCCCTTGATCGTCGCCTGGCCCGGCCGCGTCCCCGCGGCGGTGATCGACGACCCGACGATCAACGAGGACTTCACCCCGACGCTCATGGAACTCTGCGGCGGCCCCGCGCCCGTCGAGCCGGGGCTTGAGGGGGTCAGCATCGCCCGGTTGCTTCAGGGAGGCGCCCCGCCCTCGCCGCGGTCGTTCGCGTTCCACTTCCCGCACTACACCAACCAGGGGAGCCGTCCCGCCGGATCGCTCCGCGAGGGGGACTGGAAACTGATCGAGAACTACGAGGACGGCCGCTTGGAGCTGTACGACCTCGCCGCCGACCCCGGCGAACGCCACGACCTCGCCGCCGAGCAACCCAAGCGCGCCGGCGAGATGAGGGCGATCCTCGATCTCTGGCGGACGACCTCCGACGTCCAGTTCAACGCGCCGAACCCCGACTTCGACCCGGCCATGGCCAAGCCGATCTACCGCGACTTCGACGCCTCCGCCGTCCGCCCCCTCGCCACCGCCGCCGAGACCGCCGAACTCATGCGCCCCTGGCGCGACCTGATGAACGCCGCCGTGGCCAAACCGAAGCCCAAGCCGGCCGAGCGTCCCTGAAATCGAACGTCCTTCTCCCCTTGAGGGAGAACGGTGAGCGTCACATAAGTTGGTGAGACAGGCGTTCAGTTTGCGGAGACATCCC
>CALCIB010000191.1 GCA_937907525.1 uncultured Planctomycetales bacterium | reverse complement strand
CTTCCCCCCTCGCGGGGGAAGGTGGCCCGAAGGGCCGGATGAGGGGGGGCGAGCCGAAACGCCATCGACTTCCAGGACCTCCCGGACGGGCTTTCGCGAACATCATCGGCCGTCTTGCTTGTCATCCCCCTCATCTGACCGCTGCGCGGTCTGTCTTCCCCCGCGAGGGGGGAAGATTCGTTCGGACACCAAAATCCGTGACGGTCAGAAATTTTCCCAGGACGAACGTCAAGGCGCGCCGATGCGAAGAGCGACCGCGACGGCGATCTCTTCCAATTTTCCCGACCGTCACGGATTTTGGGGCCTGAACGGGTCTTCCCTCCTCGGAAAACTCGGCGAATTCGGCGAAACGACGCCAGTCGGCGTTCAGCACGCGCCTGATTCCGGGATATGAACAATTCTAATTTGTTTTGCTCTTCCGGGGCCGGACGTTGACGATGCCGGTCGGACCAAGGACCATGGGGTCGTCGTCGGTGACCGTCTTCTCAACTGCTCCGCACGGAGCGGCGTCTGGCGCGGCGGAGGCCGTTTCGATCGACCAGGGCCGAACCGGGCGGCGTTGAATTTTCTCGGGAACACTCTCCATGAACGATCGACCATCGCGCCGGCCCGCCCTGGTGATCGGCCTCGGGCTTTTGCTTTCGGCCTCGTTTGGCGGCGGCCTGGAGGCCCAGCAGCCGCCCTACGACGTTTTTCCGCCGGCCGATCCGCCGTATTTCCGGGTGCGATACGGACCCTCGGAAAGCCCCGGCGGCCTGGCCTTCGGAGCCAATTACACCGTCTGGATCCCGCCGGGCGTGAAAACCCTGCGCGGGGTGATCGTGCATCAGCACGGCTGCGGCGAGGGTTCGTGCAAGTCGGGGCTGACCGGCGCCTACGATCTGCACTGGCAAGCCCTGGCGAGGAAGCACGACTGCGCCTTGCTGGCGCCTTCCTACGAGCAGCCCGACAAGGCCGACTGCCATTCGTGGTGCGACCCGCGCAACGGCTCGGACGCGGCGTTTCAAAAGGCCCTGGTCGATCTGGCGGCGCGATCCGGGCATGCGGAATTGGCCGAGGTCCCCTGGGCGCTCTGGGGGCACAGCGGGGGCGGGCTTTGGGCGGGCGCCATGGTTCTGCTCCATCCGGATCGGATCGCCGCGGCCTGGCTCCGCTCTGGCGCTCCGTCGCTGAAGGCGACCCCCGATCGTCCCGCCCACAAGCCACGCGTGGTCACCGACGCGGCCCTTAAAACGCCGATCATGTGCAACCTCGGCGCGAAGGAGGGCGTCACGGTCAAGGACGGCCCATTTTCCGGCGTCTGGCCGGGGATCGAGGCGTTCTTCCATGAGGTCCGCTCGCGGGGCGGACTGATTGGCGTGGCCGTCGACCCGCTCACCAGCCACGAGTGCGGAAACCAGCGATATCTCGCGATCCCCTGGCTCGACGCCTGCCTCGCCGCCCGGTTGCCGAAGACCGCGGGGGGACCGCTCGACCCCATGCCCACCTCCGACGCCTGGCTGGCGCCGCCGACCGGGACCGACGCGGGCCCCGCCTCGAACGTCGCCGGCGATCCGCTCAAGGCGGGCTGGCTGCCGAACGCGGCGGTCGCCCGCGCCTGGATGCGCTACGTCAAGGACGCCGAGCCGCCCGACGCCTCGCCGCCCCCCGCTCCGACGAACCTCCGCATCGAAAACCACGCCCTGAGCTGGGATTGCGAGGCGGATCTCGAAAGCGGGCTGGCTGGGTTCCTCATCGAACGCGACGGGGAAGTCATCGCCGAACTTCCCGAAAAGCCCGACAACCCCTTCGGCCGCCCGGTGTTCCAGAACCTCCAGTACAGCGACACCCCGACCCAGCCACTCGTCCTCATGCGGTTTACCGATGGTTCGCCCCCGTCGTCCGGCACCCCCGCCTATCGGGTGATCGCCGTGAACACGGTGGGGGCGAAGTCGGCGCCGAGCGGGCCGGCCGTCGCGTCGCCGGCCAAGTAAGAAATCGGCGCGGGCGCGGAAACAGAAGCGAATGGGCCGTAAATCCGGCGTCGTAAATTCGACGCCGGTTCGCCCCGTCGAAAACCTGGCATTCAGGGAAATAGGAACCACGGAGTCACGGAGGACGCGGAGAGGTCGCGGAGCCAATGAAATTCATTGACGAATGAAATCGTGAATTCCAAAACGAAAATTGGACCTTTTCTCTTGATCTCGTCCCTCACTCCGTGTCCTCCGCGACTCCGTGGTTCCTGGTCTGCCGACCGGGATTAGGTTTCGACGGAGCAACGTCGGTTCATTTTTCCCTGCGATAAGATGAACTGACGCGGGATTTCGGTCGCAGGCCGCGACGGCCACTCTCGACATATTCATAAATCTTAAATTAATCGGTTTGATGCAACGCGGTCAATCGGGCGACGTCGGGAGCTGGCGCGACGCGCCGGCAAGATCGACCGCGTGGTCGTTCCGAGCCCCGCGGCCCCGGACGGAGGATCGCCCGTTTCATCCGAACATCGTTCATGATTCAGAACGCCCCCTTGCCGGGGCGTCAACCGCCGTGGCGGTAGGCGCGGCCGCGGGCGACGCGGAGGCGGTGGCTTTTGTTCATGACGATCCGGGTGAAGATCGCGCAGAACATCCCCATGAAGAGGATCGACGGGATCAGGGCCAGGGCGCTCAGGTCGGAGGTGACGTGGGCGAAGCCGCAACCCATGCCCAGAGGCATAAGCGCGATCTCGGGGGCCTCGGAGCGATCGATCGGGCGGGCGAAGGCGTAGGCGACCATCCCGCCGCCGGTCGCCACCAGGGAGGCCGTCACCGCCTGCCGGGCGATCCAACGGCCCGGCGACTTGCCCGCCTCGACGTCGTTGGTGACCCACAGGATCAGGCCCGTCACGGCCCCGCTGATCAGGCCGCCGAGGATCAGGCTGACCAGCAAAAAGGCGAGCACGCCGACGGCGTCGGGCGGTCGTCGCCGCGGCGACGTCGTCGCGGACGAGCCCTCCGAAGCATGTTGCGACTCTGATGGAACGTCGCGCCAAACCACCCCGACGACCCCCCTTCCCTCGCGCCGCGGATCGGCGACGCATTTATTTTCGCTGACCGTCACGGATTTCAGGAAACAGTGAACATAACACCCCTTCTCGCGGGGGAAGGTGGCCCGAGGAACGCCGCCGAAATAACTTCCCGGAATTTAACCACGGAGTCACGGAGGACACGGAGAGGAAATCGAGAATTGGAGAATTGAGAAATTGTGAATTAAAAGGTTGATGAC
>CALCIB010000190.1 GCA_937907525.1 uncultured Planctomycetales bacterium | reverse complement strand
CCCCCCTCATCCGGCCCTTCGGGCCACCTTCCCCCGCGAGGGGGGAAGGCCGTTACGATCGCCCCCCAAAATCCGTGACGGTCGGCCTCGCTGCCGTCGGTGGGAACTCCCCGTCGAAAACCGGCGACGGCGCGGGTCTTGCGATTCTAAACCCTCGCCCCCCACGCCGAAACCCGGTCGCCGCTTTCAGCCGCGCGCCTGGTGAAATGCGGGCCATGCGATGTTTATACTGGATAGACAAATTGGGGCGTCTCGCCCTCGGCTTCAGAAACAAGCGCCAGGAGAGTCACTCATGTCGAGGATTTGGTGGATCGTCGCGACGGTCGCCGTCGCGGGGTTGGGTCTGCCGGCGACGGCGTCGGCGCAGGTGTTCATGGGAGCGGGCGGGCCGGTCCCGCTCGCGCCGGTCGTGGCCGCGCCGATCGTCGCCGCGCCGATCGTGCTGGGCGAGGCGGCGGTCGTGACGGGACCGGCCCACTATTACAGCTACTACGTCGAGTTCCCGGCGCCGGCGCGGACCTACGTCCCTTACAACGCCTCGGACTCCTTCACCTTTCTGGGCCAGGCTTACGGCCACGCCTACGACCGCTGGACCTGGCCGGTGATGTCCAACGCCTCGCCGGGGCTGGGGCGGTACTACCAGCTGCTGCATTGACCGCGGCGCCCCTGTCGCGTCGGGACGACTCGGGGTAAGGTGGCGGTGGCCGTCCGTCGCGGGCGGTCGCCGATCCTCCTTCAAGGACCATCCCGATGATCCATCCACGGACGCTGGTCTGTCGCGCGGCGCTCGGCTTGCTCGCGCTGACGCCGGGCTTGCGCGCGGACGAGCCGTTGGCGAAGCTCAAGGCCGTCCCGTTCACCGACGTCGTCATCGCCGACGGCTTCTGGGCCCCCCGGCAGGAGACCAACCGCGCCGTCTCGATCCCGATCAGTCTGGCCAAGCTTGAGGAGTACGGCAACGTCGCCAACCTCGACCTGGCCGCGTCCGGGGCCAGGACGGGCTATCACGGGCCCGTCTTCATGGACTCGGATCTGTACAAGGCCATCGAGGCCGCCTCGTACTCGCTGGCCTCCCATCCCGACCCCGATCTGGCCCGCAAGGTCGACGACGTGGTCGCCAAGATCGCCGCCGCCCAGCGGGACGACGGCTATCTCGACACCTGGTTCATCGTCAACGCCGACGCCAAGCGCTGGGGCAACCTCCGCGACCAGCACGAACTCTACTGCGCCGGGCACCTCTTCGAGGCGGCCGTCGCTCACTTCCAGGCGACCGGCAACCGCGAGTTGCTGAACGTCGCGATCAAGCTGGCCGATCATGTCGACTCGATCTTCGGCGACGGCAAGCGCATGGGCTATCCCGGCCATCCCGAGATCGAGCTGGCCCTGATCAAACTCGCCCGCGTCACCGGCGACGACAAGTACGCCAAACTCGCCGCGTTCTTCGTCAATAACCGCGGCCGCAAGTTCTTCGCCAAGGAACATCATCAACCCCTCGCCGAATACGACGGCGCCTACTGGCAAGACGACGAACCGATTTGCGACCAGAACCACATTCGCGGCCACGCCGTCCGCGCCGCCTACCTGCTCAGCGGCGCCACCGACGTCGGCGCCGTCACCGGCGACGCCGCGCTCCTGAAGATGGTCCGCCGCGTCTGGCGGAACACCACCGAACGAAATATGTACATCACGGGTGGCATCGGCCCCAGCGCCCACAACGAGGGCTTCACCCACGACTATGACCTCCCCAACCGCACGGCCTACCAGGAGACCTGCGCCTCCATCGCCCTGGCCCAGTGGAACCACCGCATGGCGCTCTTGTATGGCGACGCCAAATACGCCGACGTCATGGAGCGCTCGCTGTACAACGGCGTGCTGGCCGGCGTCTCGCTCGACGGCCGGCGGTTCTTCTACGTCAACCCGCTGGAAAGCGACGGCGGCCACCACCGCTCCGAGTGGTTCTCGTGCGCCTGCTGCCCCCCCAACGTCACCCGCACCCTGGCCGCGCTGGGCGGCTACGCCTACGCCGTCGACGGCGATTCGCTCTGGGTCAACCTCTACGTCCAGGGGTCGGTGAAGGCCAAACTCGGCGGCAAGGACGTCACCTTCGACGTCCATACCGACTACCCCTGGGACGGGCGCGTCCGGATCGATCCCAGGATCGACGAGCCCACCACCTTCACCCTTCGCCTGCGAATTCCCGGCTGGAGCAAGGGGAACAAGGGGACGTTCGTCGAACTCAACCGCGGGCCCGTCTCCGGGCCGACGACGGAGCGCGGATACATGGTCGTCTCCAAGACCTGGAAGCCGGGCGACGCCGTGATCATCAATTTCGACATGCCCGCGATCCGGGTCGCCGCGAATCCCAACGTCGAGGCCGATCGCGGCCTGCTGGCGATCCAGCGCGGGCCGATCGTCTACTGCGTGGAGGCCGCCGACGTCGGCGCGGACCTCGCCTCGCTCTACCTGCCTCGCGACGCCGAACTCAAGCCCGAGAAGGCCCCCGACCTTCTGGGCGGGGTGGTCGTCCTGAAGGGGACGGCGCGGAGGGTCCCGGAGATCGACTTCGATCGGACCTTATACCAGCCCGCGGCCGCCGGCGCGCCGACGCCGATTCAGGCGGTCCCCTACTACGCCTGGGACAACCGCCGCCCCGGCCCGATGAAGGTCTGGCTCCCCGAGGCGCCCGTCGCGACCGTCGCCGGCCCCGGCGAGCAAGGAGCGCGCGTGACCATGTCGTTCGTCAACTCCAACTGCCAGCCCGAGGCGATCCGCGACGGCGTCGAGCCGAAATCGAGCGCCGACCAGCCCGCCGCCAACTGCCACTGGTGGCCCCGCAAGGGGACCGAGGAATGGGTCCAGTACTCCTGGAAGTCGCCCCGGACGTTTGAAAGCGCGAAGGTCTACTGGTTCGACGATACCGGCCGCGGCGAATGCCGCGTCCCCGATTCCTGGCGAATCGAGTACCGCGACGGCGACTCCTGGAAGCCCGTCGCCCCCAAGAGCCCCTACGGCCTGGCGAAAGACGCCTGGAACGAGGTCGCCTTCGCCCCCGTCGCCACCGACGCCCTCCGCCTGGTCGTCCAACTCCAAAAGGGCTGGGCCGCCGGCGTCCACGAATGGAAGGTCCAGGAAGCCCAGGACGACTGATCCCGACCGCCTTCACCCCTTGAAGCGCTCCGTCAAAGATATGGAGAAAATACGATAATAAACATCCCTTCTCCCCTTGTGGGAGAAGGTGGCCGAAGGTCGGATGAGGGGTGGCGTTTCCAGAGGCTTCCGGTCGCGCTCACCCCTCATCCGCCCCTCCGGGGCACCTTCTCCCACAAGGGGAGAAGGGGGGATGAATGCGCGCCATCGATGGTTTCCGACACAGCGCGCGGCGGGTAGAATCGAATCCACGTCCTGGAAACGCGCCTCGTCTCTTCTGAGGAGGTCGGATTCATGCGATGGCTCGCCGCCTTGCTGTTCGTGTTCGGGATCCCCTGGGCCCTGATCGCCGTCTTCGGCCTGACCGGTCCCGCCGTCATCGCCGAAGAGTTCAACAGCCTGGCGAGGGCGCGCAGACCGGCGATCGAGTACGTCCTGACGGCGACGGTGTTCCTCTCGTTCACCGCTCAGACCGTTTGCGGCTATGTCGTCTGGTCGCGGTGGCTCCTGATCGCGACGGGACAATGCAAGTCGTCGCGACTGTTCTGGGCCCTGGCCGCGGCCCACCACCTGGTTTGGCTTCTGACCTTTGGACCGGCTCTCATGGGGATGGGGGGCATCATGCCTCTCTCCCTGATCGCCGCCTCCTACTCCCTGACCCTGACGACCGTCTGCGGCGTCGCGGCCTGGACTTCGCGACCGCCCGAGCCGCCGCGCCTCCCGTCGGCCGCCGCCTGACGACGGGGCGATCGGGTCGAGCCGCGACGACTCAACCGACGTTCAGGCGTTCGCGCCCCCGGCCGCTGACGGTCGTCCCTTCGGCCCGGCGGACGGTCTTCGATCCCATCGGGATCGTTCCGTCAGCCCAGGGCGCGGCCCTGGGAAGGCTGGCCTTGCAACCGGCAACCCTCGCCATCCCGAAAAATATTTCCACGCCCGATTCCCAACACGTCTTTTATGTGGCACTGCAAGGTGGGGAACCTCCACTCCCCGCCTCTTTGACAATTCGAGCGACAGGAGCAGCAAGGGAGAGGGTGCGCGCCGAGCTTGACCGGCAGCCGCGCGCGATCGAGCGTCCCCGCCGACGCCGGGGAGCGAACGCCGGGCCCCGCGGCGTCGCGAAAAGCCCAGGCCGTCACGGATTTGGGGGACGTGAACGAATCTTCCCCCCTCGCGGGGGAAGACAGACCGCGCAGCGGTCAGATGAGGGGGACGA
>CALCIB010000189.1 GCA_937907525.1 uncultured Planctomycetales bacterium | reverse complement strand
AGGGGGGAAGGCCGTTATGTTCACCACCCCCAAAATCCGTGACGGTCAGGGAAAAACCACCTCAATCGAGAGTTTCGCCCAACTCTCGCAGCCGAGCCGCCAGCCGCTCGGCGCGCTGACGCTCGGCGTCGGCGCGGCGTTCGGCTTCGATGCGTCGGCGCTGTTCGTCGCGGGCGAGCCGGCGCGCGACCTGGCGGTCTTGATACACCTCCTGGGCGTGCTGGAACGGCTCGCCGTCGGGGCCGAGGATCACCATCCCCTCCTTGACGCCGGTCTGGGTGAAGGTGATCCTCAAGCGGGGGCTGGTCCAGCCCTCGATGGCCGCGATCGGCCGTAGCTCGCCTTCCTCGCGAAGCCAGCCGCGAAGCCACGCCCCGATCGGGTTGTAGTAGTAATACTCCTCCACGCCCAGCGGGTCGTAGAGCCGGAGTTTGCGAAGGTACTCGTCCTTGCGATTCCCCTTGGAGTGGATCTCGAAGACGACGTGGGGGGGCGTCCCCTCGAACCACTGCTTGTACGAGCCGCGATCCCCTCGCGGCCGGTCGAAGGCCACCAGGACGTCGGGCGCCAGCCGCTTCTTGGGATCCTCACTGTCGAAGTACCAAAGGATGTTGCAGGCGACCAGGACGTCGCGGTCGTGGAACAGGAGGTCCAGACCCTCCTGGATCGTGACCATCCAACGGTACTGACTGGTACTGTCGGCCATCGGCTTGCCGTCGCTGGTGGGGAACCGAGGGTCGTAGGGGTCCAGGTTCAGCCACCACGACGGAGCGGCGACCTTCCGAACCGGCTGGTCGGCGGTGCTCACGGGCGTTCCTCCCGAGCGTCGCGTCGGATTCAAGCGTACATTTCGAGTATACCGCGATTCCGACGGCCGGCCAGCCGGGTCCGCGAGCCGATTTCGGCGTCGAGGCCGGGCCGTCGCGAACCGCGACGTCGCTGTTTTCGTAACAACCGGATCGTCTTGCGCGGATCGCCTCGGCGGTCGCGCGGCGGGTGTTGCAAACGCGGGGACGCTCCGGCAGGATTAAGGGGTCGCGCGTTCTGGGGAAGATGAAACGGCGTCCGCGGGTTCGCGGCGGACCGTCGGCGCGGGGATCTCTCGACATCATCGACACGGCCGTTCGGCGTCGGTCGATCACGGCAGCGGGGAGGGCTTCATGAGTCGCATCGGTCGTTTCGGGGTGTCGGCGTCCCTGGTCGTGGGGGCGATCGCCGCGGCGGGGGCGCAGGAGGCCCGGCCGGTCCAGAACGCGGCGACGGACGCCGCCAAGATCGACGCCATCGGGATCGCGCCCGCCGGCGGCGGGCCGGTCGTGACCAAGCCGGTGGACCTGAGCAAGTTCAAGAAATTCGACGAGGTCACCAAGGACTCGCAGAAGATCGAGGGGCTCTTCACTCTGTACAAGAGCAAGGACGGCGAACACCTCTACGCCGAGATCCGGCCCGACCAGTTCAACCAGACGCTGCTGGTCCCGGTGACGATCGCCCGCGGCATGGCCAACGCCGGCACGCCGGTCGGCGACGACGATTTGGTCATCATCTTCAAGAGGGTCGGCGACCGGATCCAGATCGTCCGCCGCAACATCTTCTACAAGGCGCCGTCGGGCACGCCGATCGAGAAGTCGGTGAGGCAGAACTACACCGACTCGATCATCATGTCGCTGCCGATCGTCACCATCAACCTGATGCGCGGCGCCGCGCCGTTGATCGACCTGTCGGACGTCTTCATGACCGACTTCGCGCAACTGGGCCTGGGGTCGATCGACCGCGACCGCAGCTCGTGGCAGAAGGTCAAGGGCTTCCCCGACAACATGGAATTGGAGCTGGAGACGACCTTCGCCGGCGGCGGCCGCGGCCGCGGCGGCTCCAGCGGCGTCGCCGACATGCGCGGCAACACCATCGTCGTCCACTACAGCCTGATGAAGACCCCCGACTCCGGCTACCGGACCCGCGCCGCCGACGACCGCGTGGGCTACTTCCTCACCGCGGCCAAGGACTTCGGGATCACCAGCGAGGATGGCAACTTCGCCCGCCACATCTACCGCTGGCGGTTGGAGAAGGTCGATCCCAAGGCCAAGCTGTCGCCTCCCAAGAAGCAGATCGTCTGGTATATCGAGGACACGGTGCCCCAGGAGTACCGCCCCTACGTCGAGGAGGGGATCCTCGAGTGGAACAAGGCGTTCGAGAAGATCGGCTTCAGGAACGCGCTGGCCGTTCGCTGGCAGGAGGCCGGCCGCGACGACTTCGACCCCGAGGACGTCAACTATTGCACCTTCCGCTGGGTCACCAGCGAAAGCGGCGCGGCGATGTCGTGCGTCCGGGCCAACCCGATGACCGGCGAGATCATCGACGGCGACGTCATCTTCGACTCCAGTTGGATCCGCCACTGGAGGCAGGAGTACGCGCTTCTGCTGGGCAACGTCGCCGCCGCCGACGGCGAGGTCGAGTCGACCCCGCTGGCCATGGGCGAGGTCATCAGCCCGATCCTCGCCTCCAAGATGGGCTACGGCGTCCCCCAGGCGACGAGCATGCCCGGCCTCGCGCCCCTCGCCCACGTCCCCGGCCAGATGACCCCCGAGTTGATCCCCGCCGACCAGGGCCTCTTCCAGTGGCGGTTCGCCCAGGGCCTCGCCCGCAACGCCCGCGGCCTCTGCCAGCGCCAGTTGGGCTTCAGCCAGGACCTGACCCTGGCGGCCGTCGCCATGGCCGGCGGCCAGGCGCCCGTCGCCCAGATCGATCCCGCCAGGAAGGAGGACGACAAGAAGGACGGCGACAAGAAGGACGACGACGACAAGAAGGATGATGACAAGAAGAAGGACGAGAAGAAGAAGGCCGACGAACTCCCCGAGGAGTTCGTCTCCCAGGCGATCAAGGACGTCGTGATGCACGAGGTCGGCCACTCGCTGGGGCTGCGGCACAACTTCAAGGCCAGCACGATGCTCAGCGCCGAGCAGCTTAACGACGTCGCGATCACCCGCGTCAAGGGTCTCGGCGGCAGCGTGATGGACTACAACCCGGTGAACATCGCCCCCCGCGGCCAGAAGCAGGGGGACTACTACTCCACCACCATCGGCCCCTACGACTACTGGGCCATCGAGTACGGCTACTCCCAGATCCAGGGGAACGAGACCGAGGAACTCAAGAAGATCGCCTCTCGCGCCGCCGAGAAGGACCTGGTCTACGCCACCGACGAGGACGTCATCTTCAACGACGACCCCTACGTCAACCGCTGGGACCTGGGCTCCGACCCCATGCGGTTCGCCCGGGACCGCGTCGAACTGGCCCGCGCGCTGATGAAGGATCTGGACTCGCGCGTCGTCAACGACGGCGAGCCCTGGGCCAGGATGCGCCGCGCCTTCAGCGTGCTCTTGAACCAGTGGGGCAACGCCGCGACGTTGGCCTCGCAGTACGTCGCCGGTCAGTCGATCTCCCGCGACCACAAGGCCGACAAGGACGCCCGCGACCCCATCGTGCCGATCACCGGCGAGAAGCAACGCCAGAACCTCAAGTTCCTGGCCGAGCACGTCCTGACCGACAAGGACTTCGAGTTCCCGCCCACCGTGATGCGGCGGCTGGGCAACGAGCGCTGGCTGCAAGGGCTCGGAAGCATGTCCGGATCCGGCAGCGCCGACATCTCGGTGTACGAGCGGGTCCTGGGGATCCAGCGGATCGTGCTGGCGCACTGCCTGAGCGGCTCGACCCTCTCCCGGCTTCAGAACCAGGAGCTACAGACCGACGCCGGCGGCTCGCCCCTGCGGGTCGACGAGGTCTTCCGCGCCTTGACCGACGCGGTCTGGGGCGACCTGGACAAGCTGGCGGAGAAGAAGGCCGACGACGGCGCCAGGCCGGGCCTCTCCACGATCCAGCGCAACCTCCAGCGCGAGCACCTGCGACGGCTTGGGACGCTGGTGGTCGGCTCCGGCGGCCCGGACCTGAGCGGCCTCGGCTCGTTCGTGGTCATCCTCGGCGGCGGCGGCCAGGTCCCCGCCGACGCCCGCTCGCTGGCGAGGATGCACCTGAAGGACGTCGCCGCCCGCGTCGCCAAGACGCTCGACGCCGACGCCTCCAAGCTCGACGACACCACCCGCGCCCACCTGGAGGAGACCAAGGAGAAGATCGCCAAGATCCTCGACGCCCGCGTCGACTCCCGCGACCTGTGATGGGACGTTGATTTCGACGGTCGCCCGGTCCCTCGCGAGGCGGGGCCGGGCGGTCGGATCACCCGCGAACTACTTCTTCTTGGCGGACGTCAGCTTCATCAACCTTGACCGCATCGATTCGGCGTGTCTGGACGCCTTGCAGACCTTCTCGGGGTCGAGATATGTTATGATCTTGAACGCATCGCGTTTGCCATAGCCGTCGGGATTGCTCCCGTGCAGGGCCGCCTTCAGGCTGGTCAGGATTTTGGATTTCGGGATCGACTCCACGTTCCCGTTCACGGGCTGGGCCAGTTTTTCAAGACGGATGCCCTTCCTGTAGTGCTTCTTCAGCGCGTCGGGGTCAGCCAGGAACCAAGCCTCGACGCACTGGACCATGAGGCATGCATCATCGTGACTGGTGAGGGTCGGTTTGGCCCATTTGTCCCCTTCCCTGTCGGCCAAGTGCTTCCAGGGATCGGACCCATCCGCGACGGGCGCCTCGGAATCGACGAGCAGGACCACCGCCTCATCGGGCCCGCGCGATTCCAACGCTATCCGAAAGTCCTTGAACGCTTGGTTCCGGCTGCCGCGCGCCACGATCCTTACGGACTTCCTACCGGGAAGCATTCTACCGAAGAAAGTCGCGAAACCCTTGCGGCACACCGAGAGCGTGGCGTTATCGTCGCCACCTCCTTCCACGTAGATCGTGACCTTCACCAGCGGTTGCCTCCGAGTTGGTTACGCCTCCAGAGCGGCCCGAGCGAATATTCGGCGAGCCATGCGGCCAACTTCTTGGAATCCAACCGTTTCAGCCGAGTCGCGCCTTCCTCCTTATCGCAGACGACGACCGATTCGGGGACGTCGGTGAGGGCGTCGATTAAGATGTCGCTGTGGGTCGTGACGATCAATTGAGTCCGCTCGGACGCTTCGCGCAAGAGGTCGGCCAGGACCACGACGACGTCGGGATGCAGCCCGCTCTCCGGCTCCTCGATGCAGACCAGCGGGGCCGGCTCGGGGTCGAGGAGGATCGCCAACAGTCCGAGCCAACGAATCGTGCCGTCGGAGAGCCGGGAAATCGGCGTTCCGTCGCGGAAGAACGACTCGTTCAGCGCCAACTGGAGCACGCCGGCCGCGGGGGTGACGGTCAGGCCATCGTATCCATCGTAAAACGATTCCATGTACCTGTCGATGTTCTGGCTCGTCACCCGATCGGCCTTCAGTCGGGCGAGCACGGCGGCCAGATTGGAGCCGTTTCGAGACAGATACCGGGAGGGGACGTCGGCCGGCGGCGGAACCCTGGCTTTGTCGCTGATCGCGTTAAAGTACCGCGCGTCGTAGACGGCGAACCGCTTGTAAAGCCTGCCGAGGAGTCGGACCTTTTGACCGAAATCGCGGTCTTGCTCCTCGCTCACGACGGACTGCGATACGTTGACGTCGCCACGCGCGAGTTTCTCGGCCCGCGTGCCGGGACGGAGCACCGGCTGCCCATTCTCGTAGGCGAACGTCTTCCGAGTCGGGAGCCGCGGGGACGAGCCGGAGACCGCCAACGACTCGTCGGTGACCTCGAACGACGTTCCCGAGGCGGCGAAGGTGATCGAGTGCGCGAACGGTCGTTGCGGCTTGACGTGGCCCTCGAATTCGAGCCGGGCGGGTTCGCCTTCGCCGCCTTTCCAGATCCATTGCCTGAAGCCGCCTCCCTGACGGAAGAGCAGGCCCAGGTCGTCCGAGGCGTACTTGAGGAAGTTGACCGCCTCGACGAAGTTCGACTTCCCCGACCCGTTGGCCCCGATGATCACGTTGAGCGCGCGCAGTTCGACCGGATCGGACTCGGGCCCGAACGAGAGGAAATTCCGGAGGGTGACCGATTCCAGCGGAAGGAACATCGAACCTCGGCCTTCGCGACGGGCACGTTCCAGCGACGTCGTCTGATGCTATCGACAGGGCAAGGCGGAAGCGGCCAGCGTCGGAAGTCGGTTTCTCGCGAACCCCGCTCCGGTCCCGACGTTTGCGCGGAGCCACCGGGCGTCTCCTCGATCCGAGCACGACATCGGACGACGAACCGCGTCCCTCGACATTTTATTCGGAAAGATGAAATCCCAGGCGCGTCGCCGCGGATCATCCGAGCGACGGGCGTTCTTTGACAATTGGGATGTTCATGCGGAGGCGGTCCTGGACGACCGCCGAAAGCCGCCGCGAGCTGCTCTCGCATCTTCCGCGCGGTCGCTCCGTCGAACGTGGCGCGAGAGGCCGAAATCCATTTCGTCTTTCACGAGCGAACCCAGCCGTTCCCAACGTTAAGCCGTTGCCGGTTTAAGGTTTGCGTCCGATGGGTTCGGTCGTCGCGAGCGCGGACGAAGCCAACCCGCGACGGCCGGAGAGATCTGACGAGGCGCGCGCGAAGGCGTCCCGCCGGGCCCCCGGCCTCGCCTTGTGGGGGGCGAGGGCCGGAGGATGTGGGCCCGGCGGGAGGGTCGCGTTCGGTCCTGGATCGGGATATGGGTTTAGGCGGCGATGATCCACTTCTTGATGCGGCCGACCTCTTCGGCCCAGGTCGGACTGGTCTTGCGGGCGCGGTAGGCGTCGAAGAGGAGGTCCAGGGTCTGGGCGAAGTGCCGCAGGCCGTCGATCCGCTCGCACTTGGCCTCGTAGGGCTCCAGCCTCTCCTCCGGCTTGGGGAGTTGCGCGCCGGAGACGGCGAGGCTTTCGGCCTGGATGGTCAGTTCGTACTGCGCGCCGTGGCGGACCAGGACCAGGCCGGCCTTGCGCGGCAGCTTGCCGGATTGGAGGGCGCGGAAGGCTTCGGGGAGGCGGATCGGCGAGTCGTCGGTGAGGCTGTCGCGGCCGGTCTCGCCGCGGGGGCAGTCGAGGGTGAGCGTCTTGGCCAGCATCACCGCGACGTCGGAGCCGTCGGCGAGCGGGATCGTGTCGCTCTCGTTTTGAAGCTGGTGCCAGAGCCAGACCAGGAACTCGTTGCCGAGGTGGTCGAGCATGTTGGGGGCCTTCTCGGCCCAGGCGACGGTGGAGAGCTGGTCGCCGCTGTCGCCGCCGTAGAGGTTCAGCGACCCCTCGGCCAGCTTGGCGACGATCCGGTCGGATTCGGCGATCGACTCGTGCTCGCCCACCGCCAGCGAACCGGCGGTGATCGGCTCAAGCGCCCGGTCGAAGGTCTCGCGGAACAGCGAGGTGGCCCGCTCCACCACCGTCGAGCTGTTCGAGCCGACGTAAAGGATCGACTCGCGGCCGTCCCAGAGGATCGGGTAGTGGTTGCGACGCCGAAAGCGGCCGTCGGCGGCCTCGGCCTCGGCGCGGTCCTTGGCGGCCTCCTTGGCCTCCTGGCGCTGGGCCTTGGTCGGCTTGCCGCTGGGGTTCATCGCCGCGCGGGCGTCGAGTTCGATCTGGGTGTAGGCCCGCAACAGCGAGCCGGGGATCTTGTCGACGTCGACCCGGATCGAGGCGTGAAGCGCGTCGTTGATGAGGTTCTTGGCGAGGTCGAACGAGACGTCCAGGACGTGGCCGCCGCCGGCCCAGCCGATGCTGACGCCGTCGACCGGATCGGCCGACGAGTGCTTGCCGATGGCGTGGTTTTCCAGCAGTTCGAGCGTCTCTTCCGCGAACGGTAGCGGCGAGGCGCCGCCGACCCGGAAGCGGGTGAAGGTGATTCGTCCGTTCAGGAAGCCCATCCGTCGTCCTCCTCCTCGATCGTCCGTCCGTTTCGGGCGACCCCGCCCGACCGCGAACCCGGTTCGCCGCCGGGTACGCTTCTGATCGGACGCGGCGAGGAGGGGCCTTCACCCCGAGGACCGCTCCGCGACGCTCGACCTTGACGTCGCGGCGCGGTCGTTCCGGTCAGGTGAAGTTGACGAACTGGAGAGGGTATTTCGGCCCGTTCTCCTTGAGGTGGGCGATCACGGCCTGAAGGTCGTCCTTCTTCTTGGCGGTGATCCGGACCTTGTCGTCCATGATCTGGGCCTGGACCTTGAGCTTCATCTGCTTGACGTCCTTGGCGATCTTGCGGGCGTCGTCGGAATCGACGCCCGAGTGGATCGTCACGGTCTCGCGAACCGAGTCGTGCGACGCCTCCTCGACCTTGCCGCGGACCAGCGCGTTGACCGGCACCTTGCGCTTGGCCATCTTCTCCTTGAGCACCTCCACGACGGCCTCAAGCTGGGCCTCGTGGTCGGCGGTCAGAGTCAGGGATTCGTCCTTCTTGTTGTATTCGATGGCCGCCTTGGTCCCCTTGAAGTCGTAGCGCACGGCGCACTCCTGCTGGGCCTGGGTGACGGCGTTGTGCATCTCGACCTGGTCGATCTCGCTGACCACGTCGAAGGAATGAGTATCGGCCACGGCGTTTCGCCTCCCGGTGTGGGTCGTCCGTCCCTCGCGCGAGGGGAAACCTCGACAGATACCAGCCGACCCGCTCGCGAGGCAAGCCGGGCGCCGGGCGGTCGATGGGTTTCGTATCATGATGGGTGAAGGAGCGGCCGATTCAAGGGGACGGTCCTCCGCGGGCGGGAGGACGCTTGAAAGGCCGCGGTCGAACGCGCCGCTTGGAGAGGAGGGCACCGTGAGCACGGTGGGATCGTTCGAGGCCGGGGCGCATCTGCCCGAGCTTCTGGAGCGGGTTTCGCGCGGCGAGCGGATCACGATCACGAGGGACGGCCGCCCCGTGGCCGTGCTCGTACCTCCCGCCGACGAGAAGGCCGACGTCAAGGCGACGGTGGAGAAGCTCCTGGAGTTCGGCAAGGGCCGTTCGCTGGGCGGGCTCTCGATCCGCGAGATGGTCGAGGAAGGCCGTCGCTTCTGAAGCGGCGTCGGCCGCGATTTCAAAGGGTGATCGGCCATGGACGCCAAGGAAGGCTTCGTGCTGGATAATTCGGTCACCATGTCCTGGTGCTTCCCGGACGAGAACGACCCATACGCGCGGGACGTGCTGAAGGCCATGCCGACCTCGGCCGCGGTCGTCCCGACCCTCTGGCCGCTCGAAGTCGCCAACGTCCTGCTCGTCGGCGAGCGTCGCGGCCGGATCACCCAGGCGGATGTCGCCGCCTTCGTCGCGCTTCTGGAAGGTTTGCCGATCCGAATCGACGACGAAACCTCCCGACACGCCATGAAGACGACCCTCGATATCGCCCGCGCCCAAAACCTCTCCGTCTACGACGCGAGCTATCTGGAGTTGGCCCTACGCCGTGGCCTCCCCATCGCGACGCTCGACGCCAAGCTCAAGGCCGCCGCGACGGCGCTAGGGATCGGTTCCTACGCGGCGTCGTAAAGTCGGTCTCCGGGCGGGCCTGGTCGGAGCGCGTGGGTGGCCCCTGTCACTCATCAAGGTTCAGTCACCGCCGTCACACCGCCCCCAACACCGTCGCCGCGATCATCACCGCCATGCCGATCAGAAGCGGCGGGGCGACGGCGCGGATCAGGCGGAGGCCGGGCTCGCCGGAGAGCCGCGCGCACATGGCGACGACCGCCGCGGCCGGGCTCATGGTCCGGCCGAAATGGGCGCCGAGGGACGCGAGCGCGCCGATGCGGACGGGATCCAACCCCAGGACGTCGGCGGCCGGGACGAAGAACTCCATCACCGCCACCGCGGGCGCGATCCCGCTGCCGCCGATCACCCCCAACGCCCACGGCAACGCCGCCGAGGCCATCGGCGCCAGGGCGGGACGCTCGGCCAGCTTCCGCACCACGACCTCGATCAAGCCGCTCCGCCGCACTCCCTCGGCGAAGGTCGACGCGGTTACGATCAGCGATATGACGTGGGTGTAGGCGTAGCCCGCGCCGTCGAAGAACTCCGCCGCCAGCCGACGCCCGGCCCTCGGCGCGGCCAGCCACGCCAGCAAGACGCCGATCAGCATCGCCGCCAGGATCGTCGACGGCCCCTCGAACGCGACCAACGGCGACGCCGATCCCAACGCCCCATCGGCGAACAGGATCGCCAGCGGCGCGACCGGGATCGCCGCCTTGAACGGGTTCACGCGCGACTCGTCGGGCTCGGCCTCGGGGCATGACGTCGATTCGGCGGTTCGCGACCGTCGCCAGGCCAAAAGCCAGAACGTCAGGAGCGCCGCGCCGCAGGCGGTGAAGTTCAGCGGGGCCTGCCGCGAGACGACGTCGTAACCTTCCAGCCCGGTGAGGTCGGAGAGCTTCCGCATCTCGACGGCGCCGGGGTTGAACAGTTCGCCCCCCATCGAGGCGCCCAGAAGGAGCGTCGCGCCGGCGGTGACGGCGTCGAGCCCGCCGGCCCGGAGCAAGGGGATGAGGATCGGTCCCAGGACCGCCGCGGCCCCGGTCTGGCTGACGATCGTCGTGTTGACCAGATAGCCCGCCGCCACCCCGCCGGGGACCAAAAGCGCGGGGGCCAGCCGCAAGGGGCGCAACAGCAATCGGACCAACTCGCGGTCGCAGCCGGTCAGCCGCATGACGTAGGCGAAACCCAGGGCCGAGCCGATCGGCACGACCGTCGCGGCGTTGGCCATCTCGGCGGCGACCTTGGCCGTCATCTCGGCCATTCCCGCCCCGCCGTCGACCGCGAACAGGGCCGCCGCCCCCAGAAGGAGCGTCAGCCGCACGTCCACCCGCAACGCGGTCAGGACCACCACGGCGACCAGGTCGAGGACCGCAAGCCAGGCGAGGAGCGTCATGGGCGGGACTCGATCGATCGGGCGTCCTGGAAAAACAAGGTTTTCGACACGCAACGATCTTGCGACGTCGAGCCCGCCCGTGCAAGGCCCCCCGCTCCGCCCTCGCCGTCGCGAGGCTGCTCCAGGAGTCCATCACCGAGGGCCGCGGCGACTCGGCGGCGCCCCCCTTCGCGTTGGGGCCGACCTCCGGTATGATGATTTCCAGGAACGCCATACCGACGGCGTGGACATCTCGGGTCGAGTCGAGCCAGGGCGGCGCCATGCACATTCCGGACGTACTTCTCAGCGGAGGCGCGGCCGCCGCGACCGCGGCCGTCGGCGCCGCGGGGCTGGCCCATGCGTTGCGGCGGGTCGACCGGCGGCACGGCCCGCGGACGACCTCGCTGATGGGGATGACCGCCGCGTTCGTCTTCGCGGCCCAGATGGTCAACTTCCCGGTCGGGCCGGGGGTCTCCGGGCACCTCCTGGGGGGCGTGCTCGCCGCCGTGCTCCTGGGCCCGTGGGCCGGCGCGGTGGTGATCGCGGCGGTCCTGATCGTCCAGTGCTTCCTGTTCCAGGACGGCGGCGTGACGGCGCTGGGGGCGAACTTCGTCAACATGGGGCTCGTCGGCGCCGTCGGCGGTTACGCCGTCTACGAGCCGATCCGTCGAGCCCTGGGGGGACGGCGGGGGATCCTGATCGGCTCGATGGTCGCGGCGTGGTTCTCGGTGCTGCTGGCGGCCGGAGCCTTCTCGATCGAGCTGGGCGCCGGCGGGCGTCGCGAGGACTTCCTGCGGATTTTAAGCTGGATGGCGCTGGTCCACGCGGTCATCGGCGTCGGCGAGGCGCTCATCACCGGGCTGGTCGTCCGGTTCGTGCTGACGACCCGTCCCGAGTTGATCGAGGGACCGGGCGCGGTGGAGGTCGAGGCCGAGCCGTCGCCGGGGTGGGCGTCACCGGTGGTGGCGGGGTTGGCGGTCGCGCTGGCGGTGGCGGTGTTCGCCGCGCCGTTCGCGGCGAGTTCCCCCGACGGCTTGGAGTTCGTCGGCGAGAAGTTCGGGTTCCTGCCGGACGAGGAGGCGCCGCCGTTGGTCGCCTCGCCGATGGCGGGGTACGAGGCGCCGCTGGGCGATCTCGGCCGAGTGAAGAAGCTGGCGACGGCCGCGGCGGGGTTGATCGGGACGTTGACGGTCTTCGGCTTCGCCTGGGGGATGGCGCGGGTCTTCGCCGCGGGCGACGTCAAGCGGGAGGCGCTGGTTGATGCCGTCTGATCGGCCGTGGCGGCTCGACGCGCGGGTGAAGCTGGCGGGGGCGGTCGGCTTCGTGCTGGCGGTGGTCCTCGCGCCGCCGGGCTCGTGGCGGTATCTCGGCGTTCTGGCCCTCGCGCTGGCCGCGGCGGTGGTCGCCTCGGGAGTTTCGATTCCCAGATTGCTGGCGCGGTGGTTGGGCTTTCTGGTTTTGGTCGGGTTCCTGGCGGCGCTGGCGGCGGGGAGGGTGGCGGAGTCCTCGGGGCTGTCGTGGCGGCTGGCGGCCCTGGACCTGGTGCTTCGCAACGGGCTGGCGTTGATGGCGATGACGGCGATGGCCCAGGTCACGCCCTGGACGGAGATGCTTTGGGCGATGCGGCGGCTGGGGATGCCGCCGGCCCTGGCGGCGACGCTCGGCTTCATGTATCGTTACCTGTTCGTCCTCCACGACGAGTTGACGCGGATGACCGTCGCCCGGCGCGCCCGGAGCTTCGGCCGCCGCGGGCTCGGCTTCGGGGCGCTCGCCAGCCTGATCGGCGTGCTTTTGGGTCGCGCGCTGGATCGGGAGGAGCGCGTCTTCGCGGCGATGACCGCTCGGGGATGGGACGGCGTGCCGCGGACCCTGGACGATTGACACTTGGCCGACGCTTCCGCCCTCGCCGTCACTTCCGCCGTCGCCCCGGCCGTCCGCCTCGCCGGACTGGTCTACGACTATCCCGACGGCCGCCGCGCGCTCGACGGCGTGGACCTGTCGATCGCCGCGGGGGAGTCGACGGCGCTGGTCGGACCCAACGGCGCGGGCAAGAGCACGCTATTGCTCCACCTCAACGGCCTGCTCCCGGGCCGCGACGGGTTGTTTCGTCGCCGGCCGCCGTCGGTCTGGATCGACGGCCTGGACGCCTCGCGGCACGGCGCGGAGGTCCGCCGCAAGGTCGGGCTGGTGTTCCAGGATCCCGACGACCAGCTCTTTTCGACGACCGTGCTTGAGGACGTCGCCTTCGGCCCCTTGAACCTGGGCGCGGCCAAGGCCGAGGCCCGTCGCCTGGCGCTCGAATGCCTGGAGCGGGTGGGGCTCGCCGACGCCGCCGACCGCCCGCCGCGGCATCTCAGCTTCGGCGAGCGCAAGCGCGTCTGCCTGGCCGGGGTGCTGGCGTGCGAGCCGTCGGTGCTGGTCCTGGACGAGCCGACGGCGAACCTCGACCCCCGCGGCCGGCGCCGGTTCCTGGAGTTGATCGGCTCGCTTCCGGCCACCAAGCTGATCGCCACCCACGACCTGGAGATGGTCCTGGAGATCTGCCCCAGGACCGTCGTCCTGGACGCCGGCAAGATCGTCGCCGACGGCCCCTCGCGCGCGGTCCTCGACGACGCGGCCCTGCTGGAGGCCCACGGCCTGGAACGACCGCTAAGCCTCCTGGTCGGCCGGTGATCGACCCGACCGTCCGAGGCCGGCCGCGGCCCTAGGGAGCGGGGCCCGCCGCGACGCCCGCCCACCTGATGGCCATGGCGTTCGTTTCAATCGCGACGCGGACGTCGATCCGGAACGAAGATCGCCCGGTGCATGTCGTCAACGTGGCGTATCGGATCTCGCCGCGAAACCATGTTGGATTTTGCCAACATTATTTGATGACTCTCTGGGGTCGTTGGTATGATTTGTTCCGCTATCCGTGAACAACGGTGATCATGGGCGTCGTGGATCACGATCGCATCCTCGGACGAGGCGACGAAAGGCCCTTCGCATGCGTACGATATTGTTCCAAGTGGCGCTCTGCGCGATGCTGGCGGCGATCATCGGCGACCCGGCCCGGGCGGGGATCATCCTCGACTACAGCCCAGGCGCGACCGGGGCGGAGTTGCTGCCCCACCTGGACGGCCAGCATTCCTGGTGGAACGAGTCCGACGACCAGAATTTCGCCGAGATCGTCAACTTCGCGACCGGAGCGTCGATCACCGGAATGGACGTCTACACCATTCATAGCGACGACAGCGATCCCGCGGTCGGCGGCGACGTGGTGGTCAGGCTCTGGTCCGACGCTTCCGGTCAGCCCGGCGTCTTGATCTCGGAAACCACCGAGACGATCGCCGTCATCGACGACGAGGGCGCCGGCGCGCTTGACGGCGTGATTCGCGTCCATGTCGATCTCGCCGCGGCGCTGAGCCTGGACGCCGGCGTTTCGTACTGGATCGGCATGAGCGGGAGCGACGACAACATAGGGCAGTTCACCCTGGATGGGCCGAACGCGCCGGGAGACGCCTCGTCGGCGTTGTTCGTCGGTCGCGAACTCATAACGACGGCCGCTTCCGGCGACATGGCCTTCCGCCTGGAAGGGACGCCGGGGTCGGCCGTCCCCGAGCCGTCGTCGTGGCTGATGGGAGCCGCGGCCGCCGGCTTCGGACTGGCGTTGGCGCGTCGCCGCCGCGCGGCGTGAGTCTCCCGATCGTCGCTCCCCCCGCCGCCGGGTCGAATCGATCCGCCGCGCCATCCCCCCACTTCGGGACGCGAGGGCGACGATTGACCCGATCCCCGCGGGAAGCGGATAATCCATGAGGCAAGGCGGTTCGTCGTCTCGACGCGTCTTCTCCAAATCGTGCTTCGAGGGAGACCCGCGATGGAACCCGTCGTCGACATCAGGGACCGTCCTCGCTTCGAGGTCGATCCCAAGCTGCTGGCCGACTGGCTGACGGCCCAGGGCGAGGATCGCTGGTGGAGCGTCGACGGCGACCCCGTCCTGTCCGGATACATCGCCATGCCCTGCACGGCGGACGAGTTGGCCGACCTGTTGCGTCGGATCGACGCGCCGCTCTTGATCCACGACCCAAGGGAACGCGACACGTCGAACGGACAACCGCTCACGACCCTCGCGGACTTGGACGCCCTGTGCCGCCGGCTCGGGGACGACGAAAGGCTCCCCGAGGGCGCGGATCGCCCGATCTGGTTCGACAACCGATTTTTCGCGTTCTGCTGGGAAAAGCGCGGCGGGGCCTGGCTGCTCATCGAGGACCTGGAAACGACCGCGGATTACGCCTCGGACATGGAAGCCGAGAGGGCCCGCTGACATGCCCGGTCGTCCGCCGATCGACCTTTTCCGAAAGGTCGTGGAAATCCTGGAGCACTCGGAACCGATGCCGCCGGAGGCGGATACGCCGTTGGCCCATTTCCGGCATGGTCTGGGCCAGGACTGGAACCTGATCGATTACTTCGAGAAGAAGGCGAACGCCAAGGGCAGCTACTCGGCGGTCGCCGAGCGACACCAGGCCCGTCTGAACGCCATGGTGTTGGTCGACATGGTCGAGGGGTTCGAGAGATTCCTCAAGGAATCGGCGGCGGTCTGCATCGATCAACTGGTCGACAAGGTGGCCGACGACCGTTTGAAGGTTTTCCAGCTTCACGGCGGCATCTTGGCGGCGCATTTTCAGGAGCCTTCCATCGGCAGGGCCCTCTGCGAGGCCCAGACGTGGCTCGACTGCGAGGACGCCACGAAGCGCTACAGGCGATTGCTCGCGGACCCCTTCGGCGACGGCGACTTCACGCTCTTTCCCGCCAAGGCCGGCAAGAAGGCGAATCCGGCGCAACTCAAAGACGTTTCTCGCACCCAGACGCTGGGCGTCCTCTGGCAAATCCGGCACTCGATCGTCCACAACGTTGGCGTCCTCACGCGCTCGGACGCGGCGAAGCTCAAAGTCCTCGTTCGCGCCGACGTCTCGGCCCGCCGCGTCTTGCGGCCTCGTCGGAAGGACCTTCAATACGTCAGGCGGTTCCTCGACGAGACGGCGGACGATTGCAACCGCCGCATCGGCGAACGGCTGGCGGAACTGCTGACGACGATCCACCAGGAAGCCCCTCTCTTCGACGCGGCCGCGAAGGCGGACGAGTTAAGCCGCCTGTTCATGGTCCCGCTCCAGGTCGCGGGCTCGCTTGGGCACCCATCACCCCCAGGCTCTTGACGTTGGCATCCGCGCGGCCGTCGGATACGCTGGGGGGCTTGGAGGGGCGATTGGATAAAGCGACGTCGCGGACGGCGGCGGGGACGGAGAAAGCGGCCGAAGATGCTTCAGATCAAGCTGCCGGACGGGTCGGTCAAGGACTATCCCGAGGGGACCACCGCGCGCGACGTCGCCGCGGGGATCGGCAAGCGGTTGGCCGACGCGGCGGTCGCCGCCGTCGCCGACGGCGCGATCGTCGACCTCGACCGGCCGATCGAAAACGGCGAGGGGGTGGTGGAGTTGCGGTTGCTGACCCCCCGCGACCGCGAGGCGCTCGACGTGCTCCGCCACAGCACGGCCCACATCATGGCCCGCGCCGTCATGCGGCTGTTCCCCGGCGTCCGGCTCGCCTTCGGCCCCACCACCGGCAACGGCTTCTACTACGACATGGAAGTCGACGGTCGCGCCATCTCCGAGGACGACTTCCCCGCCATCGAGGCCGAAATGGCCAAAATCACCAAGGAGGCCGAACCCTTCGAACGCTTCAGCCTCCCCGTCGACCAGGCCCGCGCGTTCGTCGGCGACCTGGGGCAGACGCTCAAGGTCGAGCACATCGACGAGGAACTGGCGAAGTTCGGCGTCCTGAGCTTCTACCGCCAGGGCGAGTTCGTCGACCTTTGCCGTGGCCCCCACATTCCCCACGCCGGGAAGGTGGGCGCGTTCAAGCTCCTCTCCATAGCCGGGTCGTACTGGAAGGGCCGCACCGACCGCCCCATGCTCCAACGACTCTACGGCACCGCCTTCTTCGACAAGAAGGAACTCGACGCCTACGTCACCCAGCTTGAGGAGGCCCGCAAGCGCGACCACCGCCGGCTCGGCAAGGAACTGGGGCTGTTCACCATCTCGCCGCTGGTCGGACCGGGACTGGTCCTCTGGATGCCCAAGGGGGCCGTCGTCCGCGGCCTCCTGGAGAACTTCCTCAAGGCCGAGCTGACCAAGCGCGGGTATCAGCCGGTCTACACCCCGCACGTCGGCAAGGTGGAGCTGTACAAGACCAGCGGCCACTACCCGTACTACAAGGACTCCCAGTTCCCGACCCTCAAGATGCCCGCCGACGCCGCCGCCAAGGAACTGCTCGACGGCCTGACCGCCGGCAACCTCGACGACGACGCCCAGCGCGTGCTTCTGGGCAAGGCCGGCATCCCCGAGCGACTCCCCGATGCGTCGTCCGAGACGAAGTACACCCGGCCGTACTTCGAGATGAACGTCGCGGAGCGGATCGGCTACCTCGAACAGACCTGCGAGTTCGAGGAATACCTGCTCAAGCCGATGAACTGCCCGCACCACATCCAGATCTTCGCCGC
>CALCIB010000188.1 GCA_937907525.1 uncultured Planctomycetales bacterium | reverse complement strand
GGTAGGTGGCGTCGAGGGGGACGCCCATGTGGCGGTAGATGGTGGCGGCGAGGTCGGCGGGGGTGACGGGGCGGTCCTTGATGTAGCCGCCGTCGCTCTGGGTCGCGCCGATCACCTGGCCGTGGCGCATGCCGCCGCCGGCCAGGCACATCGACATCACCGCGTTCCAGTGGTTGCGGCCGTCGGTGCTGCCTTGCGTCCCCATCATCGGCGTGCGGCCGAACTCGCCCATGGCGATGACCAGCACGTCGTCGAGCATCCCGCGCTCGTCCAAATCGGAGACCAGGGTGGTGATCAGGTGGTCGAAGATGGGCAGCAAGGGGCCCAGGCCCTTGCCGATGCCGCCGTAGGGGGGGATGTTGTCGCCGTGGTTGTCCCAGGTGCCGGAGGCGGGGTGGTAGCTCAGGTCGAGGGTCACGAACGCCGCGCCGGCCTCCACCAGGCGACGGGCCAGGAGCGCCTGTTGATGCCAGACGTGCTTGCCGTAGCGGTCGCGGACGGCCTGGGGCTCGCGTTCCAGGTCGAACGCCTCGCGCGCCTGGGGCCCGACCAGAAGGTCGATCGCCTCGCGGCCGTAGCGGTCCATCGCGGCGACGTCTGGGGAGTGTTCCAGCTTCGCCCGCAGCGAGTCCAGGTCTTCCAGAAGCGCGCGTCGCGAGCCGAGTCGTCGCTGGGTCACGCCGTCGGGGAGCTGGAAGAAGCCGGCGGGGGAGGTCTTGCCGATCTCCTTGCCGACGTAGTCGACCATCGGCAGCTTGCACGCCTGGTTGGCGATGAACGGGTCGTATTGCTTGCCCAGGTAGCCGGCGTGGGCGACGTGGGTCCGCGAGGTCTGAAACGCGACGTAGGCCGGGATCCCCTGGACGTTGGCGCCGTGGTGCTTGGCGACGATCGAGCCGATGGCCGGGTACAGGTCCTTGCTGGGGGAGACCCGGGGCTCGGCGTCGAGGTTGGCCGTCTGGATGACCTTGTTGGGCTCGTGGTTGCTGTGGCGGGCGTCGACCGAACGGATGATCGTGAACTTGTCGAGCATCGCCGCTTGCCTCGGCAGGTGCTCGCAGATCCGGACGCCGGGGATCCTGGTGGCGACGGTCCCGAACGGCCCGCGGTTTTCCAGGGGCCGATCCGGCTTGGGATCCCAGGTGTCGATCTGGCTGGGCCCGCCGGCCATCCAAAGGAGGATGACCGCCCTGGCCCCCGGCGCGCGGACGCCGGCGGCGGTCGCCGCGGAGCGCAGGCGCAAGAGGTCCGGCAGCGACAACCCGGCCAACCCCGCCAGGCTCGCCTTGAGCATCCCTCGACGACTGGCGACCACCAGCCCCTCGCGCTCCCGCGCGCGCAAACCGCCGAAGGCGTGGGAATGGTCGTGGGTCGGGCCGTTCATGGGACGTCCTCCCGAGTCGGGGAGCGGTGTTGAAGCAAGGTTGAATCCGCCTTCAGGATACCCGACGCCGGCCGTCGATCCCAGCCGGACCCGGCGGATCGACGGCCTGGGGCGCGTCGCGGAGGGACGCGGCCGGAGGCGTTTTTTCTTGCGCCGTCGGCGCGCGCGGAGTTTTCCGCGTTTCGGGAAAAGTCAACCCCCCGCCTTGACCGAAACCTGTATTAGAGGTACACACCGCCGCATCTTCTCCCGGTCCCGATGCGCCGTCCTCGCGTTCGCGAGGCGCGCCATGGCGCGAAGCGGCGCGATGGGAAGGGTGGGATGAGGCTGCTCCGGACGCGGAAGGGTGAACAAGGCCCCGCCGGGTGTACCGGGCGGATTTCGGTCTCGGCCGTCGCGGAATCGTGTCTCGTCGTGAGTACTCGAACGAAGGCCGCTCTCAGGGATGTAGGCGGCCGTCCGCGTGGCGGCGAAAGGAGGTCGCGTTGAGAAGGCTCAGAACGCTCACTGTCACCATGGTCCTCGGCGCTGTGGGGGGGGCGACCACGGAAGGAGCGGCCCCCGACGACGCGGCCGCGCCGCCGGCGGCGACGACCCGCAAGCCGGCGCCGGCCCCGCCGATCAAATACCTGGAGGCGGGCTCCAAGCTGTTCAACAGCGGGCAATTCGACCTGGCCGCGAAGTATCTCGACGCGGCCCAGATGTATCGCGATCAGCTCGAGCCCCAGCACCAGAAGCTGCTGGACGACTACGTCCGCGAATTGAAGCGGGTCAAGACGGCGGCCGCGGCCCCGGAGGCGGCCCCGGTCGCGGCGACGACGCCGGCCCCGACCCGGGCGCCCGCCGCGGCGCCGGCCCCGCCGCCGACGGTGGTGACGGCCTCGCCGTCCTCGCCGCCGATCGTCGCGCGGACCGAGACGCTCCAGGGCGACGAGACCGACCCGAAGCAGAAGGGCCGTTGGCTGCTTCAGGAAGCCGGCGAGCTGATGATGAAGGGGGAGTACGACGCCGCCGACGAGAAGATCGCCGAGGCGGAGGCCCTGGACGTCAAGTGGGGCCTGTTCGACTCCACGCCGGCGAAGGCCCGCAAGGCGCTTGAGAAGGCGCGTCCCAAGGCGGTCGCCGTCGCGGCGGGCGACTCGGCGAAGGCCCACGATCACAAGACGGCCAAGGCCAAGCTCGCCGAGGCCCGCGCCGCGATCGCCAACCGCCAGTTCGAGGCGGCCGAGGCCGTCGCGATGGAGGTCAAGGGCTGGGGCCTCTCCTACGGGATGTTCGAGGACAACCCGGACAAGGTGGCCGCGGCCGCCCGCGCCCTTCGGAAGCGCGACGCCATCCGCGGCGGCGATCCCAAGGACCAGGCCAGCCCCGGCGTGTACGACGTGCTGGTGCAGGAGTCGCGGCAACTGGTGAAGGCCGGCAAGTTCGCCGAGGCCGAGGCCAAGGCGCGCCAGGCCCAGCGGATGAACGTCGTGCCGGCCTTGACGGCCGACCGCGCCGAGGCGGTGCTGCACGAGATCGCCCTGGCGAAGGAGGCCCAGGCGGCCCCGGCCGAGGCCGTCGCCGCGACGGCCGCGACCGTCGAGTCGGCCGCCGAGGCGGTCGAGCGCGAGGCCGACGCCCTGTTGGCCAAGAACGACCAGGCCGCGGCTGCGGCCAAGTTCGCCGAGGCCGATCGGATCCGCTCCGCCGAGGCCGGCGGCAAGCCGGCCCTGGACCTCGCGGTCGTCAAGAGCGGCGCCAACGGCCCCGACCTCGACGCCCTGGCCCCCGCGCCCGCGGTCGGCGACGGTCCCGACGCCCCGGCCCCGGCCCCCGGCGACGGCCCCGAGGTCGCCTCCACCCCGACGCCGGCCCCGGCCGCCGTCGCCGCTCCCGCGCTGGAACTCGACCCGGCCCCCGCGGCCGAGGCCCCGGCCCCGGAAGGCCCCGGCTCCGCGGCCGTCGCCCAGGCCGAGTCCCTCTACTCCGAGGGGAACTACGCCGCCGCCCGCCAGGCCGCCGAGAAGGCCAAGGCCGACGGCGCCGGCGCCGCGGCCGAGGAACTCACCGCCCAGATCGACCTGGCCCAGCAGGGGGGCGCCCTGAGCCTCTACGAGTCCGCCCTCGCCGCTCTGCGCGAGGGGGACAAGGGCCGCGCCCGCACCCTCTTGACCGAGGTCGCCTCCGCCGGGTCCGTCCTCGACGAGAACCTTCAGACCAAGGTCCAGGAGCTCCTCAAGTCCCTGACCACCGACCAGATCGGCGACCCGACCGGCCGCGCCGTGGTCAACGACCGCATGGCCTCCGCCGACGATCACGACTCGATCGTCGCCCAGAAGCTCAACGCCGAGGTCGGCGCCAAGATCGCCGAGGCCCGCAGGCTCCAGGAGATCGACCCCCAGAAGGCCCTGGACATCTACGAGACCACCCTCAAGGCCGTAACGGCCTCCGAGGTCGCCCCCAACCTTCAAAAGCCGATGACCCGCCGCCTGGAGGTGGCGATCGAGCTGGCCAAGAAGGACAAGCTGATCTTCGACGAGAAGATGAAGGAGAAGGGCTACAAGGAGGAGATCGAGCGCAAGCGGCTGCGGATCCTCGAGGCCGACTCCGCCAAGAAGGCCCGCTACAAGGAACTGTTCGACAAGGCCCAGGCCGCCTACGGCGACGGCGACTTCTACAAGGCCGAGCAGTACGCCAAGCAGGCCATGGAGGTCGACCCCGCGGAGGTCGCCGCTCCGATGATGGTCTTCAAGGCCAAGGCCGAGCGCCGCTACAAGACCGACCTTAAGAACAAGGCGGCCAAGGAGGACGGCGTCGTCGTGGCCTGGCAGGCGGTCGACGCGGCCTCGGCGATCGACCCGGAGGTCGTCGCCAACGACATCAAGTTCCCGACCTCCTTCGACGATCTGACCAAGCGGCGTCGCGAGATGGTCAAGAGCCTGGAGCCCCAGAAGGGCGCCAAGACCCTGGCCGTGGAGGCCAAGCTCCGCGAGCCGATCAGCGTCAACTTCGACAACCAGCCGTTGGGCGAGGCGATCGCCTTCATCGGCAACTACACCGGCGTCAACGTCACCCTCGACCCCAGGGCCTTGACCGACGAGGGCCTGACCTTCTCCACGCCGGTGAAGCTCAACCTCCAGAACGTCGCCTTGAAGACCGTGCTGAAGCTGATGCTCCAACCGCTGGGGCTGAGCTACACGATCATGGACGACGTGCTGCTGGTGACCAACAAGCAGGCCACCAGCCAGGACACCTTCTTCCACACCTACTACGTCGGCGACCTGATCAAGACCAAGGGGATCGATCCCAGCAAGTCGGCGCACTCGGCGATGAAGTCGCCGTCGCCGACGCCCCTGGACCCGCGCGGCCAGCCGATGGTCGGGGTGGGGGGCGCGAACGGGACCACGGTGCAGAAGGAGGAGCGGGCCGAGGTCACCAACGAGGACCTGGCGCCCCTGGTCCAACTGATCACGACGTCGATCGCGCCCGGGACCTGGCAGGTCCGCGACGGCGAGGGGCAGGACGTCTCCTCGGCCTACGGCCTGGGCGGCGCCTTCGGCGGCGGCGGGCTGGGCGGCGACGACGACGAGACCCGGCCCCCCGGCTCGATCACGCCGTTCTACCTGAGCATCAGCCTGATCATCCGCCACACGGCGGAGGTCCACGACCAGATCGCCGACCTTCTCCGTCAGTTGCGGCGGCTCCAGGACCTTCAGGTGTCCATCGAGGTGCGGTTCATCACGGTGACCGACTCGTTCTTCGAGCAGATCGGCGTCGACTTCGACTTCGCGATCAACTCCAAGAGCGTGGGCAAGCATAGCACCTGGGCCTTCCCGCAGAGCATCCCCCAGGGCGGCACCATCAGCACCGGCGGCGGCACCGGCGGCACCACCGGCGGCACCACCGGCGGCACCGGCGGCATCGGCGGCGGCTCCAGCGGCGGCATCGGCGGCGGCTCCAGCGGCGGCGTCGGCGGCGGCGGCATCGGCGGCGGCGGCATCGGCGGCTCCGGCGGCGGCGTCGGCGGCGGCGGCATCGGCGGCGGCACCGGCGTCGGCGGCGGCCTCGGCGGCGGCGGCGTCGGCGGCGGCGGCGGCACCACCGGCGGCAGCTCCCCGGCCTACCTCATCAACCCGATCCGCGACTACTCCAACTTCTACCCCGGCGGCAAGACGCCGATGACGGTCGGCACCCAGGGGGGCGGCCTGTACAACTTCTCCAACAACCTCCAGATCCCGTTCACCAACACGACCGGAAGCTTGATCGCGCCGTTCAACACCGTGGCCGGGGCGGGCGCCTCGCTCGGCCTGGCGTTCCTCAGCGACCTGGAAGTCTACTTCTTCCTGACGGCCGCGCAGGGGGACACCCGCAACAACATCCTCCAGGCCCCGAAGGTGACCACCTTCAACGGCGCCTCCGCGACGATCTTCAACGGCGAGATGCAGTGGTACATCCAGACCTTGATCCCGATCATCGGCCCGGGCTCGGTGGCGTTCCAGCCGTCGCCGGCGCCGTTGTCCAACGGCGTGTCGCTCTCGGTCACCCCGGTGGTGACGGCCGACCGCCGCTACGTCCGCCTGACGCTCTCGCCGTTCTTCCAGGTGATCAACGGCTTCACGACCCTGCAGGTGCCCGCCGGCGTCGGCGGCGCCGGGTTGGGCGGCGCCTCGGCGTCGATCAACGGCACGATCCAGCTGCCGAACACGACCAACACCATGGTCAGCACGACCGTCACCGTCCCCGACGGCGGCACCGTGTTGCTCGGCGGCGTCAAGCAGCTCCAGGAGCAGCGGCTCGAATACGGCGTCCCGGTCCTCTCCAAGACGCCGTGGATCGACCGTCTGTTCCGCAACGTCGGCATCGGCCGCACCACCACCAGCCTGATGCTGATGGTCACGCCTCGGATCATCATCCTCGAGGAGGAGGAAGAGAAGCTGGGCATCCCCTCGGTCGCCTACTGACCGAGCCGGCTTGATCGAGCCTTCACGCGACCCCAGGGCCGCCGGGACCTTCCCGGCGGCCCTTTTTTCGTCGACCCCTCAATCCTCGATCTCCTCCAGGTCGGCCCAGGGGATGGCGGCGAGCGGGCCGCGGACCCGTTCGGCGTCGGCGACGACCGCGACGACCAGGGCGTCGGGGTCGACGCGACGGCGGGCGGCCTCGACGACCGCCGTCGGCGCGACGTCGGCCATGCGGGCGGGGAACGTCGCCAGGCAGTCCAGGGGGAGACCCTGGACGAACACGCTGGCGTAGCGGCCCACCAGCGACCCCGGCGTCTCGAAGTGCCGGGCCCAGCCCTCGATCAAGGAGCGGCGCGCCTCGTCGATCTCCCTCGGCGAAGGGGGGCGGTCGCCCAGGACGGCGAGCAGCTCGCCGCGGACGTCGTCCAGCGCGACGGCCAGCTTGTCGGCCTGAAGCGCCGCGGAGATCGAGAACGGCCCCGCGCCGCGGCGGGCGTCGAAGCCGCTTCGAACGCCGTAGGTGAACCCGCGCTCCTCGCGGAGCTTGGCGTTGAGCCGCGAGGAGAACTGGCCGCCGAGCACCTGGTTGAACAGCGTCAGCGGGTCGTAATCCGGATCGAGCCGGACGACGCCGACGTGGCCGCAGCGAACCGCCGCCTGCGGCGCTCCGGGACGGTCCAGCAGCAGGATCCGAGGCCGCCGCGCGCGCTCGGGCGTTTCGACCGCCGGGGGGACGTCGGCGTCGCCGCGCCAGTCGGCCAGGCGGGCCTCCAGCATCGCGGCGACCTGGTCCGGCTCGACGTCGCCGGCGACCGCCACGGCGGCGAGGCCGGGCGCGAACGTCCGGTCGCGGAACGCGACGGCCTCCTCGCGGCCGAGTTCGGCGACGACCGACTCGACGCCGGAGAGGGGGTGGCGGTACGGATGGCCCTCGGGGTAGAGCGCCTTCAGAAGCGCCCGGTGGGCGCGGGCGTCGGCCGAGTCGCGCGCGGAGCGCAGGGCCGCGACGCTCTGGCCTCGGATCCGCTCCCACTCGGGCTCGGGGAAGGCGGCCTCGCGCAAGACGTCGACGGCCAGGTCGAGCGTCCGGTCGAACGCCGGCTTGAGGCAGCGAAGCGAGACGTACGCGCCGTCCCAGCCGCACGAGGCCGAGAGCGACGCCCCCATCGACTCGACCTCGGCGGCGATTCGCTCGGCCGACCGCGACGTCGTCCCCTCGTCGAGCATCGCCGCGACGATCTCGGCCAGCCCCGGCCGGCCGATCGGCTGGGCGCCGCCGCCGCCTCGAAGCGCCACGCAGGCGGCGACCGTCGGCAGGTCGCGCCTGGGGAAGACCCAGACGGGAAGCCCGTTGGAGAGCGTCAAGACCTCCGGCAAGGGGGCGCGGAACCGCGCGGGCGGGCGCGAAGGCGGCGGCGCGGCGCGATCGGCCTTGGCGATCCCCCCGGTCGGCTTGCGGCCGCGGATCGTTAGGCGGGCGGGGTAGTTGCCCTTGCGGTCGTAAAGGAAGTCGACCGCGGCGTCGTGCAACTCGTTGACGGTCACGTCCAGGAACCGCTTCAGGTCGGTGGTGATCCGCGAGGGGTCGCCCTGATAGACGTTGTAGGCGTTGAGCCGGTCCGCCACGCCGCCGAAGCCCCCCGCGCGCTCCAGCGCGAACAGGAAGGCCGACGCCTTCATGGTCTTGACCCGCTCCAACTCCTCCGGCTTGACGCCGTGCTGGACCACCGAGTCGACCGCCTCGAAGAGAGCCCCCAGAGGGGCGCCCGGATCCGCGCCGGGACGGAGCGTGACGACCGCGCCGAAGGTCCCGGCCAGCTCTCGGCCGGACTGGTGAACGGTCACGTCCTGGGCGATCTGCTTCTCCAGCACCAGCTCGCGGTACAGCCTGCTGGAGCGGCCCTTGGCCAGCACGTCGGCCAGGAGCGACAGGGGGGCGTCCGCGTAGTCGAACTGGGGGACCGAATGCCAGGCGACGTAGACACGATCCAGTTCGACGCGGTCGACGAGTTCCAGCGTCTCGCCGCGATCCCGTTCGACGGCCGGCGCCCAGGGCCTAAGCGCCGGGGCGCCGCCGGGAATGGGGCCGAAGTAGCGCTCGACCATGGCGAACGCCTCGTCCTCCGGGACGTCGCCGACGATCGCCAAACTGGCGTTGGCCGGGACGTAGAACCGCTGGAAGAAGGCGGCCACGTCCCCCGTCGAAGCGGCGTCCAGGTCCTCCATCACGCCGATGGTCGGCCACGAATACGGATGCTGGGGCGGGTACAACGCCTCGGCGAGCAATCGCCCGGCCTGACCGTAGGGGCGGTTGGCGTAGTTCTGGCGGTACTCGTTCTTGACCACGTCGCGCTGGACGTCGAGCTTTTTCTGGTCGAGGGCCGGGACCAGCCAGCCCATGCGGTCGGACTCCATCGCCAGCACCCGCTCCAGGTGGGCGGCGGGAAGGTCGACGAAGTAATTGGTGCGGTCGGCGGAGGTGGAGCCGTTGACGGCGGCGCCCAGGGGTTGAAGATGCTTGAAGAAGTCGCCGGGGTAGTGTTCGGAGCCCTCGAACATGAGGTGCTCGAAGAGGTGGGCGAATCCGCGCTGGTTCCGTTCCTCGTTCTTGGAGCCGACGTGATACCAGAGGTTGACCGCGACCGTCGGCGGGCCGGGACGGCGGGCGACGATCACGTCGAGGCCGTTGGCCAGCGTCCGCTTCTGATGCGGGAAGGGGGGGGGGACGATGGGGTCGTTCATGGAGGCGGCCTCGCGACGGGAGTGACGAGCGGCGCCGGATCGACCGGCGCGAGACGCGCAGTCTAGCAAAGGGCGTCGCCGTTCGGGCAGCCCCGCGACCCGACGATCGTCGCCTTCCCCCTCAAGGGGAGAAGGCCGTTCGGCCGGGGCTCGCGTGATAAGCGTCGGGTCGTCGGCGCGACGCCGGGGCGACGGTCACAACCCCCGCGCGACGGGTGTAATAGCCAGGGCGGCCGCGCGTCGCGACCGAAGCGGCGCGGTCCGATCCCGGTGGGATTACCGGCGGGCCGCGCGCCGTTGTAGAATGGGGGACGGGCCGGGGGGGCGGCGGCGGATCGCGTTAAACTCGGTACGGGCCCCGTCGCCGACTTACTGGCGATCCTGATGGCATCCTGGAATTTCATGACCGCCCCTCCATCGACGGCGGGACGTTCCTCCGATATTTTTCCACAAGGTCGGATCGTGAACTGGGACGACATCATCGTCGACGCCTCGGCCACCGACACCGGGATGCGTCGCCAGAACAACCAGGACAGCCACGCGACGGTTCGGGCGGCCAACCCCGAGACCTGGCGCCGCCGCGGCCACCTGTTCATGGTCGCCGACGGCATGGGCGCCCACGCCGCCGGCGAACTGGCCAGCAAGATGGCCTGCGACATGATCCCCCACGGCTATCTGAAGGCCAAGGTCGGCGCGCCGGGGGAGGCGATCTCCCAGGCGTTCCGCGACGTCAGCGCCCGGATCCACGCCAGGGCCGACGCCAACCGCGACTTCGACGGCATGGGGACGACCTGCTCGACGCTCCTGCTTTTGCCCGAGGGGGCGCTGGTGGCCCACGTCGGCGACTCGCGGGTGTACCGGATCCGCGACGGCCGCGTCGATCAACTCTCGTTCGACCACAGCCTGGTTTGGGAACTGGTCCGCCGCAAGCATTTGACGCCCGAGCAGGCCAACGTCTCGATCCCCAAGAACGTCATCACCCGCAGCCTGGGCCCCGCCGAGGTCGAGGTCGACCTGGAGGGTCCCCTGGCGGTGCGCGAGGGGGACGTCTACCTGCTCTGCTCCGACGGCCTCTCCGGCCCGGTCGCCGACCCGGAGCTGGGGGCGTTCGCCGCCAACTTCCACCCCCGCGACGCCAGCCGCTACCTCGTCCACCTGGCCAACCTCCGCGGCGGCCTGGACAACATCACGGTCGTCATCGTCCGGATCGGGGCCTGGGTCGACCCCGAATCGGGGGAGACCGACCAGCAAGACCCCGCCGCCAAGCGGGGCCGCCCCGTCGACGGCGTCGCGCGGTCGTGGAAGGACCGCCTGATCCGGCGGTTCACCGCCCCCAAGCCGTTGCACCCCCTGGCCCCCGAGGACGAACACCGCTACCGCTCCTGCGAATGCCCCATCGACGAGAAACTGCTCGACGCGCTGGGACGACTCGCCGAGGAGACCCGCGAGACGGCCATCGCGCAAGCCTGGCCGGTCGATTGGCCCAAGCTCTCGGCGCACCGCCGCGCGCTCCAGGAGTCTCAAACCGCCGGCCGAAGCCGGCTGGTGCTTCGCGAGATCGGCGAGACGATCTCCATGCTCGGCCAGGCCGGACGGTTTCACCGCAAGCAAGTCCCGACCTGACCCGATCCGAACGGATGGACCGCGCGATGCCCCACGAACCCGTCTCCGACGCCACCCTCTGCTCCCGATCGCCCGCCCCCCCGCGTTCCAGCACCGAGCCGCTCTCGCCGCCGATCCAACTGGCGTCGGTCTTCCGAATCGCCGGCATCGACGAGGTCGACGACCTCTTCGGCGGCCGCGCCGAGGGCTTCTTCTACGCCCGCGACGGCCACCCCAACGCCTCCCAACTCGCCGACAAGCTGGCGAGGCTGGAAGGCGCCGAGGCCGGCGTCGTCTGCGCCTCGGGGATGGGGGCGATCGCCGCGACCGTGCTGGCGAACGCGGAGCGGGGGGGGCGCGTCCTGCTCTCCGACGAGTTATACGGCAAGACGACCACCCTGGTCGTCCGCGAACTCTCCCGCTTCGGCGTCGCCCACGGCTTCTTCGACCCCTCCCGACCCGACTCGCTCCGCGAGGCCCTGGCCGCGGCCCCCGACGTCCGCCTGGTCGTCGCCGAGACCCTTTCCAACCCCTTGCTCCGCGTCTGCGACCTGGCGGCCGTCGCCGCCGTCGCCGCCGAGGCCGGCGTCCCGCTTTTGGTCGACCACACCTTCGCCCCGCTTCTGTGCAAGCCGATCGCCCTGGGCGTCCCCCTGGTCGCGCACTCGCTGACCAAGCTCATAAGCGGCCACGCCGACGTCACCCTGGGCGCGGTCGTCGGCGCGCGCGAGGCGATCGGACGGGTCCGCGCGGTCGCCTCGACGTTCGGCCAGACCGGCGGCGCGTTCGACTCCTGGCTCGCCCTCCGCGGCGCGGTCACGCTCCCGTTGCGCGTCGAGCGGACCTCGCGCACGGCGCTTGAGCTGGCGCGGCGGCTGGAGGCGCATCCGAAGGTGGCGCGCGTCTCCTACCCCGGCCTGCCGTCGCACCCCGACCACGTCGTGGCGCGTCGCCAGTTCGGCGACCGCTTCGGCGCGATGATCGCCTTCGAGGTCGACGGCCGCGAGCGCGCCGACCGCCTCATCCGCGGCCTTCGCGACGTCCCCTTCGCCCCCAGCCTGGGCGACGCCGAGACCACCGTCAGCCACCCCCTCACCACCAGCCACCGCGGCCAGGATCCCGAGGCCCTCGCCAAGGCCGGCGTCACCCCCGGCCTGATCCGCGTCTCCGTCGGCCTGGAGGACGTCGACGACCTTTGGAACGACTTCGACCAGGCGCTGGGGTTGACGTAGACTGGGCGCGAAGCCGCCGCCCTTTGATTGGCTCATCGACGTGCTTCCCGACGGCCACGGGGCTCCTTCGATGTCGAACGACGAAGCGGATCATGCGTCGGATCGCATTGACTCATATCTGGTCTATTTCACGGACCAATGGGAGTGGATCGATGAACGACTGCAAGACCCGGGTCCAAGTTGGATCATGGAGCATGGCGGCTACATGTTTGACAACGTCCCGCTCAACATCCAGATGGTCCGTCACTTCGTTCGCCTGTTCGGCTCCCTCGCGAAAGCGCGCGCGAGGGGCCGCATGTCGCCCGAGCAGGAAGCTCGTTATTGGTCGGCGCTCGTCCATTTCGCGAGTCGCTGGCCCTTGCCCGGCGACCCCCGCGCCCGGCCGGAGTTGCTCTCCGACATGGCTCGCGTCCGCGAAGCCGACTAACCCCGAAATCGTCCCATGCCCGACCTTCCGCCCGCGAATCCTTCCGATCACGCCCAGGACTTCGCCCTCCGCTGGGCGGATCGGTTGGAAGAGTACGTGGCGATCCGAAACGAGGAGTTGGGCGTACCCGAGGCCATGAACGGGCAGCCGGACTACGAGGGGGCGGGGCGATGGCGCGCGTTCAATCCGCATGGAAGGCAGGGCGGTGAGAACACGACGGGGGTGGTGGTCGATTCGGGCGTGTTGAATCCCGAACTCCTCAAAGGCCGCAAGGGCGGAAAACCGTGGGCGAAAGCCCGGCTGCGCGACCGGATCGACGCCATCATCGCGCACGAGTACGAGGAGTTGCGCCACGGCGGAGATCACGCCGCGGCGATCAAGGCCGCGGCGAACACCGAACTACCGATCAGCGACATGGCCAGGCGGATCAATCGAGCCAGGGCGAGGTAGGCCGGGCGGGCCGGATCCCCAGGATGCTCGACGTCGCGGGCGAGCGCCGGCCGCGTCGCGTCAGACCGCTTCCTTCGCGCGGGTCAAAAGCTCCGCCTTTCGGTCGAAGCCCGCCTTCGTCAGCCGATAGGCGGATTCAGGGCCGCCCGCGTAGGTGTTGACCGGCGTCATCAAGCCGACGCGAGCCAGTTCCCGATAGGCGGGCCTGGTCGAATCGTCCACCGCGATATCGCCGCGCTTCGCGACGTGCAGACGGAAAAGCGCCAGCGCGGATTCGGAGAGCATGGCGAACCTCCTTCCCTAGACATCCTACCGCTCGACCGCCCCGACGAAAGAGGAATCCTCGGCGCGTCGAGCCGGGACGGGGCCGGCGCGGCGTTGGCGTCGAACGGCCCAGGTGAAGCGGCCCCCCATGTCGAAACCAGTTGGCCTGGGCGGGGCGAGGGCCGCGGGGATACGATTGGGGGATGAAGTCGCTCGAACCACTCCCGACCGTCCATCCGCCGCGCGACGCATCCAGCGCGAGCGTCCGCGCGCGACGGCTCCGTCCGCTGGAGGGGAAGGCGGCGGGGACGCTGATCGTCCACGAGGTCTACCGCAGCATCCAGGGCGAGAGCACCTTCGCCGGGCTCCCCTGCGTCTTCGTCCGGCTCACCGCCTGCCACCTGCGCTGCTCGTACTGCGACACCCCCCACGCCTTCCATCAAGGCGAGGCGATGGGGCTCGACGCCGTGCTCGCCGAGGTCGAGAAGCACGGCGGCGGGCTCGTCGAGTTGACCGGCGGCGAGCCGCTCTTGCAGGAGGAGTCTTACCCGCTGATGACGGCGCTCGCCGATCGCGGCTGGACGGTCCTCCTGGAGACCAGCGGCGGCCTGCCGATCGACCGGGTCGACCCGCGGGCGCGCGTGATCCTGGACGTCAAGACGCCGGCCTCCGGCGAGGCCGGCGCCAACGTCTGGTCGAACCTGGACCGGCTCAAGCCCACCGACGAGGTCAAGTTCGTCCTGGGCGACCGCGGCGACTTCGAGTGGTCGCTCGACGTGATCCGCCGCCACGGCCTGGTCGGCCGTTGCCCGATCCTGATGAGCGCGGTGTTCGACCGGGTCGACCCGACCGAACTTGCCGGCTGGATCCTGGAAAGCGGCCTGCCGATCCGCCTTCAGGTGCAGCTCCACAAGATCCTGTGGGACCCCAAGGCCCGCGGCGTCTGAGCCGGGACGTCACCAGCCGAGCGTGGCGCGCTGGCCGATGAAGTGCTGCACCAAGAGCAGAAGCGCGACGTAGACCGCGACCCGCAAAAGGATCGCCGAGAAGTTGGCGGCGATCCTCCAGACGTCCCGGCCGGAGGCGACGTGGTCGACGCCGCTGCGCGCGGCGATGATCCCTCCGGCCATGAAGAGAAGCAGGATGGGCGTCGCGACCGGGGCCGCGGCGACGAGCCGCTTGAAATCCATTTCTTCCCACACGCGATCACGCTCCCGCCCCCAGGCGCGACGACGTCCGCCGCCGTCGCGTTGCCGCCGGCCTCCACCCATTGAACGCCAAACCGCCCGAGCCGTCGAGGCCAAGTGAGGCGGCGGGGTCGCCCCGCCGCCCGCTCACGATTCGGGCAGGCGGAAGAGTTCCCGCGCGTTGGCGGTGACGGCGCGGGCGAGGTCGGCGGGGGGGAGGCCGCGAAGCTCCGCCAGCTTCATGGCGGTCCAGGCGACGTTGGCCGGCTCGTTGGTCCGTCCCCGTCGCGGCTCGGGGGCCAGGTAGGGGCTGTCGGTCTCCACCAAGAGCCGATCCAGCGGGACCGCCGCCGCCGCCTCGCGCAAGGCGTCGAGCGCCTTGTTGGCGAAGGTGAGCATCCCCGCGAACGAGACGTGAAGTCCCAACTCCAAGAACGCCTCGGCCTGCGCGCGCGTGCCGGTGAACGAGTGCAAGACCCCCCGAACCGGCGGGCCGAACTCCCGAAGCGCGGCGGCGACGTCGGCTTCGGCCTCGCGACAGTGAATCACCACCGGCAGGTCGCGCTCGCGAGCCAACGCCAGGTGCCGGCGGAACCACTCTTGCTGAAGCGGGAACGGCGCGCGGTCCCAGTAGCGGTCCAACCCCGTCTCGCCGATCGCCACCACCCGCGGGAAGGCCGCCAGGTCGACGATCCGCCGCCAGTCGTCCTCGACGGCGTCGAGCAGGCCGTTGGGCTGATAGCCGACCGCCGCGAAGACCTCGGGACGGGCGGCGGCGATTTCGACCACCTCGGCCGAATCGGCCGCCGTGATGCCGATCGCGACCGCCTGGACGACCCCCGCGGCCCGGCCGCGGGCCAGGACCGCGGAGAGGTCGCGGCGGAGCCGGTCGTCCTGAAGGTGGGCGTGGGTGTCGACCAGCGGCCCCAGGTTCGGGGGCGGTCCCGGATCGGATCGCTTGCCACTCACTCCCGGCGTTCCCCTTCCGGTTCCGACGGCTGATAGCCGAACAACTCCAGGCGATAGCCCGTCACCTGGAATCCGCGACGGCGAAGGTCGTCGGCCAGGGCCGGGTCGAGCCGCTCGACCAAGGCCGGGTCGTAGCGGGTCGGCAGGTCGTGGATCGCGCCGGTGCGCAGGCAACGGAAATGATAATGGTGGTCGCCGCGGGCGTCGTATCGCGCCGGCCCCCCCGCCGCGGCGGGATTGAGCCGGTCGACCGCGCCCACCGCCGCGAGCGCCTCAAGCGCCTTGTAGACCGTCGCCAGGCTGATCCTGGGAAGTCTGGGGCGAACCGCCTGGAAGACCTCCGCGGCCGTGGGATGGTCGTCCATCGCCGCCAGCTGATCATAGACCGCCAGGCGCTGGGGGGTCGGCCGAAGGCCGGCCGTCCCCAGGGCGTCGCTTACGGCGTCATGTCCCAATCGGGTCGAATTCATGGGGATTCCACGACCGGCGAACGATCTCTATTATAAGGAAGGCGGCCGCGCGATTCCGCGGCCCCGTCTCGCCTCCTCGCCATTGTCGGGACGCTTGACAGAACTGTCAACATCCGGATAGCATGAGGGCCGGGTCGGGGTCGTCGGCCGACGGGCGGGATCAACCGCCGTCGCCGAGGGCCGGGCCCGGCTCCGCGCGCCTCCGCCACGTCGTCCCGCGCGGTCGATGGCGGGACGGCGGTTCGGAGCCGCGGCCCACTCGACGACGTCGAGGCGACGAGTCGGCCTTCGCCGGAAGGCCGGTCCTTCCCGGGGCCGCCGCTCGAAACCGTCTCGCGCGCGTCGAGACCGCCTGGAAAGCACGCCTCGGAGGGTGGGAATGAGCGTCGATTTGGTCCGGATCGTCGATAGCATCCATCGCGACAAGAACATCTCGAAAGAGATCTTGTTCGAGGGGATCCAGTCGGCGCTCGCCACCGCGGCGCGGAAGCACTACCCCGAGGCGGCCGACATCGAGGTCTTGATCGACCAGGACACCGGGGCGATCTCGGCCACCAAGGACGGCGAGCCGATGGACCCGGCCGAACTGGGGCGGATCTCCGCCCAGACGGCCAAGCAAGTCATCATCCAGAAGATCCGCGAGGCCGAGCGCGACAGCCTGTACGACGAGTTCGAGGACCAGCGCGGGGACCTGGTCACCGGGATCGTCCAGCGGTTCGAGGGGGGGGCGGCGATCGTCAACCTGGGGAAGACCGACGCGATCCTCCCCCGCGGCGAGCAACTCCCCGGCGAGAGCTACCACCCCGGCGAGCGGACCCGGGCGGTGATCCTGGACGTCCGCAAGGTCGGCCAGCGGGTGAAGATCATCCTCAGCCGGACCCATCCCGACTTCGTCAGGCGGCTCTTCGAGCTTGAGATCCCCGAGATCGCCGACCAGACCATCGCGATTCGGGCCATGGCCCGCAAGGCGGGGCACCGCTCGAAGGTGGCGGTCGCCTCCAACGACGCCAAGATCGACGCGGTGGGGGCGTGCGTCGGCATCCGGGGGACACGGATCAAGAACATCGTCGACGAGCTGGGGGGTGAGCGGATCGACATCGTCCGTTGGAACGACTCGCTCACGACCCTGATCCCCAACGCCTTGCAGCCGGCCGAGATCGACGAGGTGATGCTCTGCCACCTGCTGGGCCGGGCGATCGTGCTGGTGCGCGACGACCAGCTTTCCCTGGCCATCGGCCGCTGGGGCCAGAACGTCCACCTGGCGTCCAAGCTGGTCGGCTGGGACATCGAGATCATGACGGCCGAGGAGCTGGACGAGGTGATCGCCAAGGCGGTCGCGGCGTTCTCGGCGATCGAGGGGGTCGACGTCGAGCTGGCCGAGCGGCTCGTGGAGCAGGGGATCCTCAGTTACGACGATCTGTCGGTGATGGAGATCGCCGACCTCGTGGCCACGATCGAGGGCCTGGACGAGCCCTTGGCCGAGGCGGTCGTCGCCCGCGCCGAGGCGTTGGCGGAGGAGCGGATCGAGGAGCTTCCCCGTCGCGGCAAGGCGGGTCGCGCCGCCGCCGCCCTGGCCGACGGCCAGGGGCCGGTCGCCCCGGCGGTCGACGGC